>CACZDG010000024.1 GCA_902779865.1 uncultured bacterium
CAGGTCGTGGACCGCATGTTCATGAAGGAGGTCTGCAACCCCTACGGCCTCACCGAGTCCGGCCCCGTGATGACGATGACGCGCTCCTTCGAGCCGTCCATCGAGCGCAAGTGCCAGACAATCGGCCAGGCCTTGCCCGGCGTGGAGGTGGCAATCATCGACCCGGAGACCGGCGACCTCGCCCCCATCGGTAAGGACGGCGAAATCTGCTGCCGCGGCTTCAACACGATGAAGGGCTACTACAAGATGCCCGAACAGACCGCGCAGTGCATCGACGAAAAGGGCTGGCTCCACTCCGGCGACATCGGGCGCATGGACGCGGACGGCTACTACTACATCACGGGCCGCCTGAAGGACCTCATCATCCGCGGCGGCGAAAACATCTCGCCGAAGGAGGTCGAGGACTTCCTCGGCACGATGCCCGGCGTGAAGGACGTGGCCGTGGTGGGCTGCCCCTCGAAGAAGTACGGCGAACAGCCCGCCGCGTTCATCATCCCCGCCGACGGCGCGGACATCAAGGAAGAGGACGTCGCGGACTTCTGCCACAACAAGATCTCGTGGTTCAAGATTCCTAAGTACGTTCACTTCATGGACATCTTTCCGATGACGGCCTCGCAGAAGATCCAGAAGTACAAACTCCGCGAGCTCGCCCACGAACTCTGGCCCGACGCCTAACGCCAACAAAGGAGAACAACACCATGACGCAACGCAACAACTACAAGTGGATCGCACTGCTGCTCCTGTGGGTGGCGTTCTTCCTCCAGCAGGGAACGCGCCAGATCTATTCCGCCACGTTGCCATCCATCCGCACGAGCTTCGGCGTGTCGGACGCCGCGATTGGCGTGGTTGGTACGGTGTTCACGTTCATGTACGGAATCTGCGTGCCGTTCGCCGGCATCGCCGCCGATCTCTTCCGGCGCAAGTGGATGGTGACGATAGGCGTGGCCGTGTTCTGCTGCGGCATCTTCTGCAGCGGCTTCGTTGGGACGGTGGGGCTGCTCATCCTCACGTACGGCGTACTGAACGGCCTCGGTCAGACGTTCTACTACCCATCCGCCACATCGCTCATCTCGCAGCTCCACAAAGAGACGCGTGCGACCGCGCTCTCACTCCTCCAGGTCGGCCTCTACCTCGGCATCATCGGCTGCTCGTGGGCGAGCGGCTGGATGGCCGAAGGCGGCGCCGATGGCTGGCGCGCGCCGTTCCGCCTGTTCGGCGGCATAGGCCTCGTCTGGGCCGTGGCGCTCGCATTCCTGCTGAAGGACACGAAGCCCGCGCCTGTCGCCGGCGCACAGCAGAAGGCGTCTGCCGTTGAGGCCGTGAAGGCGATGGTGGGCAAGCCGAGCGCCCTGTTGCTCGCGCTTGGCTTTGGGATGATGATTTACGTGGACATCGGGTTCAAGACGTGGATGCCCGACTACCTCAAGACATCGGAGGTCTTTGCGGGAGACTTCAACGCCCTGTCCGAACGGCTGCCGTGGCTGAAGGGCGCACCGGCGCTCTTCGCTGTCGTCTGGCACTACCTTGGTGCGCTCGTGGGCGTGCTGGTGGCGAGCCGAGTGTCTGACCGGCTCGTGAAGACGCGTCCCGGCATCCGCATGGAGACGAACATCATCGGCCTCGCGCTCGCCGTGCCGTTCATCTGGTGGATGGCGCACGCCGATACGCTCGTCGGCTGCTGCGTGGCAATGGCGCTCTTTGGCGTGTTCCGCGGCGTGTACGACTCAAATCTCTTCGCTGCGCTCTTCGACGTCATCAAGCCGCGCTACCATGCGTCGGCCGGAGGCATCATGCTATGTTGCGCGTTCATCTTCGGTTCGTCCTCATCCACCGTGCTCGGCTGGATGAAGCAGACGTTCAGCATGCAGACCGGCCTTGCATCCCTTGCTGGCTTTTACCTCGTGGGCGCGCTAGTGATCCTCGTCGCACGGCTCTGCTTCCTGAAGAAGGACTATGAGGAATGATGCGCCTCGTCTCGCTTGACTTCGAGACGACGGGCACCGTATCGGGCTGGCCGAACGAGCCATGGCAGCTCGGCTGCGTGGAGATTGTAGATGGCGTTCCCGTGGCCGCGACGTGCTGGGAGACGTACTTCCGCATCCCCGCCGACCGACCGTTCTCCCCTCGTGCGCCAGGACGCTGGGCGCAGATACGCGGCGAACTCGCCGCTGCGCCGTCATTCATGGAAATGTGGCCGGAGATTTCCTCGCGTTTCCTGGGAGTGCCGCTCGTCGCGCACAACGCCGCCACGGAACGAACGATTCTCGTGAAGTCCGCACCGCTCGCGCCGTTCGGCCCCTGGTTCGACACGCTCCGCATCGTGCGTCGCCTTTGGCCCACGCTGAAATCGTACACGCTAGGCGACCTCGTTCGTTCATTCGGACTCCAAGCCCGCGTTGACGCGCTCTGTCCCGGACGTACTTGGCACGACGCGCTTTACGACGCCTGTGCCGGAGCGGTTCTATTCTCCCACGTCCTAGGCATAGCCGGCTGGGACGTTATTCAAGGCACCGCTGCCAATGCGTAGCTAAGCATAACAGGGAACATCTTCGGGAAACGCCGGCAAATCCTTTTGCACCGCCATTCGCACGGCGCTGTCGGCGGTTGCGATTGGTGGCAAGTTTTGGTATAATTTCGCCCATGCATTTGAGAGAAAATATTTTGAGGTTTGCCGTTTTGTGCGTGACGTCGGTTTTGGGCGCGTGCGGCGCGTATGCGCTGGACGAGCTTGAGGCGGACTGGATAGTGCAGGACGGTGTCGCGTCCACTAATATGCCGTACAAGGCGTGGCATGCGAAAATGCTTAAACGCCGCGCCGAGCGTCTCGCGCCTGTCGCGAAGTATGCGAAAAAGTGGGTGTACTGTCGCCACTGGGTGATGGGCGGTTCGCACTACGCATACACGGAGGCGGTCTCCGACGCGCACGCCGAACGAACGTTCCTCAAAATCGGTTCGTCGCTCTGCATGGCCGAGTACAACCCAGCAGGGCTGTGGAAGGAAACGACGCTTCTCGAGACGAAGGACGGCTGTTTCCGCGACGTGGACGTTTCGCCGGACGGTAAGCGCATCCTCTATTCCTTCAAGGCAAGTGACCTAGGCGACGACTTCCACCTCTACGAGATGGAGCTTGCCACGCGCAAGGTGCGTCAGCTCACCTTCGGCAAGGGCGTGGCCGACTACGAGGGCTGTTACCTTCCCGACGGACACATCCTCTTCAACTCCACGCGCTGCATGCAGATCGTGGACTGCTGGTGGACCGAGGTGAGCAACCTCTACCGCTGCGAGGCGGACGGCTCCAAGATCACCCGCATCACCTACGACCAGGTGCACGACAACTACCCCACGCTCACGTGGGACGCCCGCATCCTCTACACGCGCTGGGAATACAACGACCGCTCGCAGATGTTCCCCCAGCCACTCTTCTCGATGAACGTGGACGGTACGAATCCACGCGCCTACTACGGTGGCAACTCCTGGTTCCCCACCACGCTCATCCACGCCCGCGCCGTGCCGAACAGTCCGCTCTTCTTCGGCATCTGCACGGGACACCATTCCCTCCAACCCGGCGAGCTCATGCGGTTCGACCCGCGCGAAGGCCGCGAGGAGGCCCAGGGCGCGTGGCAGCTGGAGCCGCTCCGCCGCGCCACGGCGCGCAAGGTCGACGCCGACGGGCAGCAAGGGCGCGTGGCCGCCTATCCCTATCCGATAGACGAGAACAACGTCGTGCTGTCGTTTCTCCCGCAGGGTTGGAAGCGCGACCATGGGAAGCACCCGCAATACCGCGACCACAGGGCGCCGTTTGCGCTGTACTGGACGGACGTGAACGGCGCGCGCGAGCTACTCGTCGCGCAGAACGGCAAGGTGCCGTGTGGACGTCCGGTGCCGGTGCATGCACGCGACCTGCCGAACCGCTCGTCGGTGATGCCCGACGAGAGCCTCAAGACCGGCATCGTGGCAATACGCGATGTGTATGTAGGCGACGCGATGAAGGGCGTGCCGCGCGGAACGGTGAAGTCCATGCGCGTCGTCTCGATCGACTACCGTCCGGCGGGCATCGGCCACAACGGCAATGCCGGACCCGGCGGCGGGGGACTCTCCTGCACGCCGCCGGCGCTCGGCAACGGCACATGGGGCGTGAAGCGCGTACTCGGGGAAGTGCCCGTGGCGGAGGACGGCTCGGTGGCGGTCGAAGTGCCGTGTCGCACGCCGATCTACTTCATGCTTCTCGACGAGAAGGGCCGGATGGTGCAGTCCATGCGCAGCTGGACGACGCTCCAGCCAGGCGAGACCGCAAGCTGCGTGGGCTGCCACGAGCCGCTCAACCAGGCACCGGATTTCAGGAGCGGCAACGTGGAGGCGGGACGTGCGCTCGCCTCGCTCAAGAAGCCGCCGCGCGGATTCAGTTTCCCGAAGGACATTCAGCTTATCCTCAATCGCCGGTGCGTGGTCTGCCACAATCCGCAGAAGAACGCGAACATTCCCGACTTCACGGACGCACCCGTGTCCGACGCGCGGTCGAAACGCCGCTGGTCGCAGGCTTATGTATCGCTTACGTGCGCGCGCCAATTTGGGGCGAAAACCAAAGACCAGCATTGGGGGGCGAATCCCAACAATCCCAAGGGCTACGTGAACTGGATACACTCCGCGTCCGAACCCACGCCGATCCCGCCGCTCGTGAACGGCTCGCGCGTGAGCCGTCTCTTCACGGTGAAGCTCGACAAGGGACACTGCAAAGGCCTCACCGACGCTGAGAAGCGCACGATTGCCTGCTGGATCGACCTCGGAGTGCCGTTCTGCGGAGACTATTTCGAGGCTAATGCTTGGGACGAGAAGGAACTTGAGCGCTGGAAATACTTCTCCGAAAAGCGGAAGCGTTTCGTGACGGAGGGAGAGCCGCAATGATAAATGCAGCGTCAAACAAGGAGGTGACAACTTGAAGATATTGATGATAGGCGACGTCGTTGGGAATCCAGGTAGGCGGGTTCTTCGGGAACAGCTGCGGCGCATCCGCGACGAGCTGGGCGTTGCGGCGGTGATATGCAACGCGGAGAACGCCGCCGCCGGCAGCGGCATCACCGTGGTCCTCGCCAAGGAGATTTTCGCGGCGGGAGTGGACGCCATCACGCTTGGCGACCACACTTGGGGCCAGAAGGAGTTCGCGCCCACAATCGGACAGCTTGAGAACACCGTGCGTCCGGCAAACTATCCGCCAGGCGCTCCGGGTAAGGGCTGGGTGCTCGTCACAACGCCCATTTGCCGTTTCGCAGTGCTGAACCTGCTGGGGCGCGTGTTCATGAATCCGGCTGATTGTCCGTTCCGCACGGCGGACGCCGCGTTGAACGAGATGCCGAAGGACGTGCCCGTGTTCGTTGATTTCCACGCCGAGGCGACGAGCGAGAAGATCACGCTTGCCCACTACCTCGACGGACGCGTCACGGCCGTCGTGGGTACGCATACGCACGTGCAGACATCCGACGCTATCGTGTTGCCTGGCGGTACCGCGTTCCAGACCGATCTTGGAATGACCGGCCCCTGGTACTCGTCGATCGGACGCGACTTCGCGCCGGTCACGCAGAAGTTCACCACTGGAATCCCCGCCCGTTTCAACGTGGCCGAGGGACCAGCCACGCTTGAGGGCGCGGTAATCACTTTCGACCAGTCAACAAGGAAGGCCTCGTCCATCGAGGCGTTCCGCTTCAGGGAGCCGCTCGCATGATAGCATACGTAAAGGGAACATTGGCGGAGAAAAGCCCGATGCGCGTCATCGTGGACGTCGGAGGCGTCGGCTACGAGGCGTTCATCCCGCTCTCCACGTTCGACCGCCTTCCGCCCGCAGGCGATGCCGTGAAACTCTACACGTACCACTGCGTTCGCGAGGACGCGCAGCTGCTGTATGGCTTCGCGACTGAGCGCGAACGCGAGATGTTCGAGCTTGTCACGACCGTATCCGGCGTTGGGCCGAAGATCGCGCTCGCCGTCCTTTCCGGTCTCACGATCGGCGACTTCCAGCTTGCAATAGCGGAAGGCGATGCGAAGAGGCTGGCGTCAGTGAAGGGCATCGGAAAGAAAACCGCCGAGCGAATCGTGATAGACCTCAAGGACAAGGTGAACCCGATCGAGGCCGTGGCGAACGCCACCGCAGCTTCGGCGGACGAGGCGAAGGCCGGCGTGGTGCGCGACGCGCTCCTTGCGCTCACCGCGCTTGGATACACGGAGGAAGTCGCGCGCAAGCAGGTGCAGAAGGTCCTGGCGGAGTCTCCGTCCGTTTCCGACACCGAGACCATCATCCGCCGTGCGCTCAGCGGAAAATGAGCGAGCGGCTTGACATCGTGCTGATGGCGCGCCACCACGACTTCTCGCGGTCGCGCATCAAGGGCCTCATTGATGCCGGGTTCGTGAAGGTCAACGGCGAAGTAGTGACAAAGGCCGGCGCGAAGGTGAATGAATCCGACGTGCTTGACGTGTTCATCCCGCCGCCCGTCCCCGCCGTTCCCGAACCAGAGGATATCCCGATATCTGTTCTGTACGAGGACGGGGACGTCCTTGCACTCAACAAGCCCGCCGGACTGGTGGTGCATCCAGCACCGGGACACTTTACCGGCACGCTCGTGAACGCACTGCTCGCGCACTGCCCCGACCTCGGCGGCATCGGCGGCGTTTCGCGTCCCGGAATCGTGCACCGTCTTGACCAAGATACGAGCGGCGTGATGATCGTGGCGAAGACGCAGCGGGCGATGGACGTGCTGACGAAGGAGTTTTCCTCGCACACTAACGTGGAAAAGACGTATCTCGCGCTCGTGCATGGAACGCCGGTACCGGCGGAAGGGCGCATTGAGAACATGATTGGACGCAGTCATGTCAACCGGAAAAAGATGGCGATTGTAGAGCGCAACGGGAAAATCGCCATCACGAACTACCGCGTCGTGTCGTCGTCACGCGCGATCAGCCGCGTGGAGTGCGTGATCGAGACCGGGCGCACGCACCAGATACGCGTGCATCTCGCCTCGCTCGGCACGCCCGTGGTCGGCGACGCCACATACGGCCGCCCGCGCCTGGACCGGCAGCTCGATCCGCCGCCCGCACGCCAGATGCTCCATGCCTGGCGTCTCGCGCTCAAACACCCGATCACCCGCCAGCCGATGGTGTTCGAGGCACCGCTGCCTGACGATTTCAGGTCCTACTCCTTCGCATGCGAAACTTCAGTTGCAGCAAAATCCCGTTGTTAGATTCTCCTCGCGCACGCATGTGGAATTATGGTATAATATTTGCACATTCCCAAAGGAAAAGAAATGGCTGAAGAACAGACGAACCAAATCGAGGAAGAAACCGCCGCCGCAACCGAGGCTGGCAACTACAACGCCGCCAACATCCAGGTGCTGGAGGGCATGGAGGCCGTGCGCAAGCGCCCGGCCATGTACATCGGCGATACGGGCGAACGCGGCTACCACCATCTTGTCTATGAGGTGGTGGACAACTCAATCGACGAGGCGCTCGCCGGGTACTGCTCGCTCATCGACGTGCAGATCAACCCCGACGGTTCGCTTTCAGTCACGGACAACGGGCGCGGCATCCCGGTGGACATGCACCCCACGCAGCACCGTCCCGCAATCGAGGTGGTGCTCACGATCCTGCACGCTGGCGGAAAGTTCGACGGCTCGAACTACAAGGTGTCCGGCGGCCTGCACGGCGTTGGCGTCTCGTGCGTGAACGCGCTCTCCGACTGGATGAAGGTGGAGGTGAAGCGCGACGGCAAGATACACCACATCGAGTTCTCGCGCGGGCACGTGACGAAGCCGCTCACGGTGGTGGGCGAATGCGGCGACGAGACGGGCACGAAGGTGACGTTCTTCCCCGACCACTCTATCTTCAGCTGCCATGCGTTCAAGTGGGAGATCCTCTGCAACCGCCTGCGCGAGCTCGCATTCCTCAACAAGGGCGTGAAGATACACTTCAAGGACAACGAGGGCGAAGGGCACCACGAGGAGACGTTCCACTACGAGGGCGGCATCGACGAGTTCACGCTGTACCTCAACTCCAACAAGAAGGCGCTCACGCCCGTTATCCATTTCGAGGGCGAGGCGCAGGGCGTGACGGGCATGGTGCAGGCCGAGGTGTCCATGCAGTACACGGACACCTACTCCACCATCGAGCAGACCTACTGCAACAACATCCACACCATCGAGGGCGGCACGCACCTTTCCGGCTTCCGCGCCGCCTTGACGCGCACCATCAACAAGTACGGACGCGCGATGAAGAACGGCATCAAGGAGAAGGACGCCGTCACGGGCGACGACATGCGCGAGGGCCTCACGGTGATCGTGAGCGTGAAGGTGCCGCAGCCGCAGTTCGAGGGACAGACCAAGACGAAACTCGGCAACGGCGAAGTGCAGGGCATCGTCGATTCGATCGTGAGCGACAAGCTCATGACGTTCTTCGAGGAGAATCCCGCCGTCGCGGAGACCGTCGTCAACAAGATCATGATGGCGTTCCGTGCCCGCGAGGCCGCACGCAAGGCGCGAGAGACCGTGCGCAAGGGCGTGATGGACGGCCTCTCGCTCCCCGGAAAGCTGCGCGACTGCTCCGAACGCGATCCGTCGAAGACTGAGCTGTTCCTCGTGGAGGGCGACTCCGCAGGCGGCTCCGCGCAAGTAGGCCGCGACCGCAAGACGCAGGCAATCCTCCCGCTGCGCGGCAAGGTGATAAATGTCGAAAAGGCGCGCATCGACCGTATGCTCGCGAACAACGAAATACGCACGCTCATCACCGCGATAGGCTGCGGCTTCGCGGAGGAGTGGGACGTCTCGAAGGCGCGCTACCACAAGATCGTGATCATGACCGATGCCGATGTTGACGGCGCCCACATCCGCACGCTGCTCCTCACGTTCTTCTACCGCAAGATGCCGGAGCTGATCGAGAAGGGCTACGTCTATCTCGCCCAGCCGCCGCTCTACAAGGTGGAGCGCAAGAAGAAGGTCGAATACGTGCTCACCGACGGCGAGATGACCTCGCGTCTGCTCTTCCTCGGGCTTGACGACATGACCGTGAAGCGCGCGAACGGCGAGGCGCTCGACAACGACCAGGCGCGCAAGCTCCTCGAATTGCTTGCAGAGATCGACGAGACCGCGAAGGTCGTGGAGCGCCGCGGACTTTCCGTCAAGGCGCTTCTCGACGCGCGCGGGGCGGACGGTTCCGTACCGCGCTACGCGATGGTTCGCGGCTCCGGCGACGCGGCGATCATGGAGTTCGCGATGGACGAGGCGGCGTTCAAGGCCCGTGTCGCAGAACTCCAGCAGGAGATGCAGACGACGATCGACATCCCCTCCACCCAGGTTGAGACATACCATCCGACCGACCAGGTGCCGTTCCGCTGGCTTGAGATGTACCGCGCATCGCTCATTCGCAAGCAGATGGAGTCGCTGTTGGCAATGGGCTTCAGCGTTGAGGATTACCTTGGCGAGTCCGGCAAGGTGGCAACGCTGGAGGAGGACGGCACGTCTCAGGACGTAAAGAGCCTGCCCGACCTCCTTGAGGCGATCCGTGCGCGCGGACGTAAGGGCATGAGCATATATCGTTTCAAGGGACTTGGCGAAATGGACGCCAAGGAGCTGTTCGACACCACGATGAACCCAGCCAAGCGCCACATGCTGCGCGTGAAGCTCTCCGACGCCGTGAAGGCCGACCAGATGTTCTCGCTTCTCATGGGCGACGAGGTGGAGCCGCGCCGCAAGTTCATCGAGGACAACGCACTCAACGTCCGCTCATTGGACATCTGAGAAGCGACGGCCCATCTGATGTCCGGCTGGCAATGATTGCCCGTAGTATCCGTGGCGACAGCTAGACAAGACGGATGATGTGGTTGGTTCGGGTTCCTGGCCCGAGCCGTCGATGGCCGTCGCGTACTGCTCGTTGCTGGAGATGACTGCGGCGACGCCGTGTATGGCGTAGGAAGTGGCTACCCCCACCCTAGCGGGCCGTTACCCCCGCTATGGTGGGCTGTTACCCCTACGGTGGGGCGAGGCGATGGTAGGGCGCGATCACCGAGCGCGCCGCACGGTGGGGCGAGGCGTCCCCGCCGAGCCGTCACGGCTCACCCGGAGGGTTCGCCCCACCTTCGGGCCGCCCGGTGGTCGGCCCCTACCGGTTCGCATTGGTAGGTATAATGGGAACCAGCTTTTCTTTCAAGCCATAGCAGGCTTGCCGGAGAGGTTGGTTCTTTGACAACCGAAAAAGAGACGACTTGCAAACAGACCTCCGCGCGCACGGCGTTTTGAGGCACCGCGCGCGGAGGGTCTGTTCACAAGTCTCCGCACGGTCCGGAGATCGACTTGCAAACATGCCGCCAAAGGCGGCGGCATGTTCACAAGTCTTCCGGCGAAAACAAAAAGCGCCAGTTCCCATCTTTTGGTATCATATCGGTTGCAACGCACTATTCAACGGGAAGGCAGAAAAACGAACAACCCAGACAGAAAGGAACTGACATGGAATATTGTACCACAATCGGCGTCGACGTGAGCGATAGGACTTCGAAAATCTGCGTGATGACGAAGACGCCCGGCATAGTCAAGGAGACGGCGTGCGCGACGACGAGGGTCGGGTTCGCGGACTGCCTCGCGAAGTTCGACAGAGGCTGGCCCGTGGTCTTCGAGACCGGCACGCACTGTCGGTGGATGGAGAGTCACATCCGTTCGCTAGGCTTCAGGGTCATCGTCGCGAACCCCGCGAAGGCCCGCATATCGGGCGACCCGACGTCCAAGAACGACAGGAACGACGCGCGCGGGCGCGCCTCGCCCTCGCCGACCCGGCGCTCCTCTTCCCGGTGAGGCTGCGGAGCGAGAGCAGCTTCGCCAAGTCCATGGGCTTCCGGCTCCCGGACGTCTCGCCGGAGCGGTTCCACGAGCTGGACAGGTCCGGATGGCCGGGCGACTTCGAGCGCACGGTGTGGCCGATGGTGGGGGCCGTCTGATTCGGCGGCTGACGCGAGAAAATTGTCGGAACGCCCCAAAACTCGACGCCCCGGCGTTGTGTGACGAAGCTACAGGGGGGGGATTTTGGGAATATCTGTTCTTATATGAAATCTAGCGGAAATAATGGCGGAATTGTGATATACTTTGGCCATGCACAAATTCGAATACATTTTGATTTCGTTCGTTGCCATTGCGGCAACGGAGTGTTTCGCGCAAGTACAGACGCATGCGAAACCGTCCGCGCTTGAGGAGATCAGTGCCCGTATGCGCGAGCTCGGCGAAGGTTTTAAGGCGGCAAAAGGGCAGTTCCGCAAGAAGACGCCGCCGCCAACGAGATTTGAGGCGGTGAAGGACAAGCTCGTCGTGATAACGTGCGGGGACATGGCTGGTTCTGGTTTTGTAGTGCGTGATGGTGGACGCCCTTACCTCTTTACCAACAAACACGTCGTGGAGAATGGAGCGGTGGTGGCGCACAGGCTTGACGGTACGCGTCTCGCCCTCGGTCCGCGCGACAATGCCGTCGGACGTGACATGGTGCGTTTCGCGCTGGACGAGACCGTCCCCGCCTTCGACCTCGCTGCTGGCATACCAGACATCGGCGATCCAGTAGTGGTGCTTGGCAATAGCGACGGACGCGGCGTTGTGACTGAAATACGTGGAAAGGTAGTGGGCGTGGGGCCGCGCGAGATCGAGATTGACGCCGCGTTCGTCATCGGAAACAGCGGAAGCCCGGTTCTCGACCGCCACGGGCGCGTTATAGGCATCGCCACCTACCTGCGCGACTGCCGAAACGACGAGGACTGGTCGAAGAAGAACACGCGCTTCAACGGGATACGCAGGTTCGCCCTGCGTCTGCTTGGCACGCGCTGGTCGAGAAAATGATTTACAACAAAGAAAGGAACCATCAATGGACATCAACACGATACTGACCGCAGGCTATCTGCTCGTTGCGGTTTACGGACAGCCTCAGGGCGCGCGTGAGATCGTGCGCTACGCCGGGGTGCAGGCCCTTCATGCCGACGGCGCCGCCACGCTGCGCATACAGGAGGTTGGAAAGGATGAGAAGCGTGAAGGTGCCGCGACGCACCAGACGGTGGCGTACAAGGACGAACACTACCCGTTCTTCATCACTCGCCATTTCGTGCGCTGGGACGACTGCGACGTGGTGGAGACGTGGATAGACGTACGCCACGACGAGCCTGGTCCCGTGAAACTGATCAAGATGGACAGTTTCGCCGCCGTGATTCCAGAGAAGAAGGCGAAGAAGGACAAGCTGAAGCGGGTAAAGCCTAGACGGGTGAGGGTGATGACGCTTGCCGGCAAGTGGGGCGAGGAGGCGGGAGTGTGCGAAAGCGAACTCGCCGCTGGGCAGACGCTCGCCACGTCGTCGCGCGAGGGCATCCACAACGCATGGGAGTCGAATCCCGCGATGATGGTGTCGTTCGGCGACGCCACCGAGACGAAGGGCGAGGTGCTTGGCGTGGCGCTGGAGTGGACCGGCACGTCCGCGAAGAGCGTCCGCCGCGAATGGAACGGACAGACGAAGGTGTTCATCGGCGTCGATAACGAGACCGGACCCTACACGCTCGACCCGGGCGTGACGCTCACCACGCCAAAGGCGCTCGTGGTCCTGTCGAAGTCCGGGAAGGGCGAGGTGTCGCGTCAGTACCACCGCTGGGCGCGCAGGCACCTCATGCCGCACGGCGACGATCTGCACCCGGTGCTGCTCAACAGCTGGGAGGGCAGCTACTTCTCGTTCACGGAGCAGACGCTCACCGACATGATGGACGGTGTGAAGGAGATGGGTGGCGAGATGTTCGTGCTGGACGACGGCTGGTTCGGACGCGGCGAATTCGCGCGCGACGAGAAGAACAAGGCGACGGCGGGTCTCGGCGACTGGTACGTGAACGACGTGAAGCTGCCGCACGGGCTCGGGTGGCTCGCGGACCAGGCCAAGGCGCGCGGGCTCAAGTTCGGCATCTGGGTGGAGCCGGAGATGGTCAACTCGCGCAGCGAGCGCGCTACGAAGCATCCTGAGTGGATCACGCAGGAGCCGAACCGCAAGCCTGTTTACGGGCGCGGCGGAAACCAACTCGTCCTCGACATGGCTAATCCAGCGCTGCTCGACGACCTCTTCGCGCAGATCGACGCCACCTACGCCGCGATGCCGGACCTCGCATTCGTGAAGTGGGACGCCAACACCCCCTTGAGCAATCCCGGTTCGACGCGTCTTGCGCGTGACCGCCAGGCCAACATCTGGTTCGACTACACGAAGGGTCTCTACGACCTGCTCGCTCGCTTCCAGGCGAAGCGTCCGCAGGTGATGGTGCAGGCGTGCGCGTCCGGCGGCGGCCACATGGACTTTGGTTTTCTCCGTTACGCTGATGAGTTCTGGACGAGCGACGTAACCGATCCATGCAAACGCATATTCATCCAGTGGGGCACGTCGCAGTTCTATCCGGCAAGCGCTATGGCGTGCCACGTGACCGCATCGCCCAACCACCAGACGAAGCGTGAAACTCCGCTTTCCTACCGCTTCGACGTGGCGATGTGCGGACGCCTCGGATTCGAGCTGCATCCAAAGGACCTGAAGCCTGAGGAGCTTGCGTATGCGAAACAGCGCGTAGCGCAGTACAAGGACATCCGCGCCGTCGTGCAGCGCGGCGACCTTTACCGTCTTGCATCGCCATACGAAAACCCGTATGCCGCGTTGATGTACGTGAACGACGATAAGTCGCGCGCTGTCGTCTTTACGCTTGGCCTCGACGAGGAAATCGACATCACTTCCCGCCTGCCGCTACAGGGGCTTGATCCCGCCCGCGCCTACAGCGTGGACGGCGCTAAAAGCATATCTGGCGACGATCTCATGAAGAACGGTCTTCCTTTTGCGCTGAAGGGCAAATACGCGTCAAAGGTGTACGTGCTTTCTGCAGAAGCCCCGGCAAAATGACGAGCTTGCGTTTATGGCAAAAAGTGGATTGTTGATTGCCGGCGTAGTCGCGCTGCCGATTTTGGCTGGCGCGATGGAGTGCGTGTCGCTTGACGGGCTGTGGGACTTCTCCTTCGCGGAGGGTGCGGCTATTTCGGATGCAACGGGCGCGTTTGCCGCGTCGGACAAGATGCCAGTTCCGTGTTGTTTCGACCTGACGCCGCGCTACTACATGAAACGCGGCACGGCGCACTACCGCCGTGAATTCGAGATCGGGTGCGACGTGCCTGGCGCGTATCTCAAGGTCAAGGGCATGGGCATCCGTGCGCGGTTCTGGCTGGACGGACGCGAAATCGGGTCGTCCAAGCTCGCGTTCTCGGAACTGGAGTTTGCGACGGGGCCGCTCAAAGCCGGTCGGCACACGCTTGTCGCCGCAATTGACAACCGCCTCTTCGCCGCCAGCAACGAAATGTTCCAGCCGTACTACGATTACCTCGGCTCCGGTGGTTTCTACCACGGCGTGGAACTGCGTCTTCAGGATATGGAGACGGAACTCGACCGTCTCTACGTGCGCAACCGCGACTACAAGACTGGGAAGATTGAAATAGCGCTGAGGATCCGTCGTGCGGCGGACGGTTCGGACGTGGTGCCGGATGCGGTGGAGGCGCAGGTTTCGTTCGATGGCGCGGCGGCGAAGACGGTGCGTTTCGAGAAGGGGCGCGCCACGCTGAATGTGCCGGGGTTCCGTCTGTGGAGTCCGTCCACGCCTAACCTTCACCGCGTGCGCGTGAAGGTTCCCGGCATGGGCTCGGCGGATGCGCGCTTCGGCGTGCGAGAGTTCAAGTGCGCGAAGGGGAGGTTCTGGCTCAACGGCGAGGCGGTGTTCCTCAAGGGCGTCAATCGGCACGATTCCGACGCGGCGGACGGTTACGCGACATCGCGTCAGTCGATGTGGCGCGACCTGATGCTCATAAAGGGGCTCGGGGCGAACTTCGTGCGCACGTCACACTACACGCCGAGCGAGGACTTCCTCGACCTCTGCGACGAGGCGGGCGTTCTCGTGTGGGAGGAAACGCTGGGCTGGCAGAACAAGGCTGACCAGATGTCCAATCCCGAGTACATCGCGCTGTCGCTCGAACAGGCGCGGCTCATGGCGCGGAAGTCGATCAACCATCCGTCCGTCGTCATCGACGCATTCCTCAACGAGTTCAATTCGCGGACGAAGGAGGGACGCGCACTCGCGAACCTCCTCGTTGACGCGCTCCATGCAGAGGACACGGGACGTCCCGTCTCTTACGCCACCTGCCGCTACGATAGGGAAATCGCGAACGAGCGGACGGACTTCATCGCCTACAACCTCTATCCGTCCTGGCATCAGGAGATCGGTACGGCCACGACGCCTGAGAGCCTTTCGCAGACCATACGCGAACGGCTCGGTGCCGTGGCGCGGATCTTCCGCGAGCGACATGGGTCGGACAAGCCTATCATGATCGGCGAGACGGGATGTTATTCGATGTACGGCTGCCACGATCCGGCGGGGGCGCAGTGGAGCGAGGAGTTCCAGGCCGAGTACCTCGGCAACGCGGTGGACTTCGCCATTAAAGACGAGATCGTGCAGGGCGTCGCCGTATGGCAGTTTTGCGATTCACGCACGTGGTTCCGTGGCGGGGCTGACATCCGAATGCGTCCTCTTGGTGAGAACAAGGCCGGAATCTTCGACATCTACCGCCGCGAAAAGCTGGCGGCGAAGAAAGTACGCGAGCTTTTCACCGCACCGTGAAAAATCCACTTGCATCCTATCAAGCCATCTGCCGACCGGAAAGCGGGGCGGGCGCGTTTTTCATGAGTATTCTCGTGTGGGGCATTGGTATAGGTTGCTTCGGCGCGGCGTTCAACAACTTCCTCGTTGAGACTTACGATATCAACGGCTTCGACCGTGGCGTGCTGGAGTTCCTGCGTGAGACGCCAGGTGTGCTACTCGTGGCGATCTTCGCCGCACTTCACCGGTTCTCCGACTGGAAAGTTCTGCGTTTCGGCACGGCCTGTTCCCTTGTCGCGGCGTCTGTGAAAGAGCCGGGGCTTGCGAAACGCGCGCGTCCGTCGTTCTACTTCCGGCGCAAATACTCGCATTGTGTGGCGGACGCCTCATCGGTCGTCTCGTGGACCGTTGGGGCTACCGCAACGTGATGATCTGGGATACGGTCGTGCTTTTCTTCGTGTGCCTGCTCTATGGATTCGCGAAGGACTGGTTCCCGTCCCGCGTGGCGGTTGTGGTCGTGTGTGTGAACTACGTCCTCGACGCAGTGTTGAGCAACGCTTCGATGGCGACTAACCTCTATGCCCGCACGCTCTCAGACTCCCAGGAAGAACTGACTGCGACCCTCTCATCCGGTATTTCTATGAACCACGTCGTGACCGTGTTCTATGCGTTGGCCGGTGGCTGGATATGGGACCGCTTCGGTCCTGGCGTCCTTTTCGCCACGGCGGCGTTCATGGCCCTCGCCAACAGTGCCTTCGCGCTTACAGTTCCTAAACCCGTTCTTATGGCAGACGGGAAGGGAACTAGCAAGTCGTTGTAGGGAAGGTAACTTCCAAGGGGTGTGAGAGATTTAAAATTGGTTGCACTATCAATTCCTGCCGAAAAATGGTAAACTATTGCCCGTTCATGAAAATGTCAGATGACAAGTCAAAGATTCCGACCCATGTCGCCGTGATAATGGACGGCAACGGACGCTGGGCGCTCGCGCGCGGCAAGAAGCGTCTTGCCGGACACCGCGCCGGCGTTGATGCCCTTGAGCGTATGCTTGGCTGGTGCAAGGACGCGGGCGTGAAGGTGCTCACCGTTTATGCGTTCTCCACCGAGAACTGGAAGCGTCCGGCGGAGGAGGTGGAAGGGCTCATGAAGCTATTCTCCACCTTCATCCGCCTGAAGACTCGTAAGCTGATATGCGAGCGCGTGCGTTTCCGCGTGATAGGCCGCCGCGACGATTTGCCACCGACGCTTGCCGCGAGCATTGCGCGGTTGGAGGAAAAGACGGCCTCGTTCGAGCAGCAGCTGGTGCTTGCCGTATCGTATGGCGGCCGGGCGGAGATCGTTGACGCGGCGCGAAAACTTGCGGCGGATGCGGCTTCAGGGCGTATACGCCCCGACGAAATTGATGAGGCGCTTGTGGGCAGCAGAACCTATGCGCCCGATCTGCCAGATCCCGACTTGATAATCCGCACCAGCGGCGAACAGCGCGTCTCTAACTTCCTCCTTTGGGAGTGTGCGTATTCCGAGTTCTATTTCACAGACGTACTGTGGCCGGATTTCTCTCGTGCTGATTTTGACGCGGCACTCGCTTCGTATGCGGAGCGCGACCGCCGCAAGGGAGGCCATGCGTGAGCGGAAAACCCACGCCAGATGAACTGCGGCGGGAAATCGTCGATGTAGTGTCGAAGAACGGCGGACACCTTGCGTCCTCTCTCGGCGCCGTGGAGCTCACATGCGCGCTTACGGACGTTTTCAACCCCGAGCACGACCGCATTCTCTGGGACGTGGGACACCAGTCGTATGCCTGGAAACTTCTAACGAAGCGGCGCAAACCGTTCTCCACGCTGCGGGAGTTCGGCGGGGAGTCGCCTTTCGTCAATCCCGACGAGAGCGAAGCAGACGCCTTTGTGGCGGGGCACGCCGGAAATGCGCTCGCCGCCGCGCTTGGCATGGCGGCGGCACGCGATGCGCGTGGTGGCGACGAACACGTTGTAGCTGTGGTTGGTGATGCGTCGCTTGCGAATGGCGAGACGCTTGAAGCCCTGAACAACTGCGCCGCCATAACCAAGAAGCTCATCCTTGTGGTGAACGACAACGCGATGGCGATTTCGCCCAGCCGGGGCGCGATGGCGCGTTTCCTCGGGCGTCTCATCTCGAACGTTCGCTACAACCGCGTGAAAGCTGCGGCGGAGGCTGCGGGGCATCGCTTGAAGCTCACGTTCCTCCGCAAGGCGTATCACGGCCTCGAGCAGATGATAAAGTCCATCTGGCTTGGCAACACGTTCTTCGAGCAGTTTGGCTTGCGCTACGTGGGTCCGGTGGATGGACATGACCTCGATGCACTCAGGAACGCCCTGACGGTTGCGAAGGAGGACAAGCGTGGCGTAGTAGTGCATGTTATCACGGAGAAGGGTAAGGGGTTCGCGCCGGCAGAATCCGATCCGTCGCGTTGGCACGGGGTGGGGCCGTTCGACCTCTCGAATCCGAAAGCACCTCCTGCACCGAAGAAGGCCGGGTGGAGCGATGTTTTCGGCGTGGCGCTTGCGGAGGAGGCGCGGCGCGACGGGCGCGTGTGCGCGGTGGTGGCGGCGATGAAGGACGGTACGGGGCTCGTGGATTTCGCCAGGGAGTTTCCCAACAGGTTCTATGACGTTGGCATCAGTGAATCGTGCGCCGTTACTTTTGCAGCCGGGCTCGCCAAGGCTGGTGAGAGGCCCGTAGTGGCAATCTATTCGACATTCCTCCAGCGGGCTTTCGACCAGATTATGCACGACGTGTGCATCTTGAATCTGCCGGTGGTGTTTGCTATCGACAGGGCTGGCTGCGTGGGAGCGGACGGCCGTACGCACCACGGGATGTTCGACATCCCAATGCTGCGCTGCCTGCCTAACATCTCCATTTTGCAACCACGCGACGCATCGTCGCTCCGTGCAATGCTCGCGGCTGCGTTTGAGCACGGCGGACCTGTCGCAATCCGCTGGCCCCGCGGTGTGCCGGCGTCAGTTCCCGCCTCTTCGGAACCGCTTGCATGGGGCAGGGCCAGACAAGTTTCCGCGCCCGACGCGCATGTGCAGTTGTGGGCGCTTGGTGACCAGGTGCCCAAGGCGTTGGAGGCGGCGGAACTGCTTTCTGCACGAGGCGTTGAAGCTGGAGTTGTGGACGCGGTGTTCGTCAAGCCGTTCGACGCTGAGTTGCTCGCGCGCCAGCGTACGGCTGGCGCGTTCGTGGCCTCGCTTGAAAACGGCGCGATTGCAGGTGGATTCGGCGAAGCGATAGGCGCGGACGTTCGGTTCGGCTGGCCAGATAGATTTGTGGGCCACGGCACGGTGGCGGAGCTTGAAAGGGAATTTTCGTTTACGGCAAAGGACGTGGCGGACGGCATTGCGTCCGCACTGAGAAAGGCAGGTCGCTGAAATGGCGGTTCAACATGGAATGCCCGGTGAATGGGCAAAGGTGAGAGGAACGGTGCTGTCGTTGTGGCCGCTCGGGATATTTCTCGTATGCCTCGGCGCGTTTGCCGCGGCGACGGTGCTAGGACGGCGCCTTGAGCTGTTTGGCGCGTTGTTCGCGGTGAGCGCGATCGCGGTGGCGGTGTGGTGGAAACGGGGTTTGCATAGGGTGGAGTCCTTCTTCAAGGGCGCGCGCGGAGAGGAACTCGTCGCGGGGTTGCTTTCGCAGCTGCCGGACGAATGGCATGTGTTCCACGACTTCGAGGCCGGGAGGCACCACGTTGACCATGTGCTCGCGGGCCCGGCGGGCGTGTTTGCCGTCGAGACGAAGAACTGGCGTGACGTGGTCACGCTGGAATCCGGCGAGGTAATCGCGGGGGGCCATCTCCCGAACCATCCGCCAGTCGCACAGGCGTCCGCCGAGGCGAAGGCGGTAAAGGCTGCACTCGTTCGTGCTGGATGGACGGGCGAGGTCGCGCCCGTGGTGTGTTTTGCGTCGGGGACGTTCCGCGACGGATTCGCGAAGACGGGGACGGTTCTCGTGGCTAACGCGGAAGCGTTCGTGCAGTGGTTGCAGAAGCAGCCGCGAGCGCTTTCAGAAAACGAGTGCATCCGACTCATACAGCTGATGGAGACGCGCCGGACGCGGTGACGGGACGCTGTGGAAAAGGAGTGCTAACGCTATGAAGAAACAGGCAAAGTCAAATATGGTGATCGCCCAGTCGGGTGGTCCGTCTATGGTTATAAACGCATCGCTCTGCGGAGCGGTGACGGCGGCGAAGGGCGCGAAGTGCATCGGGAAGATACTCGGCGCACGCCACGGCATACTCGGAATCCTCAACAGCGACTACGTCGATATGCGCAAGATCGGCGCGAAGAAGCTCGACGCGATCGCGCACACTCCGTCGTCCGCCCTTGGCAGCTGCCGCCGCAAGCCGTCAGCCGAAGACTGCCGTGCAATCTTCGAGAACTTCAAGAAACTCGGCGTGGGCTATTTCTTCTACATCGGAGGCAACGACTCCGCCGACGCCGCGCGCATTGTCGCCGAGGAGGCCGAGAAGGACGGCTACCCGCTTGTCTGCTGGCACATCCCGAAGACGATAGACAACGACCTGCGCAGCTGCGACCACACGCCGGGCTTCGGTTCCGCCGCGAGGTTCGTCGCGTGTGCGCTAAAGGGCGATGACCTCGACAATCGCGCCCTAGGCGGCGTGAAGATCGACGTGATCATGGGCCGCGATGCAGGTTTCCTCACTGCGGCCTCGGCGCTCGCTCGCGTGCGTGAGGACGATGGTCCGCATCTAATCTACCTTCCCGAAGTGCCTTTCAGCGAGACGAAGTTCGTGAAGGACGTTAAGGCCGCGATGAAGAAATATGGTCGTTGCGTGGTTGCCGTCTCCGAGGGCATTCGCGGAAAGGACGGCGTGCCAATCGGCGCGAAACTTGGTTCGGGCGAGAAGGATTCCCACGGTAACGTGCAGATGTCAGGCACCGGTGCGCTCGGCGACGCGCTCGCGAAGCTTTTGAAGGAGAAGGCCGGAGTGAAGCGCGTGCGTGCCGATACTTTCGGCTACCTCCAGCGCTCCTTCCCCGGAATTGCATCGGAGAACGACTACTACGAGGCGTACGATGTAGGGGCGGCGGCCGTGGAAATCGCGATGGCCGACAAAGCCAAGTACGGAGTTACAACGGGCACTGTCGGAATCAGGCGTAGGAAGGGCAAGAGGTACGGCGTGTCGTTCTGGTCGCTTCCCATAACCGAAGCGGCGAAAATTGCGCGCTCAATGCCGAAGGAGTACATCGCGGCGAACGGGCACGACGTGACGCAGGCTTTTCTCGACTACGCGCGCCCGATTGTCGGCGACTTGCCGGAATGCGAGATACTGTGAAGGCCCACGCGAAGATAAACTACACGCTTGAGGTGCTCGGCGTGCGTCCCGACGGATACCACGACCTCCGTAGCGTTGTGGTGCCTATTCCGCTGTGCGATGACGTGGAGGTGGCCGAGTCGGAAGGGCTTTCGGTTGACATGCCCGGCTCCGACCTGCCGCAGGAGAAGAACCTCGCATGGCGCGTAGCGCGTGCGTTGCAGGAGGCGACAGGATGCACGCGGGGGGCTTCCATTTCCATCGTCAAGCGTATCCCTGAGGGAGCGGGGCTTGGCGGCGGGTCGGCGGACGCAGCCGCCGTCCTGAACGCGCTCAACGAACTATGGCAACTTGATTTGCCAAAGGAGCGTCTTTGCGAAATCGGTGCGACTGTAGGTAGTGACGTTCCGGCGCTCGTGCTTGGCGGCACGGTGCTGATGGAAGGGCGCGGCGAGCGGGTGAAGAGGATTGACGGTTTCGAGCTTCCTCCGTTTGAGAGATTCGTCCTGCGCGTCCCCGACGTCCATGCCTCCACGCCCGCCGTGTATGCGGAATTCCGCGAGGAGGATTGTGGAAGGGGACTGAATGACCTTCAGCCCGCCGCATGCCGGCTTTACCCCGAAATCGCGCGGATGGTTGAGCAGATGATGGATGAGGGCCTTGAAAACGTGAGAATGTCTGGCAGCGGCAGCGCGGTGTTTGGATGGAGGAGGGAAAGCTGATGAAGGTGATTGCGGGATTGGGCAATCCGGGTGCGCAGTACGCGAACACTCCGCACTCGATCGGGTTTGAGGTGGTGGATGCCATCGCCAGCGAAATCGGCGCGGAGTGGAAGGCGTCCGCGTCCTTCAAGGGTGAGCTTGCGGTCGGAACGTTCGCTGGCGCGAGAGTAGTGCTTCTGAAACCGATGACGTTCATGAACCTTTCCGGCGATTCCGTCGCTCCAGTCGTGCGCTACCATAATGCGACGCCTGCTGATTTGCTCGTGGTTTCGGACGATATCGACTTGCCCGTGGGACGCATCCGCATCCGCGCCGGTGGTAGTGCCGGCGGACACAACGGACTCAAAAACATTATAGAACGTGTCGGCACACAGGATTTCACGCGTCTTCGCATAGGCGTGGGACGCGACGCGCACGACCGTTCCCAGGTGATTGGACACGTCCTCGGTAAGTTTGATCCTGCCACGCGCGCGGTAATGGACAAAGTGGTTCCGGCCGCCGTGAAGGCGGCGGAGGCGATTATTTCAACTTCGCCGCAGGCCGCCATGAACGCATGGAACGGCTGGACGCCGGAACCTCAATAGATCGCTTAAACGTGCGTCGCTGCGCGTTCTACGAGGCGCTTGCCGAGGGCGCGGGCGTTCGCGAGGTCGATGGGGAACTGCGCGTCGCGGTGGGCGCGTTTCTCCTCCTCTGAGAAGAGCGTGATGTCGTAGCGCGAGTAGTCCGTGAACTGGTAGGTGTTGCAGGCGTAGAGCGTCTCGGACGCGCCGAAGACGGTCGCGAGCGTGTCGGTGTTCGCCTGGAGAAACGTGGGATAGTTCCAGTTCTTCATCATCTCTTCGGGACAGTTCATCGTGAAGATGTTCGCCGTCTCGATCACCTTGTCGCGGCAGACGAGCGGCTGGCCGTTCTCATAGTGGTAGCTGTAAACGGGAAATGCGAGACGTTCAAGGAACGCGCGGTAAACACCGGTGGGGTAGTGGAAATAGACGGGCGAGCCGAGTACGAGCACGTCCGCCTGACGCGCACGTTCGAGGATTGGACGTAGGTCGTCGCGGATCGCGCACACGCCGTCCGTCTTAGCGTTCTTAAGTTTGTTGGCGAATATTATACACTAAACACTCGGTTAAACACAATGAGGATTTTTGGCGAGGGTAACAGTAATTTGCAATGTTGCAAAGCAGTCGTTCTAAAAATATGGTATAATGTTGGGCGTTGTCAAGAGGTATTATGGCTGAAGAGGCAAAAGAGAAACTGCTGGAGACCGAGGAGGTCCGCCAGCGCATAGAGAAACTGAAGGCGTCCGTCGCGGAGATGGCCGCCTACATCGGCATCGACGAAAGGCGCTCTCGTCTCGCGTCGCTTGAGGAGCAGCAGGCGTCCGGCGACTTCTGGAACGACCAGGCGAAGGCGAAGGACGTGATTGCGAAGACGAACGCCGAACGCGCCTACGTGGTGCCGTTCGACTCGCTTTCCAAGACCGTGGAGGACGCGGGCGTGATGCTTGACCTCGCCGAGATGGAGGAGGGCGCCGCACAACAGTCCGCGCTCAAGGACACGCTTGCGGAGTGCGCGAAGGCGGACGAGTATTTCGCCAAGCTGAGGATGCAGTCGCTCCTCGGCGGCAAGTTCGACGCCTGCAACGTGTTCGTGAAGCTGCACGCCGGCCAGGGCGGCACCGAGGCGTGCGACTGGGTGACGATGCTTTACCGCATGTATCAGCGCTACGCCGAGGACCAGGGCTGGAAGATCGAGGAATACGACCAGCAGCCGGGCGAAGAAGCCGGCTTGAAGGACGTCTATTTCCGCATTGAGGGTCCGTACGCATACGGCGTTATGAAGGCGGAACGCGGCATACACCGCCTCGTGCGCATTTCGCCGTTCGACGCGAACAAGCGTCGGCAAACCTCGTTCGCGTCCGTCGAGACGGTCGCCGAGATCAACGACGACATCGACGTGGAGATCAAGGACGAGGACCTGCGCATCGACACCTACCGCTCCGGCGGCGCTGGTGGCCAGCACGTGAACAAGACCGACTCTGCGGTGCGTCTCACGCATATCCCGACCGGCATCGTCGTTGCCTGCCAGAAGGAGCGTTCGCAGCACATGAACAAGGAAAAGGCCATGAACATGCTGCGCGCCCAGCTCTACGAATACTACGAGGACCAGAAGAAGTCCGAGATGGACCGCTTCTACGGCGCGAAGTCAGTCAACGGCTGGGGCAGCCAGATACGTTCGTACGTGTTCTGCCCATACACGATGGTGAAGGACCTTCGCACCGAATACGAGACGAGCGATGTGAACGGCGTAATGGACGGACACATCCAGCCGTTCATCGAGGCGTGGCTCCAGCAGCAGGCGGCGAAAAAGACGGCATGAACATCCTCGCGATAGACAGGTCAACCGATACGCAGTCCGCCGCCGTCGCAATCGACGGCAAGGTGCATTCGAAGGTGTTCGCCGGGCTTGACTCCCGCGCGAGCGACTGGCCTGTTAGGATTCGCGAATTCCTTGAATCGTTAGGCAAGACGGTACGCGACATCGACCAGGTGCTCGTGGGGCAAGGGCCGGGCAGCTTTGCCGGTATTCGTGCCGCGCTCGCGTTCGCGCAGGGCATCGCGCTCGGCAATCCGTCATGCTCCGTCGTTGGAATGCCAAGCACCTACGCGCTCACGCGCGACGGTGCGCACACGGCCGTAGTCGGCGACGCCCGCCGCGACCGCTACTGGGTGGCGATATACGACGGAGTGCAGGCCGTTGGCGACTTCACGCTCGTCGGCAAGGACGGACTCGTCTCGTCCGTACCGGAGCATTATGCGGTTGTCACGCCGGACGGCGCGCGCATAGAGCAGCTGCTTTCGTCCGTGTTTGGCCACCACTATAAAGGCTCGCTGACGCCGCTCGCCTCGCGTCTTCTCGAAGTCGCGCTTGTGCATCCGGAACTGGCGCGGCCAGAACCTCTTCCACTGTACCTCCAACCGCCAGTCAAGTGACAGCCAATGGACAAGCGCAATCCATACGAAATCGCGGCGGCCATTGCCGAACTGAACGTCTGGGACAAAGTCTCGGCGCACAACTGGGCGCTTGTGCCGCAGATGAGCGAGGAACCGTACATCGTCACGGCGGGGCGCGACAAGGATAGCGACAAGGGCCCCGTGGCGGGACGGCTGCTGCTTTTCCCCGGCATCGAGAATTTCCGCAACTTCGCGATTTCGCGCCGTGTCCCTGAATTCGGCGTGTGGATGAGTCCGCTCGAGTTCCGCCACTGGGAGGTGATAGCGGTGAAGAAAGGGCGCGCGGAAATCTACGGCTACATGCCCGGCTTCGTGCCGCAACCGCCGTCCGAGGCGGACCAGGCGTTCCTCGCACCGCTCCTCTACGAATCGCTGGGCGTGCTCATGCGGGTGGAGGAGGATCCGGAGCTGCCGCTCAAGTATTTCAAGGACAAGCATGCGTTCTTCGCCCGCAAGGAGGTCGTTGAGGACGTATGGCAGGACGGACCTCTGCGCATGCCTCCCGACGACGAGGTGAAGTTCGTGGAGCGCATCTCGCTCGACAAGGCCAAATGCACTTTCGTCGCAAAGCTTCCCGTCGTAGCCGAGGAGAAATGGGAAGTCGATTTCGTTTTGATACCGACTTACCACACGCGCGAGCCGAGGCCGCGCTTCCTCTACGTGTTCGCCGCCGTGGATGCGTCCACCGGAGCGCGCACGGTGTGGCTGAAGATGTCCGTAGGCGGTACCGACGCCGCGTTGAAGGCATTGTGGGAAGGGCACGCCTCTCGCTTGATGGAGGCGATGCTGCGCATTGGCAGGGCTCCCGGCGAGATACACGTGCGGTCGGGACGCGTGGCGCGTTTCCTACGTCCGCTCGGCATGCACGTGCCGTTCAAGCTCGTACACCACGCCAAGCTTCCGGCGCTTGACGACGCGCTCAACCGCGCGATAAAGTCGCAAACAGTTTAGAAAAGGAGATTAGAATCTAAATGAACACAGTTCTCATAGGATCGCAATGGGGAGATGAAGGCAAGGGCAAGGTCATCGACGTCCTCACGGACAAAGCCGATGTTGTGGTGCGCTACCAGGGAGGATCGAACGCGGGCCACACCGTGATCGCGGAGGGGAAGAAGCGTGTACTGCGCCTCATCCCGAGTGGTATCCTGCACGAGGGCAAGACGTGCATCATCGGCAACGGCGTCGTCATGAACCCGCTCGACCTCATTGAGGAAATAGAGGCAATGCGCGCCTCCGGCGTGGAGCCGAAAGGGAGACTCTTCATCTCCACCCGCACGCAAATGGTGATGCTCTACCATCGTGTACTCGACAAGGCCGAGGAGGCCGCCCGTGCGCCAGGCAAGAAGATTGGCACCACGGGCCGCGGCATCGGTCCCGCCTACGCTGCGAAGGTGAGCCGCACTGGTCTCCGCTGCGGCGATATGCTGCGCGATGATTTCACGGACATTGTGCGCGAGCAGGTGGAAGAGACGAACCGCAAGCTGAAGATGCTCCGCGCCGAGCGCGTGGACGATGGAGACCAGATCGAGGTCCCTGGTTGCACTGTGAAGGACTACCAACTCGACGCGGACGAATTCGCACGCATCTACGCCGTCGCGAAGGAGAAGCTATCACCATACATCATTGATACGGTGCCGTATCTCCACGCCGCTAAGGCAGCGGGTAAGTCCATCCTCTGCGAGGGCGCGCAGGGCACGATGCTCGATATCGACTTCGGCACGTATCCCTTTGTGACGAGCTCCAATCCGACCTCCGGCGGTGCGTGCATCGGTTCGGGACTCTCCCCGCGTGACATCGACTGCGTGGTGGGCGTGGTTAAGGCCTACACGACGCGCGTGGGCGAAGGCCCGTTCCCCACGGAGCTATACGACGCGGTTGAGAAACAGGATCCAGACGGCAAGGCGATGGCCGAGCGCGGACACGAGTTCGGCGCGGTCACGAAGCGTCCGCGCCGCACGGGCTGGTACGACGCCGTGATCGCACGTTACGCGCAGCAGGTGAACGGAGTCGATTACTGGGCTCTTACGAAGCTCGACGTGCTGGATACGCTCCCCAAAATCAAGATTTGCGTCGCCTACGAGCTTGACGGAAAGCGGATCGACACGATTCCCTCCTCCGCGAGCGAGCTTGCGCGCGTAAAGCCAATCTACGAGGAAATGGACGGCTGGATGTGCGAGACCTCCAATATCATCCGCATCGAAGACCTCCCGCCGAAGGCGAAGGCCTACGTGGACCGTCTCGTGGAGCTCTCGGGCGCGAAGCTCGGCATCCTCTCCATCGGCCCCGCCCGTGAATCGACAATCAGGATCGCGCTGTGAACCATATCGCGAAACGTACTTTGTCGGGGCTTGTCGTCGGGGGCGGCGTGGTCGCGCTGTTCCTGTGGTGTCCGCTGCAGGCCGTTAGCGGGATTGTGCTGTTACTTTCGTGTCTTGCGCAGCTGGAGTTCTACCAGCTTGCGAAACGATACGAGCCGGTCACGTGGTTTGGCCTCCTTGCGGGCGCGGCGTGGATTCTTTGCACTGAATATTTGGAAGCGATCCTGAATTCGGGCTCGTTGTGTTATTTTGCGCCATTCGCGTTCATCATTGCATTCTTCGTGTTGTGCGCGCTGGTATTGTTCCGCCGACGCTACGCGAATCCGGTTGGATCGATTGCTTCAACCATGCTTGGATTCTTCTACGTGCCGTTTCTGTTCTCGTATATCCTGAAGATTATCGACCTCGGCGCTGCGCCTGATGCGCCGCGCACTGGGCTCTATACGCTTCTTGCGGTGATTGCGATGGCGAAGTTCTCGGATACGGGCGGGTTCGCGTTCGGCATGGCGTTCGGCAAGCACAAGATGTGTCCGTCGATTTCACCGAAGAAATCGTGGGAAGGGCTTGTTGGCTCGATGCTATTCGCTGCGGTCACCGCGTGTGTGTTTCTTGCCATCTCGCGTTATTACGGATGGGGCGCGGTCGTGAAAGTGTGGAACCTGCTGACGTACCCGCTGGCGGCCGCCGTCGGGGCGCTGATAGCTGTGCTTGCAACGGTAGGCGACCTGATCGAGTCCCGGTTCAAGCGCGAGTGCGGCGTGAAGGATTCCGCCACGTTCATGCCGGCCGGAATGGGCGGGTTCCTCGACATGTTCGACTCATTCCTGTTCATCCCAGCGCTCGTATATCACCCGCTTCTCTACACGAACATCCTATAGGACGGTGCAACGTGAACTACGTTTACAAACGATCTGATTTCCGGCGTCCTCCGGCTCAGCTGGAGCACGTGGACATGTCTCTTTCCTTCTACGAGGACCGCGTTGAGGCGCGTGGCACTCTCCATTGCCGTTCGCGCGAGGCCTTGCGCGAGATCGCGCTTGACTGCGACGGAAAGAAGGTGGTGTATCCGCTTGACCGCGAATATGCGGCGGGCGAACGCTTTACGGTGGCGGTGGAGCATGTCTCGCATCCAGACGACCGTCGGCTGGAGGGAATCTACCGCGACGTGACGCCGCCGGGGTGTCCGCAGCAGTACATGAGCCAATGCCAGCAGTACGGTTTCCAGCGCATCATGCCGGTGATTGACGACTGCACGGCGAAGTGTACGTTCCGCACCGCTCTTGAAGGCGATTCCCGCTACACGCACATGATCTCCAATGGAGACCTCGTCGAGAAAACCGATCTCGGCAACGGACGCGTCCGCGTAGTTTACGAGATGCGCCGTCCCATGGCCCCGTACCTCTTCCTGGCGTGTGCGGGCACGTGGGAGGTGCTGGCGGACGAAGTCGAATACCCCGATACGCACCGGAAGGTGAAGCTCGAATACCTCGTCCCGCCTGGCCACCTCGACGGCGCTCGCGAGCCGATGCGGATATTGAAGGAGTCCGTCCTCTTCCAGCACGAACTTACCGGCTACGAATATCCATTTGAGGTGTACCGCACGATCTGCATGGAGAAGTCGCTCTACGGCGGCATGGAGAATACGGGCAACACCACGATCATCACTGAGGCCGCGCTCATCGACGCTACGCTTCCCGACCGTCGCCTCGTCTATTCCTACGGCGTAATCCCGCACGAATACGAGCACAACCACTGCGGCAGCGGCGTCACGATGGAGAGCGTGTTCGACATGTGGCTCAACGAGGCGTACACGGTGAACGTGGAGCGAGCCTACCTCGCGCGGGTGTTCGGCGCGGACTACATGCGCCGCGACGAGATTTCGGGTCTGCGCGCGCGTGGCGGCGCGTTCGCGGAGGAGGAGGCCGGAATGGCCGGCGCCGTCGTGCGGGAGGGCGTGAACGACCCTGATGAGGTGGTGGACGCCATCACCTACGACAAGGCGCCAGAAGTGCTGAACACATTGCGTGCCCTCATCGGCCCTGACGCCTACCGCGCTGCGTGGGACGAATATTTCCGCCGCTTCGCGGGCGGCAACGCGAACACGGACGATTTCCTCAGCGTGTTTTCAGAGGTGAGCGGACGCGACGTGCGCGCCCTCATTGGACCGTATCTCTTCTCCGTTGGATTCCCTGAGATACGCGCATCATGGGAGTGGAAGGATGGACGCATGACCGTGCGTCTAGCGCAGAACCGAGAAAACGCCAAGTCGCCGTGCTTCACGGTGCCCGTAACGTGGGCGGCTGTGAAGGACGGCAAGGACGTTTCAAGCGGCGTGTTCACATTGGAGCCCGCGGATGCGGTGTCCGACTACACGGAGTTCTCCGCGCCATTCCCGGTCAAGCCCGATTTCATCAGCTGGAACCGCGGCGGCGCGTTCTACGGCGTACTTTCGCCGTCCGCCACGGAAGAACAGCTCGCATGCCAGGTGCGGACTGATCCCGACGGCGGCAACCGAGTCGAGGCGCTGGGGCTTCTGCGCGACAAGAACTGCGTCGATACGTGGCTTACCCTCTACAAGGAAATCTTCGCCGACAAGTCGCTCGACTCCGGCCTCAAGAGTGAACTGCTCTCCATCCCCGCCGATTCCATCGACCGCTACCGCCGTGCGCTCGTGCGCGAGAACGTGCGTGAAATGCGCGCCTTGCGCCGTGCGGCCGCGCAGGCCATCGGCGTTGACGCGCTCGCCGCCGCGCTCAGAACCGGGGCAACGTGGTGCTTTCCGCTCGTTGACGCCATCAAGCACCGTGCCTGTCAGTCGCGCGTTCTCGACCTTCTCGCAGCGGCCAACGTGCCAGAGGCGTGGACGGCCATCATCGGCTACTTGATGTTCTCCAAAAACGTCACCGCGCGTCTCAACGCGCTGCGCGCGCTCGTTGCGAGCGACGCGCCCGGCCGGAAGAATGTGCTGGAGACGGAGGGCGCACAGCTGCGTACGTCGCTGAACGGCTACATCTCCTACCTCGGGATTGTGGCCAGCGACCCCCATGCGGACGTTTTCGAGGCTATGGAGCGCGAGGAAAAGCGCGAAGGCTGGTCGATCACGCATCCCGGACTCAGCCGCGCGCTTTACTGTGGCTTTGCCGCAAACGGCGACCAGCTCTGGACGCCGCGCGGGCTCAAGTGGCTTGAGGAGACGCTCGTCAAGTACGCCGAGGTGAGCGAGTACAACGCGATTCGCCTGCTTTCGCCCGTTGCGGTGTGGAGACGCTTTGAGCCAGGACTCCGCGCCGATGTGAAGGGACTCCTTGAGCGTGTGGCGGCGAAGCTGCCGTGCGACCGCTACGCCTTCATAGGCGGAAAACTCTCCGCCTTGCTCGCCTAGCTCTCGCAAGGGAAGAAACGTAACCGTCGGCGCATTGACTGGGAACGC
>CACZDG010000025.1 GCA_902779865.1 uncultured bacterium
CGGCTTCGCAAGGCCGGTGAATATCCCCCTCAGGAAATCTTCGCTGATGCAATCCAGCTGTTTTTTTAGTATATTATCCGCCACGGCATTTCCTTTCTTGTTTGGTTAGCTCTGCAAGTATAGCAGAAAACGGAGGGGAAGTGCCGTCCTTTTCATGCGGAGCGGCGGGCGGGGCGGAGGTTCGCCCCGGGAATGCGGGCTGCGTTTCGCGCGCGGCTCTGTGCGCCCGCCAAACGCAGACTAAGGGGCCCAGGGTGAAGTCTCCGCCCCGCCCGCCGCTATGGCCTCACGGGAGGCCCGTTAAAAATCGGTAATATCGCAAAGTTGGGTATGACAAACTGAACATGATTTGCACAGAACCCTTGTGAAATATGGCTATGATGCTGAGAATGAAACGACAAATCGGTGATTCTGCCCCCTTATCGAAGTTGGAGGAGAAATCGCGTTGGCCTAAAATTTGGTTGCCACGCGCTAATGGTGCTATTTCTGCGACTGATATTATGTTTTGTGTATATATAACCACTAAATACTCTCGGTAGTTGGTCTTGACGACTCAAATCTCATCCCCAACTTTGCGACATTACCCACGAATCGGGAAGGCGAGATAAAACAAACGCATGTAGCGCAAATTCTCCTGCATTCCAGTTACCGACCTTCCGGCTCGGCACTCACTTCCATGTCGCTCGGCATTGTTCGACGAGTGCGCGGACCGAGTCGAGCGGACGCGGGATGTCAAGCCCCTGAACCGCAAGTTGTAACACTAGTTCGTATTCCTGATGAAGATCCAATTCGCCCTTGACGACGACCAGCTCCTCGATTGTCACGGGCGTAATTTCCCGTTCCACGGGAACTACGCCAAGCGCATAACGCGCCGTTGCGGCCGCCAAGGCCACCGCCTTGCGGAGCGACACCTGTCCCTCTTCGGGGAACCCGCCGTTCATGAGCAGCGTGCCCATGTCAAGCAGACGCTGCGTCTCGGCATCCGCCTTCTCAGCCGCCTTCCTGCGCTTCGCCGCTTCCATCGCGGCGGCGTCCGGCGCATCCCTCACGACGACATCCTTCACGTCCTCGCCGCAGAACGAGATCACGCCCATGTCGCGAAGCCGCTGGAGCAGCTTCCACGTCTCGGGATCGATCACCTCCACGGCGGAATCCGGGAGCGCCACTCCGTGCGTCTCGGCGATCCGTTGAGCAATATCGCTCCGTCCGACGCCGCGGCCCACCGCAACGGCCCCGCCCACGTTCCGCCCGGAGGCGTCGTGCCTGAACTTGACGACCAGGCGCTCCACGCCCGGACACTCCGCCTCGACGCTCGCGCGCAGGCGATCCTCCGGCGGAATGGTCGGTTCGCCCTTCGGTTTCGGCGTTGCCGCCGCGTTCACCTTCACGGCCTCGCCCATGACGGACGCGAGCCGCTGCATAAATGCGCTTTCCTTCTTCTTGCCCTTCGCCTTTTCTGTGTTCTGCAGCTCGAAGTCAGCGGCGTTGCCCATTGCGTCCAACACGAAATCCGCAAGTCCCTGCTTGAAACCGAGCGTCTGGAGCATCCGTTCCTCGATCGTCCCTGCGGCGACCATGTTCACCACCAGGACGTCCCGCGTCTGGTTCTTGCGCCACGCACGCGCGATGCGCTGCTCCAGTCGCGCGGGGTTCCACGGCATGTCGAGGTTCGCCACCACGCTTGCAACCTGGAGGTTCAGGCCCACGCCACCGGACTCCGACGCGAGGAACACGCGGCAGTCCGCATCCTCCTTGAATCGACGTATCTCCTCCCGACGTCGCTTCTGGTTGACCTGCCCCGTGTGGAGCGCGTAGCCGATGCCTTTCTTCTCAAGGCGCTCGATCACGAGATCGAGCATCCGCGTCCATTCCGAGAACACGATCACCTTGCGCGACGGATCGTCCGCAAAAATATCGTCCAGCACGTTCTCGAACTCGTCCAGCTTCGGCGAATCCTTGATCTTCGAATCCAGGATGTAGCATGTGTCGCAGAGCATCCGCATCATGCTGAGTTCCATCTGCAGGCGCTCCTGTTCCTTCGGCGTGAGCGGACGCTTTTTGCTCAGCTGTACGAGCGCGGCCACTTCGCGGAAATGTTCATTGTAACGACGCTCCTGTTCCGGTGTCATGCCGGTCTTGTAGGTCTTCGTCATCCGCCCCGGAAGTTCGTCCTCCACCGCCGCCTTGCGCCGACGCAGGAGAATCTGCGAAGTCGCCTCATGGAGCTTCTCCAGATTGCACATGCCCTCGTTGTGTCCTTCGTTGTCGAAGGAGTAGAACCGGCGGTTGAATCTGAAGAGACTGCCGAAAAGCGCGGGATCGACAAACTCGACAAGCGAATAAAGCTCGTCGATGCGGTTCTCGAGCGGCGTGCCGGTCAGCACGAACGCATACGGAGAGGAGAGTCCCTTGAGGTTGCGGGCCGTCTTCGTCTTCCAGTTCTTGATGCGCTGCGCCTCGTCGAGGATCACAAGGTCGGGCTTGAGGATGTCGTTGATTTCCTTCCAGTCGCGGATGACCTGCTCGTAGTTGGCGACAAGGAAGAACGCCGTCGTCGCCGCATATCGCGCGAGACGCACATGGCGTTCCCCGTACAGGAGCTCCGTCTCGGCGTCGGAGAAGAAGCGTATCTGGTCCTCCCATTCGCCCTTGAGCGAAGCCGGCACGACCACGAGCACGCGCGTGATTCCAACCGTCTCGCGCAAGAGCAGCGCGGCGGCAATCGCCTGGACGGTCTTGCCAAGGCCCATCTCGTCTGCGAGCAGCGCACGTCCCTTCCCGGCGAGATGGAACGCACCTTCGCGCTGGTACGGATAGAGCGTCCGCTTCAGGAAAGGCCATTGTCCGTCGTCGCCCTGCATCTCGCGGAACTCCTCGACAGCACGCGCGAGCGCGTTGCGTCTGACGAGCTCCGCAAGCCGTCTGCGCACTTCCTCCGAAACGCGGACGGAGCCGGGCTTCACCTCGTTCAGCCGGTCGCACATGCGAACGAACGCGTCGATCCCGGCGGCCGTGCGGTTCTTGACGAGACCAGCAGCGTCGCAGTAGCCGGCGAGCGCGCGCCTCGCCTCGATGGACATCCCCTCTGCGGGAACGAACTTCGGCTCGTACGGATCGCGACACATGAACACCTCGGCGCGAGGCGAACGGCGAAGCTTTCCGCATTTCCGCGCCGCGCTCTTCACGGCGCGCTCGATGTGCTTGCATGTTCCAAGCCCGCTCTTCGCGAAGTCGGGACAGTCGCACGTGTTGATCGGCTCGTCCAGCGAGCGTATCTCCACACGGTACTTCGCCGTGCGCCTGTCCGCCGCCGGATGCGACACCTCATAGACGCCAAAGCCGTCCGGGGCATCGACTGCCCTCACCTTCATCGACTCGACAGAGGCCCGCTCCCGCCGTTTCGCACGCTCTTCCTCGTCCGTCGTATTCCAGCTCTGGAACTTCATCTTCGCGTCTGATTTCATTATTTGCTCTCTCCTTCAGTTGCTCTTCAAAGATTGATTCGCTGTTCAGCATCGTTCAAGCATGATGTCTTCAAACTCCAGCGTGGCCTGTTCGATTGAGACATTTGCCCTCCCTCCTGTCGGTGTGCCGTTGACATTAAGGAGTTTCCGGGCCTTCTCGCCGCCTCCCAACCAAACATGTTCGATGACATTCATCAGGTTGGCGAAATCACCGAACTCGGAATATGTTCCTCCTGAAAGCGCGGACGTCCCGCTCGACGGATAGATTCCGCGCGCGGACATCCAATCTCTCAGGCGCTTCGCGCGTTCCTGCGCGATGGATGCGACGTCCGGACGCTCCCCGACCTTGCGCGGCGTGATCCAAGAGATGATCTTCTGTGTTTTGACATTTGACGACCTCTTGGGAAGCGGTGCAACTGACTTCTCTCCGTTCGGCCTCACCTGCGCGTCGCCGCACATTGCCGCAGGCTCAAGAAGCCGCTGTAGCCAACGATGAGGCACGTTCCCTTCGTCAAGCCGCGCAAGTTCCGCAAGGCGCGCGCCGACATCCTCGATGCGGTGGTTGCGGCGTTCCAGTTCGCGCAGCTTCGCGTTGAGCTTTCCCCAGACCTTACGCGCCGAATCGCCGATGCGCGACATGAGCGAAACGAGCGTGCCACCTGCGCCGTAGAAGAGCGATGCGTCGGCGAGAATACGCTGCGCATCGGGGATCTTCACGGACGCGATATGCCGGAACCGCGAGGTCTCTGCCGCCAACGTATCCGCACACGCCTTCCACCGTTTCGCATGGCAGTCGCGGCGCATCTCCTCGACATCGCGCAGGATGTCATCGCGAAGCGTCCCGAAGCGTCTCCCGAACCGCTCAAGGAATACCGCAAGTTCATCGACAATCGGCTTTGCCTCTTCCGCAGAGAATTCGGCGATGCCGAAACGCAGGAGTCGCAGATTGAGCTCCTGCAGCGTCTTCGCCGTCACATCGACGTAGCGCGACACCTGATCGACACGAAAGAGGACGTCGCCAGCCGTCTCGTAGCCGACGTGCGCAGCATCGACCCGGTGCAGCATCCGACGCAGCTCGGCGAGGATCGACCGCTGCATGTCGAGAAGATTCCCCGTCTCGTCCCCGCCGCCGGGCAAGAGGTCGTGTGCATGGCGGTCCTCCAGCCATTCCACGAACGCCGCCGCGTCGTCACACATCCGATAGCGGAATTTCGCGCGCTGGTTGTCGCGATAGCCGCGCAATCGCTCCTTCTCGATGCGCTCCGTGATGAGGTTCCATCCCTTTAGCTGGTGGATATCACCCTTGAATGTCGCAGATGCGGACGCCTCGGCGTCTTCGCCGCAAACTTTCCGCTCCACGTCCTCATGCAGGGGCTCCGGTTCGTGTTCCGCACGGAACCTGGCAAGCGCACGCAGGATCGCGACATACTCGACGGCGCGTTCGCTTGCAAGCATGTTGCCGAGCGTGAGCGCACGTGCCGAAAGCCATTCCTTCGTCTGACCCACAAGCGGGGAACTTATCAGCGACACGTCTCCAACAGATGCATCATCACGGTAGGGCGGTCGCCCCGCGACCGCCGGTAGGGTCACGCGTCCCGCGTGACCGTCAACCTCGGCGAACAAATCTGCCGCCTGCCTCTCAATCCGCCGCCTCACCGCCTCTCCTTGGCAAGGATTGTCTCAAACGATTCCTGTTCGATCCAACGCCCCCAATCAAGCATCTGTCGGATTGCGTTTGCGCAGATACAATGTGGATTGCACTCAAGAAACGATTCGGCGCGTACTCGCTGTTCATCCGTCAATGGGATTCCCGCCGTAGGAACCGCCTTCATCGCGATCTTAAGGGCGTCAGACGCGACAACGCGTTTGACATCTATGCATGTGGACACTTCGTGGGCGATGTTGAATCCATCGAGATCGGCATCTCCCTCATGAACACATTTCACACCAGCCATGTGCAATACGGTGAGAAGCCGTTTCACGCAATAGTTGGGGTACCCCTCCGTATAGACGCATGGGATACGCCTCTCAACCATGCGCGCAAAAGGCGCTGCGTTCTCACATGTCGTCACGGTCATGGATACACTTCTATCCCAACCGACACCCAGAATGTTCTCCATTGTCTCAAGCGGTAGCTGGAAAGCCAATCCCTCATCGAAAAGCTGACGGGGGAAATCGAACTGTCTGCACGCCTTCGTGATAAAGGCTATTGGGATGAATGCGGTAACAGACGTCGTGTAAGGATTCTCGATGATTCCAAAATGTCCAAACACGGTACGCTCGTCATTTGGATGATGGTCTGCAAAAATGCTTAAGATGTGCGTGAGTTGCCGACGCAGCGGGCCCGTCCTGAGTTTCTTGCTGTCGTTGAAGCAGTCGGACCCGAGTTGCGAAAGCGTGATAGCAGAACTATCATCGCGGAGCAGCCTTTTTTCAATCATGTGCCGGAACAGCCGTATCCAGTCCTTGGCATTCTGACTGTCTGCCACAAACCGCAAAACTTCATCTCTCTGCGACAATAAGTCGATTGCCTCCTCCGCTTCAGGGACAAGCAACTTGAGTCGTGCGAAAATATCTTTGCTGGAATCCGCTCTACTTTCCCTTGCAAGACCGAAATACTCCATCGCCTCGCGCCACATTTCAGGGCCACGCAGGAACTCGTGCAGTTGGACGTAAAAGGAACCGTCAGGCTGTCGTTGCCCGATGGTACCAAGTAAGTGCTCCAGCTCGCGCTGCGCCGCGTAATCGAGCCCCCTCGCGGTGAATGACGCCGGCAGTCGCACGCCGCGCGCGACCTTGCCCGCAAGTTTCTTCAACACATCCGCCACTGCCGGCGCCTTTTCAATCGCGGCGGCGAGTGCCGTCTTGTTCAATGGTTTGTCGCTCATTTTGCCTCCGTTTAATTTCGGCGTGCGCGGCGCGCCCGCCCTACCGTTTCATTTCGGTGCGCCCGCACTGCCGTTTCATTTCGACGAGTCCGCCCTACCACGTATGATCTATTTATGTGCCAGTTCATCGCCTGTTTCTCGATTGAATGCGATAACATGACGCCAGTCACGCGCTGTTGCACAGAGCCCTTTGCGCACCGGATTGTTGCAGATATAGCGGAACTTTTCGGCATGGTGCGCATCGTCACGCAGACGGGTATCCCAGAAATTCTCCTGAAACAGGATGCCATAGTTCGCGACCAACCAGTGTTTCCAATTCGCGATTACACGCGGTAGGGCGGGCGCGCCGCGCACGCCGCACGGCACGTGCACGATCAGATGCAGATGGTCAGGCATCACTAGAAACAGCGACAATCTCCATTTGCCCATTTCATGATACTCACGCGCATGTTGAAGGAGCATATCTGCGATCGATTCAAAAGTCGGAGGGTTCGGCGTGCGCGGCGCGCCCGCCCTACCATCGGGATTTTGCATCACCCATGGGCGATGCCCTTCCGCGCAGATCGTAATGAAATACCACGCTGACGAGATATCTATCGACAATGGCCCGCGATGATTCAAACGCTTTCGTGAAGGCATCGCTGATGTGCCATTTCGGCACTCTATTGGCTGATTTTCCATGTGCCGTCTCTCATCTGGCCTTTGAATCCAAACATTCATCTGAATATACAAGGCGTTTGCCATCCTCACGAACGTGCCCACTTTTAAAGAGAGCATCTATTACTTTAGATGTCTCGTCGTCGGGAAGCATTTTGTTGAACATCGTCGACACGTGGCTCGTAAGCGTCTTGCGTGAACGCGGACGAGGGACATTTGGCCTCAGCAGGCGATCTTTGACAAAACCAATTCGTTCTTCAATTGACCGCGATGCGACCTTGACCTGAATCAATGCGGGGATTTCTTCGATCTTCGCCACACGGTCGGCAAAGACATGTAGCGACTTCAGATGGGCAATCAATGGATCAAATCCTGTATCATTGGAAATGACATGAAAAAACACGTCCTTTTCAGACGCCGCAATGCGTCCGATGTAAAATGCAATGTGGAAATCAAGCGCATTATGCCCCGTGCCGGACATCTCAATGTACTCGGCACGAGATCCAAGACGCTGAACAGCCTTGACCAATGAAATTGGCAGCTTCGTCTGGCTCTTGCCGACGAACAGCAGGACCTTAATCCAATCATGTTCAAGAAGCTCAAGATTCTCCGGGATCACGTTCTCCAGATCAATCAAAACATAGTTGGTTTTCATTGTTCTCTCCTAACTTGCCATTATGATCATGCTGGACAGGGATAATTGGTGCATTGTGTTGGTAGGGCGGGCGCGCCGCGCACGCCGTTCCCGATGCACGGATCGCGCGGCGCGCGATCCCTACCAATACAATAATCATTTCGTTAAGTACATACTGCTCCGTCAGCGCCCCTTTGAAATGTGTAAAGAAACTATCACCATCAAGCAGTATCTGCGGCGGGACACCGGCCATCGCACCAACTAGCCCTATAATATCACATTTTATGAACGTAATCAACGACCAGTCATCACGTTTTATGAAAGAACTTTTCATGTAAGGACCACATTTTATGAACGAAACCGTCTCGCTCTGTGTCAAATTTGCCGATTTCAACAATAATCTGCTCATTTTGTTTCCTCCTTCACCGTCATGCCGACTTCCGGCGCGTCGCCTCCAAGCAAATCACCCTGCGTGGCGACGTTGCGCCAGACGACGGGCGTCAGGTGCACGTCGAGGTTTTCGTCTTTCACCACAATCAGCGAAACGGAATGCCTGATCTCACGCTTCACGCCGTCTTGGTCTGGAGACGACACGAAAAGCTGGAGTCCGAGCGCATCGGCGAAAGCCAGCAACTGGTCGCGCCGCGCCGCGTCGATCCCGTAGAAGGCTTCGTCGAACAGAAGGAGCGCCGTCTTGGGAGGTTCCACGCCATCGCCGCCATGGAAGAGGAATTCCGCGACGGTGAGGATCAGGAGGTAGTTCGGCACCGCCTGTTCGCCGCCCGATCCCATGCTCTTCACCTTGCGATCGATGACACGCCCCTCCTCGTTCTCCGTCACGACCTTCAGCTCGAAGCGGAACCACTTGCGATAGTCGAAGATGTCGGGGACCGTGTCGATGTCCGCGTTCAGGATTTCGTCCCTGTGCAGTTCAAGGTAGTCACGAAGCTCGTCCTTTTCTCCGCCGGAGTCTAGCGCGTAACCCTTGCGGACGAGTCGGACGAATCCCTCGTATTCGGGGATGGGCGATATGGAAAACGCATAGCGGTTCGACCCGAATTTCCGCCCGGCGAGCTGACGCTGGATGCGTCCGGTCAAATCCGTGATGCGCATGAGATCAAGGTAGAGCCTCCGCATGACCTCGCCCATGAATATCTGCTCGAACACTTCGCGGCTCTTCTTGTCGAGAACGCCCCTGAGCTCCTCCACGCGACGCGTTTCGTCCGCAAGCACTTCCGCAAGCGCACTTCCGCGACGGTCGGTGATGCTGTTCGCCGCCCGGTCGAACGAAAACGCATACGCCTCGCCTTTCTGGTCGCGGATACGCTGTTCGATCTTCGCCTCCGCCGCGCCAGACTCTTTCGCCAATCCTTCGCGTAGCGCCAAATAGTCAGCCCCTTCCACGGCAAGCTGCGGAAACTCCTCTGCCGCGAACCGCGCAACGTCCTGCCCCTCCGGAATCCGCACGGCGAAACGGGACAACATGTCGAACGCACGCGCGGCAGCCTCGGCCGCCTCGGCTTCCCGCGCCGAGCGCGTCTTCGCGAGACCTTCGATCCGTCCGCGAACGCCACCGATCCTCTCCCGCGCAACATCCGCAGCGCGTTCCTTGTCTCGAACGGTCTTTTCGGCAGATGCAATTCGCTTTTCAAGCGATCCGTCAATTCCCTCCGCGCGCATCTTCACGCGCACGTCCTCGAGTTCGTCACGGCAGACTGCCACCGCACGGCGGTGTTCCTCTGCGCGCGCCTCCGAAATCGACGCACGGTCGGCAATGCGACGCAATTCCGCCTCGGCCGCGTTCACGGCGGAGGTTTCGCGTACGAAGACGTCTCTCGCATCCTCAAGACTCGTCATGAACGTCTGCAACGCGGCAAGCGTCTGCTCGCACGTGGCGCATTTCTTCGACGCCGCCTTCTCCTGACGTTCCGCTTCCGCTAGACGCGCCTCGGCCGCCTTTTCCAGACGCGCCTGTTCCGCCGCACGCGCCTTCGCGCCGATGAGACGCGGCTTCGCGGTTGCCAAGAGTCCCTCGCGTCCCCTGAAGAGCCACGTTTTCTGCGAAAGGAAGTCGCCGTCCTTCGGCCCCACCTTTGCCGCAAGATGCCGCGCGAGAAGACGCACCGCCTCGACGTCGGATTCCTCAAACGACACGAACGTTCCCAGCCACGGCGCAAGGTCATTGACGGAAACGTCATCCGATTCACCCCGTACGGCAATTGACTGACAGGAACCTTCTCGCCACACAATCCTCCGCACCTGATCCGCCTCGTCAGGCCGCACGACCCACGTCGCAAGAAAGTCGTCGCCGACAAGCCGCTCCAAAAATGCAAGATGGCGCGCGTCGCATCCAGACGCCGGCTCTAAAAGTTCATAGAGCGGACGCGCCCCCAGCATCTTCGCGCGCAATTCTTCGCGCGCCTCGGCGAAGCCGGGAACATCCGGCAGGTTTTCACCGCGTGCGCGTATCGCATCAAGTTCTTTGCGGCGTTCCTCGGTTTCGCGTTGCGCGACCTCGGCTTCTGCGCGGGCTTGAAACGCCGCGTCCGAGCGCACATTGATTTCCGCCGTGGCCCTGACACGCGCCTCTGCAAACAACTCGGTCAAATCCCGCGCGTCCGCGCCATATAGCGCATCTGCGATTCCGCCCGCCGAAAAATTCGCCGTCTTGCCGCCGGACATCAATTCGTCCGCCTGTTTGCGAAATGCCAATACCCGATGTTCGCGTGCGGACTTCGCCGTCTTTTCCGCCTCTTGCGCTGAGCGCCTGTCTTCGGCAAGGACACGTTCGGCGTCTGACAATTTGCGCTCAGCCTCGGAGAGACGCTGCACGGCGGCCTTTTCCTGTCCGACAAGGCCGGTTTTGTCCTTCGCCCGCAAGTCCGAAAGCCGCTCCCGCGCGCGGGCGACGTCGTCCTTCAGCGCCGCCCACTCACCTTCAAGCGAGGCAAGTTCCTTTTGTGCCGCCTGTTCTGATTCGGCAATCGTCGCTCCTTCGCGCTCGGCGACGGTACGTTTCGCATCGGCTTCAGCCCAGGCCACAAGATCGGCATGAAAATGCAGTTTCTCCAACCGCTCGGATTCGCGGCGAAGTTCATTCAGGTAGGCCGCCCGCTCGTCAATCTGCTCAAGGCGTCCCTTGCTTTCCTCCAGTTCACGAAGCCCCTTCAAGAGCGGCTCAAACGTGTCGCGGCTCGGTTCCTCAAGCAATTTGCGGAAAAGGTCGTCGTAGTTCGCCGCACGCGCCGCGATTTCGCGATACGCCTTGGCCGTCCGGAGAAGTTTGCAGACGTCGGCGTATTTCGCCTCGCCTCCGAAGAGACGCGCCCCGACGGCGTTGGCATAGTCGTTGATGTGTCCGTAGTACTTGCCGCCCGTCAGGACCGTGATGCCGCGTTTGAACTCTGACTGCGTCGCGGCGCGGAGACGTCCGCCCTCTTCGACGGCGAGCGGAAGATCTGCGACAGGAACGGACGCAATACCGCCCCAGCGTTCGAAGGCGACGTCCATGCCATCCGCCGCAAGCCCGACGACAAGCGAAACAGCGCGTCCTGTATCCGACTTCAGTTCCACGGCGGCGTAGGTGATGCCCGTCTCGCGCATGGGGCGTCCGGTGACGGCGTTGTAGCGAAGCACGATGCCCTGGATGGTGCGTCCGCCGGAATCCTTCGCGCCCGCAACGCGTGCGGCGGAGTTGAACTCCATCTCGCGCCCAGCAGTCAGTACGAGATGAATTGCGTCGAGGATCGTTGTCTTACCTGAGCCGTTGTCGCCCAGGAGAAACAAATGCCCGCCTTCGGGAATCTCGATGGTCGTGGTGCCGAGGTTGTGGAACTCGACAACCCGCACGGCGGTAATTCGATAGTTCTCACGTGGCTTCATGATGCGCTTTCCTCCTCCACGGCAATCGGCTGATTGAGCTGCGCGGCCTGATAGTGCCAGAGGGCAGGCAGACATTCGAAGATCATCTCAGCCTCGCTCACGCTGTCGTCGGCGGAAGGTCTCACTTTCTGCAGAAACCGATACCGCACGAGATCGGGCATGATGTCGCGCAGAATCTGCCTCACGCGCTCATCGGTGTAGTTTTCCTCCTTGTCGGGCATCAGAGCGCGGAAGCGAGCCGCCGCGTATTCAAGCCAGTCGCCGAAGCGGAAGCGCAGGTTCTCGCGGTCATCCGCCGTCACGCCCTGCTCGCGACATTCACGCTCAAAGAACTCGATGAGCAGCAGAAACGCCATGCACTCGTCACGTTTCGTGAAGCCGAACATGTCACGGTTGGGCAGTGTGATCTTTTCGTTGAACCACTTCGGCTTGTAGAGACGCGCGCATTTCGCGTCCATCACGAGCGTCCAACCGAAGAACTTATCGAAGAACGACTCGAATGCCCGCTTGTAGCGCGTCAGGACAAGAAAGAGGCGTTCGTCGTCCGTCTTGTAGAAGTATGGAGACTCAAGCAGGACGTTCAGCGTTTCGCGAATGCGCTGTCCCGTCTCGTCCCCCCTGTCAATGAGTTCCTCGATTTTCATGCTCCATCAGCTCCTTTTCTGCATTCACAAGCACAAACGTGTTTACCGAACGGGGAAGTCGAAGTAGGTGTCGGGGTATTGTTCGTTTGCGAGCGTGAAGTGCCACCATTCCTCAGCGATCGGCTTGAATCCATGGGCAAGCATGATTTCGCGGAGGAGCATGCGGTTGGCGAACTGCTCCTTCGTGATGTCCTTGTAGTCGGGATGCGACTCGCGCCCGAACCAGTCGAACGTGCCGCCCATGTCCACCAAGAGCGTGAGGTCAACGGTACTGCCGCGGCTGTGTCCGGAACGCTCGGCGATGTAGCCCTGCGCGAAGAGAACGGATTTGTCCAGGTTCGGGTAGAACGCGTACTTCATCCGCGTGTCTTTCGTGTCCTTCGCCCACCGCATGAAATGCGCGACGGCGCGTTGCGGACGGTAGGCATCGTAAATCTTCAGGCGGTACCCGCGCTTGACGCAGTCGTCGCTCGCCGCCTTGAGCGCGGACGCAGCCTCTTTCGTGATCAGCGCGCACGGCCGCTCGTAGCCGTCCACGCGCTCGCCCACGAAGTTGTACGTCGAGTAGTAGCGAATCTCCAGGATGGCGTCCGGCACCGCCTCGGCGAGCGACACGAAGCCGTGGTCCGTGCCGACGCCCACATGCACCTGCACGCATCCTGTCAACGTAAGAGCCAACGCCCCCACGATGCCGAACATCTTCTTTTTCATGTTTTTCCCTTTTGCGAACAACGTCATAGCGCATTCGCTAGGCCGTAAATCACATCAGCTCCTTGCCGCAGGAGAAGGCAGGGGCGACAGTCGCGCCCATGAGGCGATAGACGTGCTGGCAGGTGTCAAAGCAGATGGGCTTCATCTTGTCCGCGTCGGGTTTGCCGTCCGTCATCGCGGACTCCTCCACCGCGCAGTTGAGGATCTTGCCGACGACGTTGCAGTTCTCCTCGTTCATCGAGACGAGCTCGCATTCGAGGACAAGCGGCAGTTCGTTGACGACGGGCGCATCCACGAACGCGCTCTTCGTCACGGTGAAACCGCTCTTCGACACCTTGTCGGGCGTCTTGTTGCCGCTCGCGATGCCGAGGTAGTCGCAGGCCTTCACGGTGTCCGCCGTACCGAAGGCGACGGTGAACGCCTTCCGCGCAGCGATGTTCGCCCACGTCTTGTGTCCGGTGTCGATGCAGATCGTAATCTCGTCCTCGAGCGTGATCCCGCCCCATGCGGCGTTCATCACGTCGGGCGTGCCGTCCGCGCCGTAGGTGCCGATCATCAGCACCGGCATCGGGAACATCCAGTTCTTCTTTCCAAGGTTCTTCTTCATGTCCATCAAACATCCAGCCACGTCGGCTCGTAGGCGATTTCGTATCGCTCGTCGAGACGCGAGACGTTGTAGATGCGGCTGGACTCGAAATCGACACCTCCGTGCTGGCCCGTGTGGATGTGTCCGCAGAAGACGAAGCGGGGACATTTCTCCGCAATCGCCTCCGCCAACTCGGACGATCCGAAATGCTCGGAGTCAGTCTGAAGCGAACGGTCCACGTCGCTGCCGGGGATGCGCGGCGGCGCGTGCGTGACAAGGACATCAAGGCCAGATGGAATCTTCGAGAACCATTGCCTCAGCGTGTCAGGCTCGCCTTCGAACGCCCACGAGTAGGAGATGATCGGCACCCATGGCGTACCGTAGAAGCGGATGCCGTTGATTTCGGCTGCGCAGTCGCCGAGAAAATGGACGTTGGGCGAGAATCCAAACGTCCAGTCGATGTCGTGTCCCTTGAAGAGGATGTGCGCAATCGGATAAAAGTCGTGGTTGCCGGGAATGACAACGAACTGGATGTCGGGATACGACGACGTCCATTCGCGGAAGCGCTTGTTGATCCACTTCTTCTGGTCGTTGATGTGCCACGGGCCGCGTCCCCGCAGCGGCGCGACGTCGCCCGCAAGAACGACGACGTCCGCCCCCGTCGGGTCAAGCCCGTCAAGGTTCCCGTGCAAATCCGATGTCGCCATGATGCGCATGATCATTATTCTCCGCTATGCTTTGCTGATTCGTTGCAGTCGCTGTAAACGCTCTATTCACCTGCTATGTAGGGGTCACACCAGTAAGCCAAGGAGTCATGTAGAAAGGCCTTTTTATCGTAAAACGGTTCATATTATATCACGATTCCTAGACCCTTCGCAAGCCGATTTTACACGATTCGAAAGGATGTTCATCTTCCCTAAGGTTCCGCTAAAAGGAAAAGGCAATAGTTGTTGCTCAAAAATAAGTTGAACACTGTATGGCGTTTTGGCGTGTTCCCCTACATGCGCGATTTCCCGCGAATGTGCTTTAGTCATTTTCAGAGCGACTAAGCGATTCAAGCCGGCCGGCACATCGCTCATTCTTTTTTAACCTCTCTGTGATCCCATGAATTCACCCATCGTAGCTTCGCCGGCGGCGGATATGCCCGACGCGCGGAATACGGCAAATACGGTGAGCAGCAGAATCTTGAAGTCGAGCGCGAACGACCTATTGTCCACATACCACACGTCGTGCGCAAATTTCTCCTCCCACGACAGCAAATTGCGTCCGTTGACCTGCGCCAATCCAGTGATACCCGGCAACACTTCATGGCGGCGCATCTGCTCTGTGGTGTAACGAGGGAGATAACGCACTGGGAGCGGACGCGGACCTACCAAAGACATAGTTCCTTTCAGGACTAGCAGCAGCTCCGGAAGTTCGTCCAGCGATGACGCACGCAAAAATCTTCCGAAGCGCGTCAGTCGTTCCGCATCCGATCCTTCGCCCTCCTTCATCGTGCGAAACTTGACGATGGTGAAAGGTTTTCCATCCTTACCAGAGCGCTCTTGGCGGAAGAATACCGGTGAGCCAAGCATAACCCGCACGGCAAGTGCCGTCAAAAGCGCGATTGGCACCCATAGGGGCGCGAAGATCAGGATCACGGCAATGTCGAAAACCCTCTTCATGCTCAACGGGAGTGGATCTCCAAATGGACGGATAGCCGCTTGGGCGCATCCGGACTTGCCGCACAGATCGGAAGGAGCGCGGTCTTTATTTTCGACAGCTTTGGACGGATTGCGAAGAGCTGCCCCGAAGTGCGGACGTAGAGGAAGAGGTGTCCGTCTGAATAACGTCCCGGATACGCAGGCAAATCAGGGAATAACGTTTTCCACTGCGCGCAAACAGAATCGAAGAACACACTCTTTTCTACGAGCAGGTCGTTGAGGACTTCATCAAACACTGATCCAACTTGCACAGTCGGAACCCGTAACTCCATAGGGTCACCATCTATGGGCAAATCAGGTGAGGCACGGTCATCAAGTCGTTTACGAGCCGCACGGTCGCGTAAACGGCGCTTCAATTCGGGATGTCCGCGTAGCGGATCAGGAGAACCGCCCTGCATCATAGATTTCATCTGCGCCCTCCAGTTCTTCATGTGTGCCGTAGCCCCACGAGCAACCAATTGTGTACATTCCGGCAGCAGTACCGGCCACGACATCGCCCTTCGTATCGCCCACCATGACGGCGTCGGTCGGGGCGATCCCGCGCGCTCGCATCACCTCGACGAGCAACTCCGCTTTCGTGAGCGAACGCCCTGCAAACATGTCAAACGTGTAGTAACCGTCGAACAGTTTGTCCCAGCCGAGCTTCTCCATGAGGATGCGCGTGGGGTTCCAACGCTTGTTCGTTGCCACGTAGATGCTACAGTCCTTACCTTTTAGATCAGCAAGCCACGCCGGTACCCACGGATATGGGCGAGTGGACGGAAAACCACCTGCGTCATAGCATGTACGGAACTGCGCCTTGACGGCCTCCACGAGTTCAGGCGTGGCGTCGTCGAAGAGCATATACACTACCTGCTCCAGCGTGGGGCCGGTGCGGTAAACGCTGTCGAATTGCGGACACTCCCGGCCAATATTGCGCAGTGCCGCACGCCATGCGGCCTTGATGTCGGCCTCCGTGTCGCACAACGTACCGTCGAAGTCGAAGAACCAGTGGCGTCTCATGGCAACCCCCTGAAAGAGAAAGGGCACGGCGAATGCAACGCCGCGCCCTTCCTTTCATAAGGCCTGAAGGCCTGTTACTTCGCTATGACGCGGGCCATCTCGAGGACCTTGTTCGAGTAACCCCACTCGTTGTCATACCACGAGAGGAGCTTCACGAAGGTCGGATCGAGGCACATGGACTTGTCCGCGTCGAAGATCGACGTGCGGGCGTCGCCACGGAAATCGGTGGAGACCACAGCATCCTCGGTGTAACCCAAAATGCCCTTGAGGGAACCCTCAGCGGCTTCCTTGACGGCTGCCTTGATCTCTTCGATCGTCGCGGGCTTCTCGAGCTCGGCCGTAAGGTCAACGATCGAGACGTCGCTCGTGGGAACGCGCATGGAGATTCCAGTGAGCTTGCCGTTGAGGTCGGGGAGAACCTTGCCGACGGCCTTCGCCGCGCCCGTCGAGGACGGAATGATGTTTTCGAGGATGCCGCGGCCACCGCGCCAGTCCTTCTTGGACGGGCCGTCAACCGTCTTCTGCGTTGCCGTGGCGGCGTGCACCGTGGTCATGAGACCGCGCTTGATGCCGAACTTCTCGTGGATGACCTTCGAAAGCGGCGCGAGGCAGTTCGTGGTGCAGGAAGCGTTGGAAATAATGTCCTGGCCAGCGTAGGTCGTGTGGTTCACACCATAGACGAACATCGGGGTCGCGTCCTTGGAAGGAGCGGACATGATGACCTTCTTGGCACCGGCGGTGATGTGGGCGCGCGCCTTCTCGTCCGTAAGGAAGAGGCCCGTGGACTCAACGACGATCTCGGCGCCGACTTCGTTCCACTTGAGGGCAGCCGGATCCTTCTCGGCCGTGAGGCGGATAGCCTTGCCGTCAACGACGAGGTTCGTGCCTTCGACCTTGATGTCGTGGTTGAAGATACCGTGCACGGAATCGTACTTCAACATATATGCGAGGTAATCGGGATCGAGCAGGTCATTGATGCCCACGACCTCGATGTCGTTCGCGAAGTTCTCGACTGCCGCGCGGAAAACCATGCGGCCGATACGGCCGAAGCCGTTGATGCCAACCTTGATAGCCATTTTTTCTGTTACTCCTTTAAGACTTCCGCCAGAGACCTTCCCCGGCGGAAAAATCGGCATTTAGTTTATCATAAATCATCCGCCACGTCAATACCAAGTTTATACACAATGACATCAAAACACACCGTTTTCATTTAACCTAAACAAAGCGGTGAAAAGGCGGCGAGAGTACCGCTACTTTATCTTTGCGCTTTTGGCGGAGGCGTTGAGTGCCTTGAGGCAGGTTTCGGCAACGAGCTTTGCCTGCTGCGCAATCACATGGCGCTTGAAATGGAATGTGTCGTTCCAGTCCTTGTTGCGGTCAAGCGGATCCATTGCCGCGAAGAGATCGTCCGTCGCGATTCCGCCCAGTTTGGCTACGACTTTCGCGCCCGCCTCGTTGAGTTCGCGCGACTTAGCCGTCTTGGTTGGATCTTTGAGCGGCGTCGATGTGGCCCATACGATCTTCGCCTGCGGCTGCATGGCGCGGATGAGTTCAAGTGCGGCGCGGAAGCCCTTCACCCAGTCTTCCGTGGGCGTATCGAGCGAGTGGAGTCCGTTGTTGAAGTGTACTACATCGTACTTCGCCTCGTCAAGGCAGAGCGCGAGACGCTTCAGGTAGCCTGGACTCGTCACGCAATACGACGAAACCCAATAGGTGACGTTCATCTTGCCGGAAAGTATCCGCACAACGTCGCGCTGGTAGGCGTTGCAGATAGAGTCGCCAACGAGCAACACTCGCGGCATGTTGCGGTTCTTGTCCGTGAGGTGGTAGCCGTACGAAATCGACCACTCGGTGTTCTCATGTCCGCGCAGGTTCTTCGATACTGGACATGCCACCAGCTCCTCCGGCTTCGGGGCCGCGAAACACGCGCAAGCCACAACGAGCGCGGCAAAGGCGAAATAACTTTTCTTCATGAGATCTTCTTTCGAACTGTTTTCAAAAAAGACGCCAACTTGCCGTAGTGCAGGCTCCCTGGAACCTCAAGTTCCACGTGGGTGCCCTAGTCTGCGGCGCAAACGCCGCAGCATTCGGGCTCCCTTCAAAAAATGAAGGTCAGAGAAAACACTGCCGAATCCGCGTGCAAGCCAGCGCCCACGATGTGAAAGATCAACTGTCCCGGATATCGACCTGGAGCGTCGCCTTGAGCGCATCCGAGATCTTCGCGAACGCACGGTTCACCTCATCGTCCGTCAGGGTACGGTCTGCAGCCCTGAACGCGAGTGAGTAGGCGAACGAACGGCGGTCCTTGCCGATGTCCTTGGACGTAAAGATGTCGAAAAGGCTGATACCTACGAGTTCCGGCGGAGCGGCCTTGCGAATACACTTTTCCACCTGCTCGTGGGTTACGCCCGCGCCCGCGACGAACGCGACATCGCGCTTGACCATCGGGAAGGCAGGCACGGCGCTCACCTTGGCGACGGCGTCCACGCGCTTCAGGATCGGCGCGAGGTCGAGTTCCGCGAGGGCCATCTGCGTGGTGAGACGGAATGGGTGGCGCAACTTCGCGGAAAGAACGCCCAACACGCCGGCAGCGCGTCCGTTGATGCGAATCTCCAGGGCGGCACCCGGCGCAAAAGCAGGATGTTCGGTAGGCTTGAACTCAATCTTACCCACGTGCACGCGACGCACAAGCGTCTCCACGGCGCCCTTCATCCAGAGGAGAGATTCCTCCGCGCTCACAGTACGGCGACGATCCAACGCAGAACGTCCCACGGGGCCCGCGAAGCCGAGCGCGAGGCGCTCGTTCTCGAACGGCTTGCCGTCCTTGTCTTTGCCGAATACGCGCCCCATCTCGAACAGCTGAGGTTCTTCCACCTGATGCGTGGCGTTGCGTCCAAGCGACCCCATAAGCTGCGGCAAAAGCGAATCGCGCAACACGCCGTATTCAGCGGAAACAGGATCGGGCAGCGCAAGGCGGAGTACCTGCGTCTCGGGGCGTGGGTCGAAAGCGTCAAGCTCACCCTGCGAAAGGAACGAATAATGCATTGCCTCGGAAAATCCGAGCGCAAGACACGTGGCGCGCACCTTTTCCTTCGCACGGAACGGCGCGTCGGAAAGCGGCGACACGCTTGGAGCGGATGGCATCGTGTCGGGGATGTTGTCGAGTCCGTAAACGCGCGCAATCTCTTCCACGAGGTCGGCCTCGAGCTGTATGTCCCAACGCCAGGACGGTACGCCGAACGTGGCGGTCTTGGCGGCTGCGTAGAGTTTGCCAGGCATGTCATCGCGGCAGATGAAACCGAGGTTCTTCAGAATCACCACCATCGCGTCGTTGCCGATTGGAATGCCGATCAGCGCACGCGCTCGATCAAAATTGATTGTCACGTCGGCGTTCAACGGCTTCTCGCGGTTGTCCACGTCCACCACGCCCTTGGCGATTACGGCCTCGCCGTATTTCTGAAGGAGATGCGCCGCACGACGGCTTGCCCAGTCGGCGAGGTCCTTGTCAACGCCGCGAATGTAACGATAGCTCGCTTCAGTGGCGAGGCCAAGCTTCGTGGCGGTGTACTTGGTTGAAGTCGGTTCAAAGAGCGCAGATTCGAGGAGCACATGGTCAGTGCCGGCGGCGATTTCACTGCCTTCGCCGCCCATCACGCCCGCCACGGCGCTCGGCTTCTCGGCGTCACAGATGAGGAGCATCGACTCGTCGAGATCTCTGTCCTTGCCATCGAGCGTGCGAATCTTCTCGCCGGGACGCGCATCGCGCACGACAATCGTTTTGCCCGCGAGCGTGCGGTAGTCGAACGCATGAAGCGGTTGGCCACATTCGAGCATCACGTAGTTCGTGACGTCCACGAGGAGGCCGAGCGACCTGACGCCGCACGCCTCAAGGCGCTTCGCCATGAAATCGGGAGAGGGCCCGTCCTTTACAGAGGTGATTACGCGCGCCGTGTAGCGCGGACAGCGAACCGCATCCTCCACAACCACCTTCACCTCGTCGTTCACATTGGTGTCGGACTCCACGATATCGACGGAGGGCATCTTGAGCGGACGCCCCAGGATCGCGGAGAACTCGCGCGCAAGACCGATCACGCTCAACGCGTCGGGACGGTTCCAGGTAACTTCAATGTCAAAGACAGTCTCGGGCTTTTCGCAGCCCACCACGTCGCGCACGAACACACCGACGGGCGTCTCTGGCGGAAGCTCCATGATGCCTGCATGGTCGCCGCCTGGAAGTGCTAGTTCCTTTGAACTGCAAAGCATACCGAACGACTCCACGCCTCGCAGCTTCCCCTTCTTGATCTTGAACCCACCATCCGGCACGACCGCGCCGATTTTTGCGAGGGCGGTCTTGAGGCCCGTGCGACAGTTCGGCGCACCGCACACAATCTGCAGCGTCTCCTTGCCGTCCGTGACCGTGGTCTTGTGGAGGTGCGTTCCTTCGATCACCTCGCAGGTGAGCACTTCGGCGACAACGAAGAAATCGGAAAGCGGTTCTGGTCCGGACGTCTCGATCGCCTCGACCTGGAGACCGCTGCGCGTAAGGCGCTCGGCCAGTTCGGCAGGCGGGATATCGGAGACGTCAACGTATTCATTCAGCCAACTGAGCGGCAGTTTCATCTTGCTTCACTTCTTCTTTCTTCGTGTCTTCTTCAACAACAGGTTTCACCTCTTCGGCGACGGGCTTTGGCTCTTCCGCAACAGGTTGCGCCTCTTCCACAACGGGCTTATCTTCCGCTACGGGCTTCGCCTCTTCAGCGGCGGACTTCGGCTCTTCCACAATGGGCTTTTCCTTCTTTGCGCCGGCTGGCTGCCTATAAGCGGGATGCTCGGCGGGGTGCGAGTAGGTGCCGTTAGCGTATGCGACTACATACCCCTTCTCCGCGAGCCACGTCAGATGCGCACGGGTTTCGGCCGCTTTCGTAATGTCCTCACCACCGAGTGCGGACACTATCTCCGTAGCCATCGTGCCGGGATGCGCCTCGACGTACTTGACGATCGCGGTGAGTTCCGCGATGGCGTGGGAGGTGTCGAGCACAGTAGGCTTTGCAGCGGTCACGAACTCCGGACCGCGTGGATCGTTCGCGCGGAAGAACTCGAGCTTGCGGTGGTGGAACGCCCCGCGCAGCGCGTAGAACAGCGACGCAGGGAAACGCCGCTCGCGCTGGATGGCGTCGCGGCACGCGAAAAGAAGAGGCTTCGATGTGGACTTCAACGCCACGTCCGCCGTGATATCGACGCTCTTCGGCGTTGACACAAGGTTCGGGGCGATCATGCGGCTGAACTCTATCTCGACGGCCTCGCGCTCCATTGCGGGCGCGTCAGGTTCGCCCTTCTTCTTGTAGATGGTCTTCTTCGTGGCGGACGCACGCCACTGCTCGATCACCTCGGAATCGCGCACCATCTCGATGCGCGCGCGGTAAGCCTGCTCGCTCATGTCGGGGAAGCGCGTGCGAAGCATCTCGCGGATGCGCGCATCGTAGCCATGGAGATTCGGCGGACCAAGAAGCTCGCCCGTGAGTCCGCACTTCGCAACGCACGTGAAAGCGCCCTTTGGCGGCTCGCACTCCACCTCCTCCGCAACGTAGTAGTCGGACAGGTGAGCCGAGAGGATGTGCGACGACAGTTCCTCGTCGGAGAACGTCACAACACCGCATGCCTTGCACTGGTGGAAGTTGAGGTCAACAGGCTGCTCGCCGTTCTTCGGCTTCTTCGGCGAAACGCGCAAGATACACGCCTCCGGGTGGTCGAGGAAGAAATAGGCGAGCTGCTTGAGCGGATAGGCCACGTGCGAAGACTTGATCTTGTTGATGATCGTGCCAATGTCCTTCGGCGACGGGAGAATGCGGACGTCTGCATCAAGCGGCGCGATGAAGTCACGGCGCGGACCGTTGAAGCGCGTGCGGTCCCCATCGCGGCGCGGACCATTGAAGCGCGGACGATCCCCGTCGCGGCGCTGACCGTCGAACTTCGGCCTGTCGCCGTCACGGCGCGGACCGTTGAACTTCGGCCTGTCGTCGCGCGGTCTATCGTCGCGGTCGCGGCGCGGAGGTCGGTCCTCACGCTCACGACGCGGAGGACGGTCCTCGCGTTCGTAGCGCGGACCACGGTCGTCGCGACGGTCGTCACGTCCTTCAAAGCGGGCGTAACGGGAAGCGTCGTCCGGCTTTCCTCTAGCCCAGTCAGGGGTGAAGTCGAAGGAACCGAGGCCGCTCAAATCGACCGCGTTCTCCGTCTTCTGCTCGTTATTTTCGTCTGCCATCTTCATACCTTTCGGGAATCCCGTCAGTTGCAAGTGCGAATTATCCACTTTTATGCGCCGAATGTCAATACCAAAAGATTGTCATTCGGAAAGTTGTATCTGCTCGACCGTGGTGCCGCGCCAGTTACAGACGTAGAGGCTGCCCCTCCACGCGCACGGCTCGCACGGACTCTTGAAGCCGCCCTTCTTCACGATCTCGACCTTGCCGCAAGGCGTCACCTTCACCGCCGCATCGCCGAACATGTCGGCGATGTAAAGGTTGTCGTTCTTGTCGAAGCAGAGGCCGTCCGGCGTCTTCACGCCCGCCGAAGCCGGCACGAACACCTCACTCTTCGCCACGCGTCCGTCCGCGCCGAGCGTGAGCTTCCAGACGTGTCCGTCGCCGTAGTTGCCGGTGTAAACCGCACCCTTCGAGTCGATCGCGACGCCGTTGAGTCCGCCGCGAATCTTCTTGTTGCGCGTCACGTCCGAGAACACACACTGCGGATCCGCCGGCGTGTTCGCGGGGCGAACATTGCGGTCGGTTATGTTGAACATGTAGAGCCCGCTCGACGCCGCGCCGTCGCCGCGCTTCACTTTCGGCATGAACGCCTGCGTCACGTAGATACGTCCGTTAAGGTACTTAACGCCATTCGCATTGGCGAGACCCTCAGCGACAGTCTCGAAGGAAACGGGACGGTCGTTCTCGATTTTCACGCAGAGGATGCGCCCGAGCCCCGCCTTCTGGCAGTCGCACACGTACATCTCACCCTTCTCGCCGAAGCACACGCCCATCGGCTGGGAGTAGCCGGACTCCTTGAGCGGTGGAACCTCGAACCACTTGACCGGCTCCGCGCCTGGCTTCTCGATGCGGTAGAACGCGCCAGGCTTGTCGTGCTTCGTGTTCGGCGCGGCGATCACGAGACGCCCATGCGGGTCGATGGCCATGCCATCGGGCGTCGTACAGTCGGGCGGCATCTGGATGGTAACCGCCCCTGCGGCCACGGCTAGGGACATGAAACATGCTGCTGTGATGTTTTTCATCTACTCTTCCTTTTCTTATTTCACTACGAAGTTGACCATCCTCTTCGGCACAGCGATCACCTTCACGACCGTCTTGCCTTCGAGGAATTTCGCGACGTCGGGATTCGCGCGCGCAGCGGCCTCCATCTCCGCAGACGTGGCCGCAACGGGCACGGTGACACGTCCGCGCAGCTTGCCAAGCACCTGCACCGGGATCTCCACCTCGTCCTCGACGAGCGCCTTCGGATCAAAGGCGGGGAACGGCTCGTAGGCGAGCGTGTCGGCATGGCCGAGGAACTGCCACAGCTCCTCACCGAGGTGCGGCGCGAACGGCGCGAGGCACAGCACGAACTTCTCCGCCGCCTCGCGCGGCAGCTCCTTGCCGTCGCCTGCGAACTCGTTCACGAACACCATCATCGCGGAAATGCCGGTGTTGAAGTTCATGGTGTCGATATCCTCATCCACCTTCTTGATGGTGGCGTTGAGCGTCTTAGCCTCCGCCTTAGTGAGCGGACGGTCCACAATCGGCTGCTCCGTTACCATCTTGTTGACGCGCTTGAGGAAACGGAACACGCCCTCGACGCCCTTCGTGCTCCATGGCTTCACGGCTTGCAGCGGGCCCATGAACATCTCGTAGAGGCGCAGGGAGTCCGCACCGTAATCGCGGATCACGTCGTCGGGATTGATCACGTTCTTGAGAGACTTGGACATCTTCGCCGGGAACTCCGTAAGCAGTTCCTCTTCGCCACCGTCCTCCGCGCCATACGGCTTGCCGTCGCGCCACGTGATCTTGTCCATTGGCACGAGAACGCCGCGCGAAGTCTTGTAGGCCATGCCGAGGATCATGCCCTGGTTGACGAGACGCTGGAACGGCTCCGGCGTAGGCACGAGTCCAAGGTCGAAGAGCACCATGTGCCAGAAGCGCGAATAAAGAAGGTGCAGCACCGCGTGCTCCGCGCCGCCCACGTAGAGATCGACCGGCAGCCACTCCTTCAGGAGCGCGGGGTCGGCGAACGCCTTGTCGTTGTGCGGGTCGATGTAACGGAGGTAGTACCAGCACGAACCGGCCCACTGCGGCATAGTGTTCGTCTCGCGAATGCCCTTCTTGCCCGTCGCGGGATCGACCACGTTCACCCATTCCGTCGCCTTCGCAAGCGGAGGTTCTCCAGTGCCGGTGGGCTTGTAGTCGGCGAGTTCCGGGAGCGTGAGCGGCAGGTCGTTTTCATCGACGAGGCTCTGCGTACCGTCCTCCCAGTGGATCACGGGGAAAGGCTCGCCCCAGTAGCGCTGGCGGCTGAAGAGCCAGTCGCGCAGTTTGTACTGCGTCTTGGCCTTGCCTACGCCGCGCTCCTCCAGCCACTTGATCATCGCGGGGCGCGCCTCATCCACGGTGAGGCCGGTGATGAACCCAGACGACACCATCACCCCCGTCGCGATGTCCGTGAAGGCAACATCGCCCGTGTAGGGGACGGGATCAGGAGAAGCCGTCTCCGCCGCCTCGGAATCGGCCGGGGCCACGACCTGCACTATCGGGAGGCCGAAAACCTTGGCGAAGTCGAAGTCGCGTTCGTCGTGCGCGGGCACGGCCATGATCGCGCCCGTGCCGTAGGTGGCGAGCACGTAGTCGGAAATGAAGATCGGCAGCGCCTCGCCGTTCACGGGGTTGACGCCGAGCACGCCGTCAAGCCTCACGCCGGTCTTCTCCTTGTTGAGCTCCGTGCGCTCGAGGTCGCTCTTGGACGCGGCTTTCTTCTGGTAGGCAATCACCTCGGCGGTGTTCGCGATCTTCCCCTCTGAGAGCCACTTCGCCACGAGCGCGTGCTCCGGTGAAAGCACCATGTACGTGGCGCCGAAGAGCGTGTCGCAGCGGGTGGTATAAACGGTAATCTTCTCGGCGACGGGAGCTCCGCCGCACAGGACCCCAAAATCCACCAGCGCACCCGTTGACTTACCGATCCAGTTGCGCTGCATCTCTTTAATGCCCTCGGGCCAGTCGAGCGTATCGAGACCATTGAGCAGACGCTCTGCGTATTCAGTGATCTTGAGCATCCACTGACGCATCGGACGGCGGATTACGGGATGGTTGCCGCGTTCGGAGCGTCCGTCGATCACCTCCTCGTTCGCGAGCACAGTGCCAAGCGCGGGACACCAGTTAACCGGCACTTCGGCGACGTAGGCAAGTCCCTTCTTGTAGATCTGCTCAAAGATCCACTGCGTCCACTTGTAATACTTCGGATCGGTGGTGTTCACCTCGCGGTCCCAGTCGTATGAAAACCCAAGCGAACGAATCTGTTCGCGGAAGCGGTCCACGTTCTTCTTCGTGGTGATGGCGGGGTGCGTGCCCGTCTCCACGGCGTACTGCTCGGCGGGAAGGCCGAAGGCGTCCCAGCCCATCGGATGCAGCACGTTGAAACCCTTCATGCGCTTGTAGCGACAAAGAATATCCGTGGCCGTGTAGCCCTCCGGATGCCCCACGTGCAGACCCGCACCGCTCGGATACGGGAACATGTCGAGGCAGTAGAACTTCGGCTTGCCGACGCCATTCTCAGTCTTGAACGTCTTGTGTTCGAGCCAGAACTTCTGCCACTTCTTCTCGATTTCAGTATAGTTGTATTCGGACATTTCCAATTTCCTTTAATAAATCTTGCTCTCCGCATGCGAAAGCAGGCGGACGATGTTCTTCTTGTGCTTCCAGATCGCGAACGCGCATAGCGCACTCACAACGATGCAGAGCGGCAGATCGTGGTAACCCCTGCAGTTGCGTAGCATGCAGCACCCGAACCAGTCGCACCAAGGGAGCCACACCGTCACCATCAGGAACGCCGCCGCCACGATAGACCCGAGCGACACGTAATGCGAGACTAGCATCACTACCACCCACACAGCGAAAGCCGCCAGCACCAGCACGGGCGTTAGCGCCACTAGCATTCCAAAGCCGGTTGCAATGCCCTTCCCGCCCTTGAACTTCATGAAGCACGTCCACATGTGGCCAGCCACTGTCATGATTCCAACTGCAAGCGGCAGCCAGTCGGCATTACCATACCTCTGCGCCGCCAACGTGGGCAGCAATCCCTTCAGAAAATCGCAGGCGAACGCGAGGATTCCCCAAGACTTGCCCACGGTGCGATAGACGTTCGTCGCGCCGATGTTCTTGGAACCAAGCGTGCGGATGTCCTTGCCGCGCATCTTGCCGACAAGGAAACCAAAAGGAATCGAACCGACGAGGTAGGCCCCGACGACCCATAAAATCCAAACACCTATTTTATCCATAGGCGTATATTATACCATAATTTTTATACTTCATGGACGTAGATTCCACCAAATCCTAAAACATTGTGCGTGACTTTTCACGCGGGGAAGTGTATAATAAGGCATAACTTTTTTGGAGGAACTATGGCTGAAGAACTACAGCAGCTCCTGGAGAAGATCCAGCATGACGGCGTCGAGAAGGCGAACGCCGAGGCCGCCGCCATTGTCGCGGCGGCGAAAGAGAAGGCAGACGCGCTCGTGAAAAACGCGCAGGACGAGGCAAAGGCCGCAGGTGAAAAGGCAGATGCTGACGCAAAGGCGTACGCCGCCCGCGCAGAGGAAACAATCCGCCAGGCAGCGCGCGACACCGTCCTTAAGGTGAAGGAGGACGTCACCCGCCTTCTCACGAACCTGCTCGCGAGGGACGTCAAGACCGCTCTCGCAGCCGACGCCGTTGCAATCGCCGGCACTGCTATCAAGGAACTGGTTTCCGGGGCCGCAGGTGCGGAAGTGTCCGTCTCCGCTAAGCTTGCGGACGCAATCCGCGCCCAGCTAGCCGCGCAGTCGCTGAACGGGGTGAAGGTGGTGTCGGACGAAACGACCGGCGCCGGCTTCACCGTGAAGCTGGACAACGGCCGCGTGGAGCACGACTTCACTGACTCCGCCATCGCCGAGGCTCTCGCGCAGCGTCTGCGCCCCGACCTCGCCGCACTTCTCAAGTGACACGGGCAAATGGCAGCCGACTACCTAATCGCATCTCTTCCGTCCCTCGCGCTTGACGGCCCCGCTCCAATCAGCATGGAGCGGTTCCTCGCCTCATGCCGCGAACAGATCGGGAAAAAGGCAACGGCAGGGATTGAAGCGGCCCTCGCCTGTGCGCCATCGAGCCATCCAGTCGCAGAGCGCTGGCGCGACTTCGAGACGCAGCTCCGCAACGCAGCAGCGGCGGAACGTGCGCGCAACGCCGGACAGGACCCTGCCAAATGGCGCCATCCCGCCGTAGGCTGTTCGCTCTACTGGACGAACCGCGTCGCCACCGCATTCCAGGAAAAGGACCCGGCGAAGCGCGAACGCCTACTAGACCAGGTTCGCTGGGACGCGGCAGGCGAGCTTACGCCAGTCACCTCCCCGCTTTCATCGGCCGCCGCGTTCACCTACGCGATCAGGCTCGCCATATCCATACGCCGCTCCGCCCTCGGGACGGACGCGGGCAACGAAGTTTTCAACCGGCTGACAGCGGCGTCCGCGCCCGGATCGGTCCTGAAGGAATAACTCACATGCAAGCAACAGGAAAAATCGTAGCCGTAAACGGCAACATGATCACGGTCGCGTTCGACGGCGCCGTCGCCCAGAACGAAGTGGGGTACGCCGTCTTGGGCGACAAGAAACTGATGGCGGAAATCGTGCGCGTACGCGGCACCCGCTGCGACATGCAGGTGTTCGAGTCCACCACCGAACTGATGGTTGACGACCGCGTTGAGTTCTCTGGCAACCTCCTTGCCGCAGAGCTCGGCCCCGGCATACTCACGCAGGTGTACGACGGTCTCCAGAACCCGTTGCCGGAACTCTCAAGGGAAGTGGAAAAGACCGAAGGCAAGGAACGAAGCTTCTTCCTCCAGCGTGGAATGTATCTGCCCGGACTCCCCCGCGAAAAGAAATGGGACTGGCACCCCACCGCCAAGCCCGGTGCGCACCTTACCGCCGGCGAGGAACTCGGATGGGTCACTGAGGGAATCTTCCAACACAAGATCATGGTACCATTCTCGTTCGCCGGTTCTTGGACTGTCAAAGACCTCGCCCCCGCCGGAGACTACACCGTTGTAGATGACATCGCAACGCTGCAAGGCCCCGACGGCGGTGAGAAAAAGGTGCAGATGATGCAGCGCTGGCCCGTCAAGGTGCCGATCAAGTGCTATGTAGATCGCCTTGCGCCAGTTGAAACGCTTGTCACCTCGGTGCGTACCATTGACACGTTCTTCCCCGTCGCAGTTGGCGGCACTTACTGCATTCCTGGCCCGTTCGGCGCGGGCAAGACGGTTCTGCAGCAGACCACCGCCCGCTACGCGAAAGTCGATATCGTCGTATCCGCAGCTTGCGGCGAACGCGCCGGCGAGGTGGTGGAAATGCTCAAGGAGTTTCCCGAGCTCGACGACCCGCGCACCGGCAAGAAGCTCATGGACCGAACGGTGATCATCTGCAATACGTCCTCGATGCCCGTTGCGTCGCGCGAAGCTTCAGTGTACACGGCGGTGACGCTCGCCGAATACTACAGGCAGATGGGTCTCAACGTGCTCGTGCTTGCGGACTCCACCAGCCGCTGGGCGCAGGCCATGCGCGAACTTTCCGGACGCCTTGAGGAAATCCCTGGCGAAGAGGCGTTCCCCGCCTACCTCGAATCGCGCATCGCGGCGTTCTACGAGCGTGCGGGACGTGTAAAGTTGAAAGACGGCTCAACTGGTTCCGTCACGATCGGCGGCACGGTCTCTCCCGCCGGCGGTAACTTCGACGAGCCCGTCACTCAGGCGACGCTCAAGGTGGTCGGCGGGTTCCACGGTCTCAGCCGCGCCCGCTCCGACGCGCGCCGCTACCCGGCCATCGACCCGCTCGACAGCTGGAGCCAGTACACTTCCATCATCGACACCGCCCGAGTCGAAAAGGCGCGCACCCTTCTGCGCAAGGGCAACGAGGTGGGACAGATGATGAAGGTCGTCGGCGAAGAGGGAACGAGCCTCGCGGACTTCACGGACTACCTGAAGAGCGAGTTCCTCGACACCGTCTATCTCCAGCAGAACGCATTCTCCGAGGTTGACGCCTCCACTCCTGAGGAACGCCAGAAGGTCATGTTCGACGTCGTTGAGAAGGCTCTCTTCACGGAGTACAAGTTCACGACGAACGACGAGGCCCGTGCGTTTTTCATGTCGCTGCAGCAGGCGTTCATCGACTGGAACAACATCAAGAGCGACGCTCCTGAGTTTGAAACGGCCCGCGAGGGACTGCTCGCGAAAATCGCCGAAGCCGCACGCAGCTAAGCATCAGGCTTGCGGTGCGGAAATCACGCCGCCGCAGAGGATCTCGCCGTCAGCGCCGTAAAAGACCGCTGACTGGCCCGGCGTTACACCCATGATCCCGTCGGGCGCGGTGCAGATTCCGTTTTGGAACGTCACGGGGCCGCGTGGTTCGCCAGTGCTGCGGATTTTCACGCGGCAGGGGATTGACGCGTCCGTCTCCGTCGCACCCATCCAGTTAACGTCTTCCACGCGGAAATAATGCGAGACAAGCGACTCGCGTTCGCCAAGCACGACCCTGTTGGCGCAGGAGTCGATGCGCACAACGTAAAGCGGATTCGGAGAGGCGATGCCAAGCCCCTTCCTCTGTCCGATCGTGTAGTGCCAGTAGCCCTTGTGGCGTCCGATTACACGGCCAGACTCATCCACCACATCCCCTTCGCGATCCTCTATGCCGATAAGCTCGTTTCTGTCGCCGGAGTAGAAATCCTGTGAATCTGGTTTGTCCGCCATGACGAGCCCGTGTTCACGTGCGTAGGCGCGTACCTCGCGCTTTGTAAATCCACCGAGCGGGAACATGGTGTGCGCAAGTTGTTCTTGCGAGAGACGGTATAGGAAGTAGCTTTGGTCCTTGCCTTCGTCAGCTGCGCGCTGAACGGCGAAGCGTCCGTTACGGTGGAGAATGCGCGCGTAGTGTCCGGTGGCGAACGCATCGAAGTCAAGTCCTCCCTCGCGTGCAAGTTTCGGCAGAAGCCCGAACTTCATGCGGGCGTTACAGAACACGCATGGGTTTGGGGTGCGTCCCGAAAGCGACGTCTCGCGGTAGTAGGCGATCACCTCTCGTTCGTAGGCATCCGCGCAGTCTATTGCGCGGTAGTCGATGCCAAGACGTTCCGCAAGCGCAGTAGCCTGAGCGATGTCGAGTTCCTCGCCCGCACCGAAACACGCGTCGCGCACACCGCCTTTGTAGCGGCCCTCGCGCCAAAGCTTCATAGTGACGCCGACCACATCATGGCCGGCCTCCTTCAGCATGAAGGCGGCGACGGAAGAATCAACGCCGCCGGAAAGTCCTACGGCTACTCTCACTTCTGCGTCCCTGCAGGGACGGGGTTGTTGTCCGCGTCGAAGAACACTACGCGGGGAGCATGGGTCGCAGCCTCTTCCGGCGTGAACTGCCCGAACGCCATGACAATGAGCCTGTCGCCGACCTTCCCCTTGTGGGCAGCGGCGCCGTTGAGGCAGCACACGCGAGAACCACGCGCACCGGGAATCACGTAGGTCTCGAAACGCTCGCCGTTCTCGACATTTGCGCAGAGGATCTTCTCGTTGGGGAAGAATCCCGCCGCATCCATGAAATCGGGATCGACCGTGAGCGACCCGACGTAGTCAAGGCACGCCTCGGTCACGCGGATGCGGTGGAGTTTGGCGCGCAGAAGGGAAACCGTCATTTCAAGCCCTCTTTCACCATTTCGGCGGTGACTGTGACCTTGCGTCCGGCGTTCCCGCCAGCGCCATCGTACATCACGTCGGTCATTATGCGCTCCATTGCGGCGCGAAGTCCGCGCGCGCCCGTCTTGCGGGCTAGAGCCTCCTTCGCGAGTTCGCGGAGTGCTTCCGGCGCGAATTCAAGGTCAACGCCATCCATCGCGAGGAGTTTGCGGTACTGCTTCACGAGACAGTTCTTGGGCTCGGTCAGCACACGCACAAGATCGTCCTCGGAAAGTTCGCTCATCGTGGTGACTACGGGGAGGCGTCCCGTGAACTCCGGTATCAGGCCGAACTTCACCAGGTCTTCTGGCCTCACGCCTTGAATCGGAGAACTGGACGTTTCACCGCCGCGTCCGCCGACGCCAACGAAACCGATCACGGACTTGCCCGTGCGTTCGGCGATGATCTTGTCGAGACCGACGAATGCGCCGCCGCAGATGAAGAGAATGTTTGAGGTATCGACCTCAATGTACTCCTGGTCTGGATGCTTGCGTCCGCCCTTCGGCGGGAATCGGCAGACGGTCCCTTCAAGTATCTTCAGCAAAGCCTGCTGCACGCCTTCGCCAGACACGTCGCGGGTGATTGAGACGTTGTCCGTCTTCGACGCTATCTTGTCGATTTCGTCGATGTAGATGATTCCGCGAGCGGCTTTTTCTGTGTCGCCGTTCGCGTTCTGCCACAGGTAACGGACGACGTTCTCGACGTCTTCGCCCACATATCCGGCCTCGGTCAGGGTGGTGGCGTCGCCGATTGCGAACGGCACCTTGAGGAACTTCGCGAGCGAACGGGCGAAGAGCGTCTTGCCGCATCCAGTCGGACCGATGAGGAGAATGTTGGACTTCTCGATCTCCACGTCGGCGAACTCGGGGCCGTTCACCGCCTTCGCGGCAGTGGATTCAAGGCGGCGGTAGTGGTTGTGGACGGCCACGGAGAGAATCTTCTTGGTCTGTTCGTGGCCGATCACGTACTTGTCGAGGAAATCCTTGATTTCACGCGGCGCGGGAACAGGTCCAATTGGCTCGGCAGGCGCTTGCTTCTTCGACTTCGACTGATTTGCCCTCTCTGCCTCTTCGCTATTGCGGGCGATTTCCGCTATCTCAAGTGCCTGGCGGGCGCAGTCCTCGCAGATGTTCGCATCACCAGGGCCTGGCACCACAACAGCCTCATCAAGGCCGCGCCCGCAGAACGAACACGTCATCCCCGAAAGGTCGTCATTCTTCTTCTTAGCCATTTCAAGCCTTCTTCGGAACGAGAACCTTGTCGATGAGACCCCACGCGCACGCCTCGTCCGCGCTCATGAAGTGGTCCCGGTCGGTGTCGCGCACGACGTCGTCAGCGGTCTTCCCGGAATGGTATGCGAGTATCTGGTTGAGGATGTCCTTGAGGCGGAGAATCTCGCGCGCGGTGATTTCGATGTCGCTCGCCTTGCCCTCCGCTCCGCCCCACGGCTGGTGGATCATGATGCGCGCGTTTGGGAGCGCGAAGCGCTTGCCCTTCGCGCCGGCGGTGAGCAGCACCGCGCCCATCGACGCCGCCTGTCCAACGCAGTACGTCGCAACCGGACAGGAGATGAACTGCATCGTGTCGTAGATGGCGAGCCCCGCCGTGACGCTGCCGCCCGGCGAGTTGATGTACATCGAGATTTCCTTCTTCGCGTCCTGCGCCTGCAGGAAGAGAAGCTGCGCGACGATCGAGTTGGCGGAGTCGTCCGTCACCTCGCCGCCAAGCAGGACTATGCGGTCCTGCAGGAGGCGGGAATAGATGTCGTAGGAGCGCTCGCCACGGGACGTCTGCTCGACGACCATCGGAACGAGGTACGAGGCTTTAGGTGTCATGTCGCTTCCTTATGCCGATTCGATAGTTATTTGGCGGCGGAGAGGACGAAGTCCAACGCCTTGTCTGCGCGGAGCTGGTCCTTGTAGCCTTCCAGCTGGTCGCGTTCCTTGATCTGCTTGAGCAGGTCGTCGGCGGTCGCCTTGCCGTTCGACGCCGCGGCCATCTTTTCAAGGCTGGCCTTGACTTCGTCTTCAGTGGCGTCAAGCCCTTCCTTCTCGGCGATGCCGAGGAGGATGTAGGAAAGGCGCACCTGGCGGACGGCGTTGTTCTCCGCGTCGGCGAGAATCTGCTCGCGGTGCGTCTCGAAGTAGTCCGCAGGCAGGCCCGAATACTGGGCGCGACGGGCAAGGTCCTCAAGGTAGCTCTGCGTCTGGCGGCGCACGAGCGACTGGGGAACGTCGAAGTCGGACTTCTTCAGCAGCAGGTCGATCGCCTGATCCTTGCGGGACGCGAGCTCGCGCGCCTTGGCGTCCTCTTCCATCCGCTTGCGGAAATCGGCGCGGAGGGCGTCCATCGACTCCACCTTCGCAGCGGCGATGAACCCAGCATCGTCCGGCAGCGTGCGGCTGCGGAAACTCTTCACGGTGATGGTGTAAACGGCCTTCTTACCCTGCAACGGTTCGGGTGCGGCCTCCTTGGCGAACTTGACCTTCACGCCATCCTTCGTCTCGCCGGCCTTCATGCCCTTCAGCGCATCGAGGATCTCGGGGAGGAAACGCCCCTCTTCGAGCTGGGTCCAGAAACCGGTGCCCTCGCACACGGCCTTCTGGTCGGGGACGATCTCGGTAAGCGGCTTGCCGTCCAACTCGCCCTTGTAGTCGAAGCACACGAAATCGCCATCGGCGACCGTCGCGCCCTCCTTGGCGTCTTCGTACTTCGCGAATGCGCGGCGGTACGACTCGATCTCTGCGGACACCTGGTCTTCAGTCACTGACGTATCGCCGGCCTTGATTGCAAGCTTCTGGTACTTCGGGAGGGAGAACTCTGGCCTCACCTCCACGATCGCCGTACAGGAGAAGCCCGTCTCGGGCGCAAACGTCACGTTCTGAACGCCATCGATCGTAATGGGATCGACGGACGCCTCCTCGAGCGCCTTCTTGTAAAACGAATGGAAGCAGGCCTGCTGGCATTCCTGCTTGATCTCTTCCTGGAACTTCTGCTTCAAGACGGGCAATGGTATCTTGCCCTTGCGGAATCCAGGCACCACGGCGTTGCGAATGAACACGTTGAGCACCTTGCGGTACTCTTCCTTGACCTCTTCGGCGTCGGTCGTTATCGTCAACGCCAGCATACATGCGCCGGCTTCTTTCTTTTCTACCTTCATCGTTCTGCCTTTCTGTGGAAAAAATGAGCACATAGTTTACCACAAACTGACAGAAACCGCAATTGAAGAATTTTCGAGAATAGCACTTTCCCCCGCCAAAATTATGATATACTAAATGCCCGTTTTAAAGAAGGAATCAACCATGATCGACATCAGGAAAATCAGGGAAGAATTCGACGCCACCGCTGCACAGCTCGCACGGCGCGGCGTCGAACAGGAAAAAGTCGCCAAGGCCCGTGACCTCGACGCGAAGCGCCGTGCGCTCATCGCCGAGACGGAGGCGCTCAAGCAGCAGCGAAACAGCGCGTCCAAGGAAATCGGCGCGGCCGCAAAGGCCGGGCAGGACATCTCCGCCGCCAAGGAGAAGGTGCGCGCGATCGGCGACCGCATATCGGAAATCGACGCAGAACTCGCCAAGATCGAAACCGATCTCCGCGAGACGTTGCTCATGATTCCGAACATCCCAGCGCCGGAAATCCCCACCGGACCCGATTCCTCCGCGAACAAGGTCGTGCGCTTCGTCGGCGAATGGAAGGATCCCGCCTACCCGATTCCCGATCACATGCAAATCGGCGAGAAACTCGGCATCTTCGACTTCCCCCGCGGCGTGAAGCTCACGGGTACCGGTTTCCCGATCATCCTCGGACAGGGCGCGAAGCTCCAGCGCGCGCTCATCCAGTATATGCTCGACCTCCACTGCCAGAAGCAGGGCTACACGGAAATGCTGCCCCCCTTCCTCGTCAACTCCGCGTCCATGACCGGCACCGGACAGCTTCCGAAGTTCGCCGAGGACCTCTACCACTCGAACGCGGACGACTTCTGGCTCATCCCCACCGCCGAAGTGCCCGTAACCAACTACTACCGCGACGATATTTTCGATGGCGTGAAGCTTCCGAAGATCACGCCCGATTCGCCCGTCAAGCTCACGGCCTACACGCCGTGCTTCCGCCGCGAGGCGGGTAGCGCCGGCAAGATGACGCGCGGAATGCTGCGCGTCCACCAGTTCGACAAGGTCGAGATGGTAAACTTCGTCCATCCCTCCACTTCGTTCCAGCAGCTTGAGACGCTCGTCCACGAGGCTGAAGAGGTCCTCACCGGACTCGGCCTCCATTTCCGCGTCCTCATGCTCTGCTCCGGCGACATGGGCTTCTCCGCCGCCAAGTGCTACGACCTTGAACTTTGGGCGCCCGGCGAACAGCAGTGGCTGGAAGTCAGCTCGTGCAGCTGTTTCACGGATTACCAGGCCCGCCGCCTGAACTGCCGCTTCAAGGACGAAGACGGTAAGACGAAGCTCGTCCACACCCTCAACGGCTCCGGTGTCGCGCTGCCGCGTCTCATGGTCGCCCTTCTCGAACAGCACCTTCAGGCGGACGGCTCTGTCCTGATTCCGGAAGTGCTTAGGCCGTACTTCGGTGCCGACCGTCTTCTGCCCGTCAAGTAACTGAAAGGCCCACATGAGCAAAACACATTGGCTTATCTTCGTCTCATTGACAGCTCTTTCCTCCGGGCTTGTGTGGCACTTAGCGCCCACGCTCGGCGCTAAGTTACCGCCCGCTGCCCGCGCACGCATCTGCGATACCGTCGCTGACGTGCAGAACCGCCTCGGTACTGCCCGCGACGGCTTCGCCGAACGCATGGGGAAATCCGTGCCCAAGCCCGCCAGAAGCACCGAATACGAAGTTTCAGCCGATGCCGTGGCTCCGGTCGCCGTTCCCGCGCAGACCTCTCCGACCGTCACGCAAGCGCTTCCGAACGCCACGCCAAACCCCGCCTCCGCGCTGAGGGAGGAATCTCCATACGACAAAGGGATAGTCCGCATCGGGCCGTCGGCTTCAAGCGGCGCGACGTGGGGAGTCCTCTCGCGTGTGGCGCCGATAGAAGACCTTGACGGTAAGACTATCGGGAACGTAGCAGGCGGCAGATTCTTCCTGATTGAACGCCGCGAAAAAGCGGGCGGGGCACTGATGCTCATCGGCAATTTCACGCCCAAGAAACTGCAGCAGACCGTAAGAGTGGCGGCCAAGGACGTCATTTGCTTCACGCGGTCTCTGGACGACCTGTCGGACAACCAGAAAAGCTGCCTCAGGAAATACTACCAGCTGAACGGCGAAGCGGAAGCCCTCAAATCCCGGTTGCAGGTCAGGGAATCGAAGAAAAACCCCTATGCGGTCGAGGCTGCCAAGGCGTTGTCCGAACTGCGCGCTAAGGAGGCGGAGGCAAGCAGACGCGCAGACGATGCCGACTCGAACCGCAACGCGACTTACGAGATAGCCCCGCTTGCCGAGAAAGTGAGAGAACTGAGCAAAAAGGCGAGGGCGTGGAAGGAATCACACGCATCTGAACTCTCCGATCCGGTGAAGGACCCTGGATACTTGATGCTCATCAAAGAGCGCGACATGTATGGAGAAGCGATTCGCGGCCTTGCGTTCTGACCGATCGCGTCATTTACTGCGGGTGACTGTCAAGACTATCGGAGCATGGTCGGAGGCCTTGCGCTCTTCCACCACGCGTGCGTCGCAGACCTTGAACTCCGATGCATGCGCCGAGTCCACTGCGATGTAGTCGATGCAATACGACTCCGGCCTCTTGCCGTTAAGGTCCCTGGGACCGGCACCGGATGACCCGTGGAAGGTGCGTCCGCCGATGTCTGAAACCACCGTCAGGAATTTTTCCAGTTCCTTCAACACGTCGGAATCCGGCAGCGAGTTCCAGTCGCCGGAAATGAATACGGGCTTGTCCTTTCCTGACGAGAAGCTCGCAATAGCCTTGCGAATGATGGCGACGGAATCCGATCTCGCCTTCTGCGAATCCACGGCAAGGTGCGTGGTGCATACTACGCAGTCCTCGAACTCGCACATCAGCAGGACACGCGGCTCCCTGCCCGGAAGCGGTATCTTCGCTACCGAAAGCGGCTTGTTGCGCGAAAGCAGCATCACGCCGTACTCTCCGCCTTTGTAAGGTATGGCCTTCGCGAACGTGGAGTGCATTCCCGTAAGACGAGCGAGTTCTTCGGGTTGGTCCATGCCGTGTACACGCTCAGTGCAGCGGTCTATTTCCTGCAATCCGACGTAATCCGGTTTTTCCGTCTTGATTATGGACGCTATCCGCGCCACGTCCAACTTGCCGTCAATGCCGACGCAGTGCCGTACGTTGTAGCACATGTGCTTGACTGGCGCGCCGCCAGCAAAACAGCATCCGCAAAATACCGAGAGAACCGCGCAAACCAGCGCAACCCGAAAAACCTTGTTATGATCTATTGTTTTCATGCGCGTCAGTATAACATAAAAAAGAAGGCTCGGCAACAAACGCCAGATTCTTTCAAGATTTTGCATCTTGCGCAACGGGACGCGAAAGAGTATAATGAACTTCGTCTGAAAAAGAAAGGCGTCTTTGAATGGACATGACAAGAAGAAGTTTCCTCGCTGGCGGCGCGGCGTTCGGCGGGCTTGTGGCCTCCGCACGGCTTCCAGCGTTTGCGGACGGTCCTGTGCTCTCCTCTGAGCGCGGCAAGTCCGAGCGACTGACGATATCTTGTCACCACATAGAGGCGGGCGCTTCCAAGCCTTTCTCCGTGCTGCACATCTCCGATACCCACCTCACGGCAGTATATCCGGACGAAAACGAGTGGACAAGGAAATTCATGGCCAACCGAAGCAAGACGTTCGGCGGACGCCAGGAGGAGGCCCTTCGCGACTCGCTCGCCTGGGCGAAAGAGCACGTGGACTACGTGATGCACACGGGCGACCTAATCGACGCGCAAAGCCGGGCGAACTTGGACCTCGTGCGGAAATACTACGGCATCGACGGTGCGACCATGGGGGGCTCACTTGGCAACCACGAATTCTACCACGGACAAAAAGACGAAACGGAAGAGGGAAAGGCCGACTCGAGAGAAATGCTGTCGAAGGCGTACCCGTTCGACATCTCGCTTTCTTCCTCAATCGTGAACGGCGTCAACTTCGTGACGATCGACAATGTTTACGGCGCGGTGACGACAGAGCAGGCAAGCCGATTCGAGGCCGAGGTGAAAAAAGGCCTCCCCATAATCCTATGCATGCACTGTCCTTTCAACACACCGGAAATCTACAGGTCGGCATTGAAGCTCTGGAGAAAACACGTCCTAAAGATCAATACAACCCCCAACGCTAAGTCCTGGAGGGAGGGTTACCGCGACCCGGTCACAAAGGACTTCGTCGCCTATTTGAAGGCCCTGCCGTCGCTTAAGGGAATACTCGCCGGGCACCTCCACATCAGCGTGCAGGCCCGCTTCTCGCCGAACGCCATGGAATACGTGGTGGGCGGGAACTACATGTTCCACGGCGAGGAAATCACCTTCTCATAAAAACAAATCAAAAAAGGAGAAACAGTAAATGAACCTCGGAAGAAGAGACTTCATCGGACTCGGACTCGCCTCCGCAGCCGGAATGTACGTGGGAGGATGTTCCTCTACGCAGTCAACATGCTGCGGGAACAGCAAGAGCCGCTCGTGGTACAACGGCGTGGAGGTGGGCTGCATCACCTACAGTTACCGCTCCATGCGCAAGAAGAACGCGGAGGACATCGTCCAGTACGCCGTCGAGGACAGCCTCGGCACGCTCGAGCTCAAGGGCGAGGTCGTGGACGAGTTCCTGAAGCGCAACGGCACGCGCGACATGGGGCGTCTGCCAGCGCTGCGCAAGATGTTCGACGACGCTGGGGTGTCGATCCACATCGTGAAGTACGGCGGCATCGGCGGCAAGAACGAGAAGGAAGACGAATACCGCGTGGCCGTCGCCAAGGCGCTTGGCGCGAAGTGCATCACGCGCGAGATTCCCAAGGTGTCCGAGTACGAGACAATCGGACGCCGCTGCGCGGACCTGGCCGACAATCACGGAATTTTCATCGCGTTCCACAACCATACGCAAATCGACGCGCTCACATACGACGGCCCGTTGCTTGGCTACTCGCCCAACCTTCGAATCAACTTCGACATCGGCCACTACGTTGCCGCCACCACCGACGATGCCAAACGCTTCATCGACCCGCTTGCCTTCATCGAGAAATACCACGACAAGATATTCTCAATCCACCTCAAGGACCGCACCACTAAGGCGCATGGCTCGAAGAACCTTGAATTCGGCAAGGGTGATACGCCTCTTGCGAAACTGCTCCCTTTCCTCCAGAAGAAAGGCTGGCCGTTCTACTGCGACATCGAGCTAGAGTACTCCATTCCGAAGGGCTCCAACGCCGTGAAGGAAGTCGCACGCTGCAACGACTTCTGCCGCAAAGCCGCAGGAGGCTGACGCGCACGGCATGGCCAGCGAAATCGTAAAGACGCGCGGAATCGTGCTGTCCATCCGTCCGTGGTCGCGGACAAGCCATGTAGTAACGTGGCTCACGCCTGATCACGGGCCGGTTTCCACGCTCGTAAAGGGAGCGGTGCGCCCGAAGAGCGCGTTCCTCGGGCAGTACGATCTCTTCTATCTTTGCGACCTTCTCTACTATGCCCACGCCTCCGGTGACCTGCACGCCCTACGAGAAGTCGCACCCATAAAGATACGCGATCACCTGCGCGAGAACTGGCGCGCCAGCGTACTCGCCGGCTATGCCGCCGACCTCGTACGCGAACTCGCGCCGCCAGGACTCGAGGCGTCACCTTGGTTTGACTTCCTCGACAATTTTCTCGCACCAGAACCGGGTATTCCACACCTTTCTCGCCTCATCAGCATGGAAACAAAACTGCTCGACCTTGCGGGACTTGCCCCTGACTTTTCCGGTCTCGACCCCGCTGCGCCGTGGACCCCCTTCTCTCTGGACAGCGGCCGCTGCGGATCAGGTGCGCGAACTGTGCGCATATCGCCGCGCACCGTAGCCGCCATAAAGCACCCAGACGCACCAGACGTGCGACAAAACGAAAAAGAAGACGCCGCAAGGTTCCTCGGCGTCTTCCTCTCGTATCACATCGAGCGTCCACCGGACATCCGGCGTTCACTCGTGCATCTTCTCGTCACTTAGCCTTCGCAGGTTCCGGCGTCTTCGCGGGCTCGACCTTTTTCGCAGGCTCAACAGCCTTTGCGGGTTCAACTTTCTTCGCAGGTGCAGGCTTCAGCTCAACCGGCTTGGATTCGATGCTCTTCGCTGGCTTGGGAGCAATGCTCTTCGCCGGTTTGGGCGGTTTAAAACCAGGGCGTTCGACCTTGTACTTCTTCTGAAGTCCCTCGATGTATTCGCTGGCCTTCTTCTGGAGTTCCCGTTCCTGCATCCACTTCTCAACATCAGCGATCTTCGGCTTCTGCTCGGCTACGGCCTTCTCGACCTCTTCCGCAGTTGGAGTCTTCGCGGGAATCGACTTCGTCTTGAGAATGATATGCCAGCCGAACTGTGTCTTAACCGGCTCGGACAACTCTCCGTCCTTGAGGGCAAACGCCGCCTTGTCGAACTCCTGAACCATCTGCCCGTGGCCAAACGCGCCAAGGTCGCCACCTTTCGCATTGGACGGGCACTCGGATTTCTCCTTGGCAAGTTCCGCGAACTTGTTCTTGAGTGCGTCGCCCTTAAGCGCCTTCAACTGGGCATGCAGCGCGTCAATCTCCTTCTTGGCCGCGTCATCAGTCTTTCCGTCGCCAGTCTTGATGAGGATATGCGATGCCTGCGCCTTTTCCGGCTGGGCCTGCTGCGCACGCTTGGTGATGTTGGAGACGATGTTCGCGTACTCGGTCTTGAGCGCATTGGGGTCCACCTTGATTTTAGACCTCACCTCCTGCTCAATCAGCTTTTCGATTACGACATTGTCGTTAAATTCGCTCATGAAGCGGTCCTTCCCAAGCGGATATCCGGCGGCGAGTTCATCGAACGTCTTCTCTTTCTCGCCCTGCGAGTTAGCCTGCTTCAGGAGCTCCTCACGCTTTTTTTTCACGTCATCGTCAGTAGCGACGATTTTTTTGTCGGCGACTTCGTTCAGCAGCATCGTCTTCTGGATGAACATCTCTGCAGCCTGACGGCTGAGCTGCGACTTCGCCTGCTCGATCTCGTCAGAAGAAATCTTGGCCCTCTGAGACGCCGGCACGCGTGACAGCTGAAGCTGGATTATCTTTTCGGCTTCGGAATCCAGCTCCCCGCGAGTCAGCTTTTTGTCGCCGACCGATACCATAACCTCGTTCGGATCAATAGGTGCCGGCAGGGGTGCAGCCTTGGCCGCTGCGTTTACAGGGGCGGCACCATCAGTCGAAACAGCATCCTTGCCGTCCTTCTTGTCGCATCCCGCGCACAGAAGTGCCGCGACCGCGACTCCAGTAATAAGTTTACTCGTCATCTTCATTCCTTTTTGGTTAAACGACCGTATATGATACACCCATTACCACTATTGAAGTGGTGGAGATAAGGGGAGTCGAACCCCTGACCTTCTCAATGCCATTGAGACGCTCTACCAACTGAGCTATATCCCCGTGGAAAACGCCGTATAGTATATCTAATCCCCAGAACAAATGCAAGCACGATTTTCATTTTTTTCATTTTTTCGTATGGCCAAATGCGCCATGGCGTAAGCGCGGGTCATTTCACGTCAACAGTCATGCTCTGTTCCTTGCCGTCCGCGCCCTTCCACGTCAAACGATAGCGTCCGCGAAAACCACGGAACGATACCTTGCCACCTTTCACCTTCGCAGTGGTCTTCGTCTTCCATTCGCGGTTCACGAGATCGTCCATCGCGAAGTACGCCGTCTTCGGCTGCATGTCGCGGGTGAAGAGTCCGCTGATGGAAGGCTCGCCCGGTGCACCGCAATCATCGACAACGTTCCACCACGTGATGCCAGTCATCTTCTCGACCGAAAACCACGCACGGTAGCAGTTGCGCATGATGATCGCCTGGATCATCTGCCCTTTCGGCGAATTGTCGGGCGCGGTGATGGTGATTTCGGAGAGGTGGATCGGTCGGTTCGCCTTGGAGACGCGGACGAAACGTTCGGCGATCTTCTCCGGAAGGAGGTGTTCGGGTCCCTTGCCAACTGCTATGTTGGCGCTTTCCTTCGGATTGAAGAGGTGCATCTGCGAGCCGACGACGTCAATGCGCGCACCATGCGCAACCAAATCCTTCGCCTGCATGAAGAAACCGTCGCCCATGTTGTAGTCGTTGAGGTTGAACCACGCGGTCTTCGGCAGGTACTTCCCCGCCCACATAAATGCCTTGTATGCGTAGTCCGCCGGCATCAGTCCGTAGTGCGACGCATCAAACGGACGGTTCCGCACTGCCTTGCGTTCAAAGTGGTCGAAGTCCGTCGCGCTCTCGTTCACCACGTCCCACGAATGGATCTTCTCGCCGTAACGCTCTCCGATCTGGCGGATGCGCCTGTCGTAGCACTCGTTCTGCGCCTTGATGAACGTGGGCACGAGCGCGGCAATCTGCTCTTCGGGAAGCTTCGCGTAGATTTTCTTCCAGGCTTCCTGCCATTTCTTGCCAATCTTACGGCTGGGCGCACCAGCGGGAATTGAGGCATTCCAACGCGGCACCTTCACGCCCGACGCCTTTTCAAGCGCGGCCTTTTCCGCCTCTGGGCACAGTTCGTCCCAGAGCCAGTTCGGCGTCATCCACGTGTTGTTGCCCCACACGAGCGGATGGCCGTGGATACGGCAGCCGCGCGAGACGAGGTAGTTGACCACAGGATCGGTCGGTGGACGCCTCCAGTGCGGCTGTTCCTTCGGGTTCTGGCAGGTGTTCCAGAACTCCTCGCAGTCCTCCTTGCCCGCCTCGAAGCGCGGTTTACCGGGGAAGCGCTCGAACGTGCGCCAGTAGAACGCGACCGTGGCGGAGTTGAATAGTGCGCCCTCCCGTCCGTACAACGCCTTGTAACGGGCGTTGCGCTCCTTCGTGCCAAGCTGGTCGAAGTTGAAGATGTGCGCACCGAAAAAGAAGGCGTGGTCAAGTTGCTCCACTTTCACCTCCGCGCCATCGGGCGCATCGATTCCAAACACGCCATCCACCTTGCGGTACTTTTCGATGTCGGCGTCGATACGCGCCTGTACGCCGTCATTCCATGAATCCCAATACGCCTTGGACATCACGGATCGGTCAATTGCGAACTCAGCCTGCACGACAAACGTCGCCGCCACGGCCCCAGTGAGAAATAGATAATTCTTCATGGCGAAGATTGTATCAAATCCCGCCGTCAGATGATAGAGAATTCTTCAGAAATGTTGGCGTACGGGTGCAACGAGTTTTTTCTGTAAAAAATTCATCTGGCCCCTTGACTTTGCGCGTATTCTTTAGTATACTAAAGAACATGAAAACTGCAACAAGAGAA
>CACZDG010000026.1 GCA_902779865.1 uncultured bacterium
GTGGCCGAAGAACGCGCCCTTCATGCACCCCGACTTGCGCCAGGCGTCGTAGAGCGTCATGGAGTCCACCGTGTGCTCCGCGTCGCGGTACGTGTTCCAGCCAGCCGGACACGTCACCTCCCTGCAGGCGCCGGCCACGCCGGGCGCGAGCTTCATACGCCGCTTCGAGCCGTCGGGCATGAAGAAGGGTTTATTGATTCCCTCGCCGTCTTTGGCGGGAAGGAACAGCCCGTTGCAGTTGACGTCCGGCACGATGATGTGCTGAATCCAGATGTGCGGCACGCCGTCCGCCGATTCGCGCAGGTACCACGCAATCTGGTCGGCATGCGGGTTGTCGCTGCCGAGGTTCCTGACGAGCCGGCCGCTGGCGTCCCGCTTCGGACAGTCTCCTGAATCGGCGACGAAGATCTTGAATGACGGCTTCGCCGCACCACGCACAAACACCGGCACGACGCCCGTCCCCACGCCCGTCAGCTCCGGCACGTCGTGGTCCACGAAGAGCTCGCCCAACGACGCCTTGTACCAATCGTACTGTTCCTGGCGCGAGACAAACGCCTTGTTGGACTCCGGCTGCTCCGAATCGTGGTTGCCGAACGCGACGCACAGCGACGTGCCGGTCGCCTTGAACTCCGCCATCACCGGTTCCATCAGTTTCTCGAACACGCCGCGCTTGCTGCAACCGGTTCCGCCGGAGACGTTATCGCCGCCGAACACGACAAGCGCGGGCTTGAAGCGCGCGACCGCCTTGCGGAACACGGCGATCTCGCTTACGGTGTTGGACTTTCCGGTTCTCCTGTGCCAGTCGACAGTCATCAGGAACGTGAATGTTCCGTCCTCGCCAAACTCAAAACGTTTCACGCCGCCTGACTTGGGCTTCGCGCCCGCATCGTCCCCAGCGGCGAACGCGGGCGTCGACAGGACCGCACCCGCGCCCAGCATGAACTTCCTTCTTGTGATTTCCATATTTATTTCTCTTAACGCATTGATGTATGACAACTGTCAATGTACAATCTTGAAGACGTCGGTATTGGCGTCGGGCTTGAAGTCGGCAGGCAGATCAAACTCGACGCCGCCTGCGGTCTTCGCGCAGTCGAACGATTTGCCGGAGCCGACGTGCACGAGCTTCGCCGCCGTCACATCGGGGACGCTTTGGCACCCCGTCTTCGCCTCGCCCTCCTTCCAGAGGCGGATCGCGTACTCCGCTCCCGTCCTGCGGTTGCGCGTAAACGCCCAGTCGCCCTTGCGGTACGGCGCGAGCGGACGCGTCTCGTAGATCGCCTCGCCGTTCACCTTGAGCCATGCACCCAGAGCGGTCATGCGCTCCAGCGCCTGGTGCGGGAGGCGTCCGTCGGGTTGCGGGCCGACGTCCAGCGCGAGGTTGCCGCCCTTCGCGACAATGTCGATGAGAAGATGGAGAATCTGCCGGACAGGCTTGTACTCGTCCTCGAAGTGGTAGCCCCAGTACTTGCCGATCGTGATGCAGCTCTCCCACGGCACGGCGATCGGGGTTTTCGGCACCGTCTGCTCCGGCGTGATCACGTTCTCGCATGTGCCGCCGGCCGTGCGGTCAACCGCAATGAGAGCGGGGTTGTACTTGCGCGCCTCGGCGATGATGTCCTCGATCCCGATGTCGAGTCCCCTTCGGCGCTGGACCTGTCCGCCGTCGAGCCAGATGATGTCCACCTTGCCGTAGTCGCGCACGATCTCGACGATCTGGTTTCTGGTGAACTCCCTGAAGCGCGCCCACTTCTCCGGGTGCTTCTTCACGTCATACGTCGGGAACGGCGTTGTCTTGCGTCCGATGCCGTGGTTCTCCCAGAAATCGGTGTGGTACCAGTCCGGCTTGGAGAAGTACGCGGCGATTCCCAGCCCCTCGGCGCGGAAGGCGTCGAACACGTGCTTCACGATGTCCGCGCGTTTGTCCGTGGAGAACGGACATTGCGGCGACGTCACCTTGTAGCTGGAGTACTTCGTGTCGTACAGACAGAACCCGTCGTGCTGCTTCGTGGTGAAGAGAACGTACTTGAAGCCGTTGTCCTTCGCGGCCTTCGCCCATGTCTCCGTCCGGAAGCGGACCGGATTGAACGAACGGATCAAGTCAAAGTACTGGCGCTTGAACTCGTCAATGTCAGCCGTCCAGTCCACTTCAACGCGCGACCAGCTGGCCTTGCTGTCGCAGAGCGGCCAGGACTCCTTGATGCCTATGTTGGAGTAGAGCCCGAGACACATCATCAGCGCGAGCTTCTGGTCCTTGAACCACTCGAGCCGTTCGCGCACCTCCGGCTCCTTCGGCTGGACGTATCCCTTCGGCGTGTAGCCGTGGACCTCGTCCTTGACGCCGCCCACCGCGGACATCGCCGCGGGTTCCTTGCCGCCGAGCGGGACGCGCACCACGACGTCAAAGGCATCGCCAGCAGGACGCGGGCACTTCACGGTCTTGATCTCGTCGCCAAGCTTGAACGTAAACTCCTTCACCGACGGATCAAGGAAGTGGATGAAGAGCGTGTCGCCCTTGCGCGTGGTGACGACCTTGTCACCGAGCGACACGCCGCCGGCCTTCGTACCGTAGATCGAGTCGCCGTTCTTCTCGAACCACTTGCCGATCCCCTCGAATATCTCTACGGCCTTCGCGGGAATCTGCCCCGAAGCGTCTGGCCCGATGTTAAGGAGAAGGTTGGAGCCCTTCGACGCGGCGCGGGCAATGAGCACGATGCACTCCTCCGGCGGACGGAACTTGTTCTGTCCGATCCGGTATCCCCACACGTCGTACTGGATCACGTCGCACTGCTCCGCCGGACGGTCATCGAGAAGCGGCTGGTTCTTCGAGAACATCGTTCCCACGCCCGGCAGGTCGCGCTCGAAGAGCTGGATGTCCTCCTTCGGACGCGGCGCGCGGTGGTTGTTGTTCGCCACGAGCACCTGTCGCGAATGGATGAGGTCGAATATCTCGTCGAAGCCCCAGTCGAACGTGCCGCCCCGGTCCCTGTCGTACTGGTCCCATTCGCAATCGAACCAGATGTTGCCCGGATGGTAGTTGTCGAGAAGCTCCGTGATCTGTCCCAGCATGTACCGCTTGTACGAGGCGTAGTCGGGCTTCTGGTCCTTTGCGTACGCCTTGAGCCACTTGCACGTTCTTCCAAGCGGATAGTCCCTGCGGTGCCAGTCCATCAGGGAATAGTAGAGGTTGAGCTGGATTCCCTCCGCCTTGCACGCCTCGGCCAGTTCGCCGATGACGTCGCGCTTGAACGGCGTGGCGGCGATGTTGTAGCCGTCGTCGACCTTCGATGGCCAGAGGGCGAAGCCGTCACAGTGGCGCGCCGTGACGGTGATGTACTTCGCGCCGGAACGGCGGACAATCCGCACCCATTCGCGGGCGTTGAACTTGGACGGGTAGAAGCCGTCAACGATACGCTCGTAGGCGTCGCGGTTGATCTTTCTTTGCAACATGTAGCACTCGCCCTGCGCGTAGTAGGCATACAGGCCCCATACGATGAACACGCCGTAGCGCTGTTCGGCGAATTTCTCCCGCGCCTGGAGGTTCCACGCCTCGGGCCTGTATTCCGCCGCCGCACAAAGCGCGACCACAGCGAGTACGGCGGATGCAATCAACGCTTTTAATTTCATTGTTTTTCCTTAGTTCGTTTTCGCATCCAACAAACATTTCAACGAACTACCAAATGCCTCATTGGGAATCGCCGCGAGCGCATCCTTCTCGTGCTTGGGCACCACGATGACCGTACCGTGGCGGATGCCCTTCGGCAGATGGAGCTCCGCCGTGCGGTCTTTCCACGATTTTCCGCCGTCGGAGCTGGAAATCATGTTGTAGCGTCCGCGACGGTAGTTGTCGAAGCAGACGAACATCTCCTTGCCGACTAGGAAAGGCGACGGCCCCTCGACCCAGTCGGGGCCGAAGTTGATCGGCCCGTCAAGTTTTGTCGGGAAGCCCTTGTCCAAGGACTTCGTGCGCGTGGTGAGAATGTGCTTCTTCGCGACGGGCTTCTCCCGCTCGTCCTTGATCGTCATCACCCAGTCATGCGTGATCGGGTCGCGCACGATTGCGGCGTCAATCACGCTAAAGCCTGGATCGAACCACTTCTTCGTCGGCGTGAAAGTCTTGAAGTCGCGGGTCGTCGTGCGGTAGATGCGGTGTCCGTCTCCGCGTCCGGCAATTGTCGATGCCCAGTAGATGTGGTACGTGCCGGTGTCGGGGTCGTAGGTGAGTTCCGGTGCCCAACAGTTCCGGCATCCCTTCTCGTGTTCCATCACCGGAATCGCGCGCTGCTCGCTCCATTTGACGAAATCGCGCGTCTCGGCGTAACCGATGATACGGTCGTGCCAGCTCGTGGTCCAGACCATACGATATACTCCGTCCGGGCCGCGGCAGATGGAGGGGTCGCGCATGAGGCGGTCCTTGCCCACCGTGGGCTTCAGAACGCTCTTGTTGCCGTTGAGCGCGGTCCAGTTCAGGCCGTCGTCGCTCACGGCAAGGTGCAGTCCGTCGCTCTGCCCGCAGAAATACGAGAAGATGTAGGCGTCCTTTGTCGGTGTTTCGGATGCGACCTGCGCAAACGCCACCGCCGCAAGACCAGCAGAAACAATCAGGGTTTTAGTTTTCATCTTTTGGGGTCAGTTCCTTTGTGTGCCGAACGGCGTGGTACAGAAGTCGAGGAAGAGCTTGAAGTCGTAGGGCGTGAAATCGTGTTCACCCGGGCGGACGTGTCCGCCGACGTGTCCGCGATAACCCCAGCCCTTCAGGTTCATACGCTCCCATGCGCGGGACGCCATCTCGGCGGCGAACTGCTCGCCTTCGGGCCCCGCCCACACATCCTTGCTCGCGCTTGCGACGTAGAGGTAGCGCGGCGCCATGAGCGCAAGGAACTCGTCCATGTCGTGCGGCATGTTCCGCTCGTCTGCCTCGAACTTACGCGAATTGAGGCAAAGCCAATGGAGGTGATATTTGTTGACAAATGAAAGCTTGCAGACGCCAGGCTTCCAGAGGCGGTGCGGATGTGCGCCGCCCACGCCGGAGTCGTTGGAGTAGGCGACAAGGAACCGCTCGTCCGTAACGCCCGTGACGAGCGCCACCTTGCCGAGGCGGGAGTGTCCGCACACCGCGACGCGCTTCGCGTCAAGTTCCGGACGCGACTCGATCCAGTCCATCACACGGCTGTGTCCCCACGCCCAGGCGCGAATCGTGCCCCACGTGTCGCCCTTGCGTCCATCCGGCTCGCCGCCATAGAGTCCGAACACGCCCCAAGCGTTGGGCGGAAGCTTTTCTGGCTTCAGCTTGATGTAGCGGTCGTAGAGCCAGCAGTCCGGCGCGGCGTCGTTCACGTTCCACATCACGAGCGCGTATCCGCGCTCCGTCGCCATGCGGCGGAACTCGTCCTGCACAGCGAGAATCTTCTTCAGCTTATCCGGCTTGATCGGCGTGGGGAAGCACGCACGCCTGTCGGCGACGAGCACCACGGGGCATGGTCGCTCCTTCGACGCGCCCAGCGGCAGCGCCACGTCGAGGCGGAGCTTCACCTTGCCGCCGCCAATCCAGATTTCATTGCCCTTGAACTCCATGTCTGACGGACGCCCAACCGGCGCACGCCCATAGTAGTTCTCAAGGAACCATTCCTTGGTTTCCTGCTGCGTCGCGTCCCTGCGCGGCGGCTCCGCGACATCCGCCACCACCGCCAGTGCGCCAAGCAAGTGAATAGCTTCCAATATGATTTTCTTGAATTGCATGGCGAATATTATATCACATTTCGCTTTCAGCATTGGAATGTGAAAATCGAAATTTTACTGTCAAACATCTGTTCGCGTGTGCGCGGATATGGTATAATTCACGCCATGTCTGAAGACGTAAAAGAAGAGCTCGGCGGAGCGAATCCCGAAAAGCCCGCCGCGAAGAAGCGGGAAATGGTTCCTGCGAGGCGACGTGCACTACCGAAAGGCGCGGTTCCGCCAGGTTCGCTCAGCGGCTGGCTGGTGCTTGCCGTCATCGCCGCGTCCCTGCTCGTAATGCGCATGATGAACCCGAACAAGGTTCAGTACGCGGAGATTTCCCAGACCGAATTCCGCGCTCGCGTGGAGGCGGGCGACGTTGAGCGCGTTGAGCGCGTACGCAGCCTCGACAGCGGCAGCACTTATCTCGCAGGTGACATGAAAACCACGTCAGGAATGTCCACGAAGTTCCGCGTGAATCTCGTGCCGGGCGAGAACGAAAGGCTTGTCGAGTTCTTGATCGAGCGCGGCGTGAAGTGTCCGGTGCGCGAAGAGGAGGTTTTATTCGGCCCATTCCTACAGCAGCTCGTGATATTCGGAGTGTTCGCCGCCCTTCTCTGGATTTTCGTGTACCGCCGCATGATGGGCGGCTCTGGCGGACCGTTCTCGTTCGGCAAGTCGAAGGCGAAGTTGATGGACGGCAACAAGAAGGACCGCGTCACGTTCAAGGACGTTGCAGGCGTTGACGAGGCGAAGGAGGACGTCGCGGAGATCGTGGAGTTCCTCAAAGAACCGAAGAAGTTCACGAAGCTCGGCGCACGCATACCTCGCGGTATCCTGCTCGTGGGTCCGCCCGGCACCGGCAAAACGCTTCTTGCGAAAGCAATCGCCGGCGAGGCGGGCGTGCCCTTCTACTCAATCAGCGGCAGCGACTTCGAGGAGATGTTCGTGGGCGTGGGTGCGAGCCGCGTGCGCGACCTTTTCGACCAGGGGAAGAAATCTGCGCCGTGCATCATCTTCATCGACGAAATCGACTCCGTCGGACAGAAGCGCAACGCGGGCGGAATGATGGCGCAGCGAGTCGCAGACCAGACGCTCAACGCGATGCTCGTGGAGATGGACGGCTTCGGCACCAACGACGGCGTGATCGTGATCGCCGCCACGAACCGTCCCGACATCCTCGACCCCGCTCTTCTCCGTCCCGGCCGCTTCGACCGCCAGGTGAACGTTGACCTTCCCACTCTCAAGGGGCGTGAGGCGATTCTAAAGATCCACGCCGCAAAGGTGAAGCTCGCGGACGACGTTGACCTCGAACGCCTCGCGCGCGGAACGGGAGGGCATTCAGGTGCCGATCTCGCGAACATCATCAACGAGGCGGCGCTCCTCGCCGCACGCAAGGGACTCGACGCGATCCCGCACTCAGTCCTCGAAGAGGCGCGTGACAAGGTATTCTGGGGCAGCGAGCGGAAATCCGCAGGCTATACTCGCAAGGAGTACGAGACCACGGCGTGGCACGAGGCGGGACACGCCCTTCTCCAGCTGCTTCTCCCGAACGCGGACCCGCTCCACAAGGTGAGCATCATCCCGCGCGGGCGCGCCCTCGGCGTTACGATGAGCCTGCCGGACCGCGACGTCTTGAACCGCACGCGCGCCTACTTCATCGACGAGCTCACCGTGCTCCCTGGCGGACGTATCGCCGAGGCGATGCACACGGGCGAACTCTCCACAGGTGCCGCTTCGGACATCGCCGTCGCCACCGAGACCGCTCGCGCAATGGTGTGCCGCTACGGTATGTCCGAAGCATTCGGATTCCAGTCGTTCGTGGAGCCTAACGCTTTCGCGGTTTCAGAAGCGCCGCCGGCATTCTCGCAGAAGACCGCCGAAGCGATCGACGCGGAGGTCAAGCGGCTGGTGGACGAGGGTTACTCCCGAGCCAAGAAGCTGCTGGAGGAAAACCGCGACAAGCTCGAACTTCTCGCAAACACCCTGCTCGACCAGGAGACGATGGACGGGCGCGACGTGGAGAAGCTGCTTGGGATACCGCCGCGCAACGATGGCGGTAAAGACGCAAAACCGGAGGAGGTCGCGAAGCATGACGTGGACATGCCGCCAGCACAGGATTGACCTTTCCTCCACGCGCGTGATGGGAATCGTGAACGTAACGCCGGACTCTTTCTCCGACGGAGGTCTCTACATGCGTCCTGGCGACGCCGTCGCACACGCGCGTACCCTCGTGCGCGACGGTGCGGACATCATCGACGTCGGTGCGGAATCGACGCGTCCCGGCCACCGTCCCCTTCCCGCCGCCGCCGAATGGGCGCGCCTCGCCCCCGTCCTCCACCAGCTCATGCGCGAGTTGCCGGACATGCCTGTTTCGGTTGACACCTACCATACGGAGACGGCCCAGCGCGCGCTCGACGCCGGCGTTTCGGCGATCAACTGCGTTTACGAGCCGGACGAGGAGATGTGGAAGCTCGTGCGCAAAAGCGGCTGTGGATTCGTGGTGCCCGTGAAGTTCTACCGTCCCCTTGGCGAACAGGTGTTGCAGGATCCGATGGTCGGATTCGACACAACACGCGAGGAGGACATCGCGATTCTGGGATCGATCCGCCGTCTGACGGAAAAGGCCCCGGTGCTGGTGGGCGTATCGCGCAAGCGCGTGATAGGCGCGCTCACAGGCGAGGCCGATCCCGTGAAACGGCTCGGCGGAAGCGTGGGCGCGGCGGTGTGGTGCGCGATGTGCGGGGCGAGCGTCGTGCGCGTACACGACGTCCGCGAAACGAAACAGGCTCTCAGCGTTGTAGGAGCATTTGCTAAGGCAGAAGGAGGCGTGGCATGAACTGGTCCATGGTGCTTGACTACATTCCAGACGCAATCCAGATATTCATCCTCTATCTGGTGATCTACGCGATTCTCAAGGGTGCGCGCGGATCTCGCTTCGGACAGGTGCTGATGGGCACTGGAATCCTCTTCGCGCTGCTAGTGGCGTTCACGCAGGTGTTCCACTTCGACGTGCTGTCCGTAATCGTGCGGTGGCTTCTCCTGTACCTGGCGCTGTCGTCGGTCGTTATCTTCCAGGACGAAATCCGCCGCGTGCTTGCGGCAATGGGCTCGCTTCTGTTCCAGGACCGCGCACGTGAGCATGCGGCCCTACACGGGCGCGTCACGCCGGAGGACGTTGCCGAAATCGTGTTCACGCTCGCGTCGCGCCGTCTCGGGGCGCTTCTTGCGTTCGAGCGCGGCATATCGCTCCGCGGCTTCGAGGCGTCCGGCGTTTCGCTCGACGCGATCATATCGCCGGAGCTGTTCATCTCGATCTTCACTCCGCCGCTGCCTCTCCATGACGGTGGTGTGATCATACGCTACGGACGCGTGGCCGCCGCGCACTGTCCGTTCCCGGTCTCAAGCCAGAGCGACCTTTCCGCGTCCGGCATGCGCCACCGCGCGGCCGTGGGAATGAGCGAGCAGACCGACGCGCTCGTCATAGTGGTGTCGGAGGAAACCGGACGCGTGTCCGTAGCGCACAACGGCCGCCTCATCCGGTATCCCGGCTCGGACGAGGATTCGCGCACTGCGGTGCTGCGCTGGATCCGCAAGGCGATGCCACAGCAAAAAACCACTTCCGAGGCGTTCGCGGACTGGGTCAAACGCCGCCGCGAAAAGGCCGCAAAGATGTTCCGCCGCAAGAAGGAGAATGGCAAATGAAAGATTTCCTGTCTTTTTTCACCAGCAACCTGGGTCTCAAGCTCCTCGCCCTGATCCTGGCAATCATCGTGTTCTACGCCGTGCGCGACTCCAGTTCCGCTACGCGACTCTACACTGGGCAGCCGCTGTTCAGCGTGCCTGAACCGCCCAGCGGGGGAACTTCCAAATGATACAGCAGCCGCCCACAGACGTGCTTGACAGCGAAACGCGCATGCGCCGCAGGATACTCGGGCTATTCATGTTCCCGATAGCGCTGTTCCCGTTCCTCGCGCTTTGCACCTACAACTGGCGCAGTATTTCAGACCTGTGCATACCGGCCGTGCGTACCTCCAATCTCATCGGCGTCGCCGGCGACTGGTTCGCATACACTGGATACCAGATACTCGGCCTCGCCGTGTGGTCCGTGCCGATAATCTGCGTTTACGCCGGCCTTCGCCTCGTGCTTGGCCACACATTCCATCCCGGACGCCGCACGCTGGGAGTGCTGCTTCTGTTGTTTTCCGTCACCTGCCTTCTGCAAGTGGCCGGCACTTCGCCGTCCCTCGCACCGCTTCTGCGCGACCTTAACATCGCACCTAACGCCGGCGGCGCAGTCGGCTATCTCGTCATGACGAAGGGACTCGCCTACCACCTCGCGCCGTTCGGCGCATGCGTTCTCATGGCCAGCCTTGCGATTTTCGCCCTTCTGCTCATCATCGGTCCGCGCAACATCGTCACCGGCATAGCGCACCTGACGGACTGGGCCGCCGACCGCAACAAGGCAGACGGTGAAACGGACGAAGAGCGCGATGCCGCAATCGATGCCGCTCGCGCCGCAAAGGAAGCCGCAAAGGCCCAACGCATCGCGGAGAAGGAGCGCATCGCAGCCGAAAAAGAGGCCAAGCGTCTCGCGCGCGAAGCAGAGCGCAAAGAACGCGAGGAACAGCGCCGCAGAGAAGAGGAGGAACGCGCCGCCGTCCGCGCACGACTCACGGCTGCGCGCGAAGCGCCGCAACCCGGCCCCGTGGATTACATGCCTCCACGCGAAACGCCCGCGACCAAGCCTGTCGCCGCGCCAACTCCGTCACCAGCACCAACTCCCGCGCCAGCGCCAATGCCGGCACCTGCGCCGGCAACAAAGACTGCTGCCGTCGAGACGAAGGCAGAGGTGGCCGAAGAGGAAGAGGACAAGGGACCGTACATCATCCCGTCCACCAACCTGCTGAATCCCGTGCCAAAGGCACAGGGAGGTCCCGGAGAGGATGTCGGAGCAATGGCACAGCGGCTCATCGACACCCTCAAGGTGTTCGACGTCAACGCGGAGCTCGCCTACTACGTGGCCGGTCCGGTAGTCACGCAATACGCACTCACGCTCGACCTCGGCACGCGCGTTGAAAAGGTAGCCGGACTCGCCCGCAACCTACAGATGGCGCTTCAGGCGACGTCGCTGCGCATCGAGGCCCCGATTCCCGGCAAGAACGCCGTCGGCATCGAGGTGCCAAACCTCAAGCCAGCATCGGTCCACTTCCGCGAAATCATCGACGGCGAACTCTGGCAGAAGAACAGCCCCGGCAAGTTCCAGGTTCCCCTTCTGCTCGGCAAGGACGCGGCGGGCAACGACCTCGTCGTGGATCTCGCGAAGCTCCCCCACCTGCTCGTCGCCGGCGCAACGGGACAGGGCAAGTCCGTGTGCCTCAACTCGATCATCAACGGCCTTCTGATGTGCCGCACGCCGGAGCAGCTCCGGTTCATCATGGTCGATCCAAAGCGCGTGGAGTTCACGTCTTACAACCGCCTTCCGCACCTGCTCGTGCCGATCATCAACGACACGAAGAAGGTCGTATTCGCCCTCCGCGCCGCGCTCGTGGAGATGGAGAAGCGGCTCAAGATGTTCGCCCGCGCCGGATGCCGCAACATCGTGGACTTCAACACGCGCAAGACCGTCGCCCAGCCGGACATGTTCGGCGGCGAGGAACAGCTCGGCGACAAGGACATGCCCCGCACCATCCCCTATATCGTCATCATCATCGACGAGGTGGCGGACATCATGCAAGCCGCCGGCAAAGAGGTGGAGCCCGTCATCGCCCGCCTCACCGCCCTCGCACGCGCAACAGGCATCCACCTCATTCTCGCCACGCAGCGTCCCGATACGAAGGTCATCACCGGCACGATCAAATCCAACATCCCAGGACGTATCGCGTTCAAGACTTCGTCCTCCATCGACTCGCGCACCATCCTCGACGCGCAGGGCTCCGAACAGCTCATCGGCAAGGGCGACATGCTTTTCAAGATGTCCGATGGACGCCTCCTCCGCGCCCAAGGCTCCTACATATCGGACGACGAGATCAACCGCATAATAGACTTCATCGGTGAACACTCGAACCCCGACTTCGACGAAGCCCTTACAAAGCGCATGGAGAAGATCAAGGAGGCCGATCCGTCAGATGCTCTGGACGGCGACGAAGACGGCGGAGACAACGAGGACGCTCCTCCACCCGAACCGATGGCCACTGCCGTTGTCGGCGGTGTGCCGCCGCCAGCAGGCATGACTGCATCAAAGGAGGAAGGCCTCTTTCGCCGCGCCTTGGAGGTGCTGCGCGACACGAAGCGTGCTTCCATTTCCCATCTGCAACGCCGCATGGGCATCGGTTACAACCACGCCGCACGCATCATGGATCTTCTTGAGGAACGCGGCATAATCGGTCCTGCGCGCGGAGCTGGTCCGCGCGAAATCCTCGTTGACCCGGAAACGATTCTCAACGGCGGCGCGGAAACCCAAGAAGCCTCCGCAGACAGTTCTCAGGAAGCAGACGACACCGCATTCGCCCTTCCCCCAGACCCCTCCGAAGGCTGACTTAAGCCCCAATCGCACTGCCGGTTATGAACCTTTCGCACCGCTCAAAAGCCTCCATAAGCATTGAGCGCGGCGAGGCGAGGTTGACGCGCAGGAACGATTCGCCCTTCGGTTCAAGGAACATATCGCCCGGCGACAGCTTGACCTTCGCCTCGGTCTCAAGACGTTGAGCGAGTTCTCGGGAGGAAACTCCTAGTTCAGTAACGTCAAGCCAGGCAAGGTACGTGGCGTCGAGATCGGCCACGTGGACGCGCGGCAGCCTCTCGCGCACGAATTTCAAAAACGCCAGATAGTTTCCATGAAGGTAAGTGCGCAGTTCGTCAAGCCAATAGGCGCACTTCTCCCACGCGACGGAGGAAGCCAAAAAACCAAACGTGTTAAGGTAGCCTGTGCCGTGTATGCTGTGCATCCGGCGCATACGTTCCCGCACTTTCGGATTCGCGCATACAGCAGCCGAAACGTGCAGACCGGCAAGATTGAACGTCTTTGTGGCTGACCAGAACGTCATGAACGTATCCTCAAACCCATCGGCCACCTTCGCGTAAGGCACGTGGCGCAAACCTGGCATCTGCAAGTCCGCGTGTATCTCGTCGCTCAGCACGAAGACACCGTGACGACGGCATATCTCGCCAACGCAGCGAAGTTCGTCGGCAGACCACGTGCGTCCGGCGGGATTGTGCGGATTACAGAGGAGGAAGAGCTTCGCGTGTGGATCGGACGCCTTCCGCTCCAAATCATCGAAATCCATTTCGTAGGAGAAGTCCCCTTCGCCGTGCGACGTTACGCGGCGGAGCGGGCTTTCAAAAAGCTTCACCCCGTGATCGTGGATTACCTCCAGAAAACCACAATATGCCGGCGTCTGGAGAATGATTCCGTCGTCCTTGTTCGCACAGAACACGTTAAGCGCCGCCCCCAGCGAACGCAGTACGCCCGTAGTCTCCACAAGCCACTTCGTGTCAATAGTCCAGCCATGTCTCAGTGCAAGCCAATGTGCAAGGCTCTGCCGCCAGCTTTCAGGCGCATGCGCATAGCCGAACACGCCGGAATCTACACGTTCGTGAAGCGCGGAAATGATTTCTGGCGGGGCGCGAAAGTCCATATCCGCCACCCATAGAGGCAGCGTCTCGCCGTCAGACAGCACGTCCCATTTCACACACGCCGTTCCGCGCCGCTGTGGGAGCGTGTCGAAATCAATTTTTTCCATACATTCCATGGCCTGGTATTATACCAAACCTACCCCGTCCCTATCAAGCGTTGAATGCATTTCTGGTTTATTTTTTCGTATTCTGTGGTGCGAAATCCACGCGAAAATGGTAAAATATACGTTGGCCATATATAGACAGAAATCTAGAAACGGAAACTTTTATGACGCTTCAACAGTTTAAATACGCGGACGCAGTGGCGTCTTGCGGATCGATAAGCGAGGCAGCGCGGCGGTGTTTCGTCACACAGCCCACGCTTACGGAATCCATTCGCCTGCTCGAGGAGGAGTTGCGGATTGCAATCTTCACGCGCTCGGCAAAGGGCGTGAGCGTGACGCGCGAAGGCGAGGAATTCCTCGCGTCGGCGCGGCAGATTCTCGACGACGCGGCACGCATCCAGGAGAAATACACCGGTAAGGCCGTGCGCCGTCCGCAGTTCGCGGTGTCGTGCCAGCACTACGCCTTCGCGGTGGAGGCGTTCATGGACGTCGTCACGGCGAACGGAGCGGACACCTACGACTTCACCCTCCGCGAGACAGTGACGAGCGAAATCATCGACGACGTCGCCCGCCACCGCAGCGAAGTCGGCATTCTGTACCTTTCGCGGCGCAACGAACGCGCGATTATGAAGATACTCCGTAAGGAGGAACTAGCTTTCGAGGAACTGTTCGAGGCAAAGCCGCACGTATTCCTCGGCAAGAAACACCCGCTCGCGAAGAAGAAGTCAATTCGCCCGCAGGAACTTGACGCCTATCCGTACCTGACCTACGAGCAAGGTGCCGAGAACGCGCTCTACTTCGCGGAGGAGGTCATGCCGTCCATCGACCGCAAGAAGAACATCCGCGTGCGCGACCGCGCCACGATGACCAACCTAGTGCTTGGACTCAACGGCTTCACCGTCGCCTCGGGCGTACATGCAAAGGGCTACAACCCGGCCATCGTCTCCGTGCCGCTGAGGCTAGACGACTCAATCCGCGTCGGTACGATACGACGCAGCGGAATGCCGCTCTCCCCTGCCGGGGCCGCGTTCGTGGACGCCGTCCGCGCCCGCATCGCAAACAGATAGCCACGTTCCAAATAGAAAGGTTTGCCCTACATGGAAATATACGACACACACGCGCACTTCGACGAAGACCGCGCGAAAACTGAGGCCACTCTCGCCCGTGCGCATTCAGCCGGCGTGACGCGCCTTATGGCCGTGGGCGGTTCACCGGAGCTGAACCGCGCCGCAATTCTCGCACAGTCGCTCGCCCCGGACGCGACGCGCCTCGCACTAGGCGCCGACCGCGACCAAGTTGGCGGCGCACGAACGAACGAGGAACTCGCCTCGGCCGTCCGTACACTCCACGCCGCGCACGCTTGCGCCGCCGTGGGCGAAATCGGCCTCGACTTCCACTACTCGCCCGAAACGAAAGACGCGCAATGCGACCTTTTCGCTCGACAACTCGCGCTTGCTGACGAACTCGCCCTTCCCGTGGTGATCCACACGCGCGACGCGGACGACTCCACGCTCGGCGTGCTGGACGAGATTCAGTGGCATCACGACGCGCCACGCGGCATCATACACTGTTTCACCGGCAATCCTTCCTTCGCGCGCCAACTGCTCGACCACAATTTCTTCATATCCATCTCCGGAATCGTCACCTTCCGTGCCGCGGACAACGTGCGCGAATCAGCTCTCGTCGTGCCGGATGACCGTCTGCTGATGGAAACCGACTCGCCCTTCCTCGCGCCGGTTCCAATGCGCGGCAACGAAAACGAGCCTGCTTTCATAACCCACACCGTCAGGTTCCTCGCCACGCTGCGAAACGTCCAAGCGGAAGACCTTGCCGCCCGCACCTTCGCGAACGCAGTCTCCCTTCTCGGATGATTGAGCATACCGCACTTGCAGATCAGGACGATTGCAGAGACATCAGGATTCCAAGCAGGGCAATGAGCGCTGTGTCCGTGCGCAGAATGCGCGGACCAAGCGACATTCTATCAAATCCCTTTTCTGCCAGCAACGCAAGCTCGGCGTCAGTCCATCCACCCTCTGGGCCAACGGCCAAAACGGGTATTTGGCCCCGCACGAAGACAGGACGAAGCGCCTGAGACCGGGTTCCTGCGGCGTATGGGTGGGCAACGATTCTAGGGTTCTGTCCCTCAAACGTCGAATCGAAGTTGCGCTTCATGAAGTGCGCGAAGTTCCTTGAAACGTGGATCGTTGGCAACTGGGTCGTGCCCGCCTGCTGAAGGCCGTCCACGAGGAGCGGACGATAGATTTCCTCCTTCAGGAGCTGGGCACCCCAGAACGCCTTCTCAACCTTCTCCGCGCCTACGAGGAAAATCCTCCGCACTCCGAGGCTCGCCAATTGAGGCAGAAGGCGCTTCATGGAACGCGGGCGCGGTGGAGCGAGGATAAGATCAATCCACGGAGGAAGAGACGGAGTATCATGAGCGCAGCGTACTGTCACGGCTTTTCCGTCTATGCGCTCGATTACGGACGTTCCGATTGGGCCGTCGATGATTCCAGTCTTGAGCGTCTGCCCTACTTCTCCATGCAAGACGCCCAGGATATGTTCGGCGCGGACATCGGAAAACGTCGCAAGCCCGTCACGCACCTCGCACGGCTCAAAGAGGATTCGGTTCATCGACGGTAGCCCGCTACAGTTCAACCGGAGTGAGGCGCACGTCGCCGGGCGCACAAGGGAGCGCGAAGCGGATGACGCCGCCCTTCTTCTTTTTGTCGCGCTTCATGATTGGCACAAGCGATGCAAACGTGCAACCTTCCGGCAACGCCGTTGGCAATCCTACGCGCGCAAAAGGCGCGGCAACTTGGTCTGGCCAATCTGCGGGCGCAAGACCGAGCCGTACCGCAAGGCGCGCCTCCTCTACCGTGCCGATCGCGACGGCTTCGCCGTGCTGGACAGTGAAGTTGGATGCTGTCTCGACGGCGTGGCCGACGGTGTGGCCTAGGTTCAACTTGCCGCGAACACCCTTTTCAAATGGATCTTCGCGAACGCAGTGTACCTTCACAGCCAGAGCACGGGCGACGGCAACAGGCGAGATGCCAGTTGTCCCTGTGGGGAGGATTTCCAAGAGAGCGGGGTCGGAAATAAAGGCGTGTTTTATCGCCTCGGCAAGACCACAGCGCCACTCGCGCGCAGGCAGGGTGACGAGCGTATCGACGTCCGCAAGCACAAGCGATGGAGAGTGAAATGCGCCGATGAGGTTCTTAGCCTCAGGGAGGTCACATCCCGTCTTGCCGCCGGTCGAGGCGTCCACCATTGAAAGAAGCGTAGTCGAGACGTTCACCCAGCGGATGCCGCGCATCCACGTGGCGGCGGCGAAGCCGGTAAGGTCGCCTGTCACGCCGCCGCCGACGGCAACGGCAAAGTCGTCGCGAGAAAGTCCGGCGTTCAGAAACGCCTTCCATATCGCCTGCACGGTCTCAAGCGTCTTCGTTGATTCTCCTGCGGGGATCACGGCGCGTGACGTTTCCACGCCTGCGGCGCGGAGGGACGATTCGACCTTGTCGCCGTAAAGCGGATCCGTGTTAGCATCGCACACGACGACGGCGCATTTGCCGAGACCGAGCGAGGACACCGTCTCGCCAAGACCTGAAATGAGATTGCTTCCCGCGAAAACGAGCGACGGAACGTCTCCGGAATCTATGCGCCATGCGCCAAACAAATCCTCCGCCTTTTCCGCCAGGGCTTCGGGGGTACCGTTGGAAACGTCCAAGCGGCGCAGGAAACTCGCGTAATGCGAAGCGCGGTTTGAAAGAAGTTTTTCGAGGGCCTCGTGTCCGCCAGCGAGCGGACGCGCCCCCGGTGCATTGTCAATGCGCCGGCAAAGCGCATCGAAGCTGCATTCAAAGCACACGACCGTGCCGTTCGCCTCGGCGATAGCACGGCACTCCGGATTGAGAAGCGCGCCGCCGCCAAGGGCCACGACATGCCTTGGCCTAGCGGCGACGGACATCAGCGCCTGCTTCTCGACGGCGCGGAAACCGACCTCTCCCTCTTCTGCGAATATCTGCGGAATGGTCCGCCCGTCAGTTTCGACGATTACGGAATCGACATCCGCGAACGGCAGTCCCAAACGGGTGGCCAGCAGCCGGCCAATGGTGGACTTGCCACTGCCAGGCGGACCGTAGAGGAAGAGGTGGTTCATCTGAACTCAGGCTTCGGCCTTGTTCGTGTTCTGCGCCTCGTTGACGCGCATTGGGCGGCCCATGACATCCTTGTCGTTCATCTCGGCGATGGCCTTCTCCGCCTCCGCGCGGTTGGGCATCACGACAAATGCGAATCCCTTGGACTTGTTGTTGTAGCGGTTGGTGACAACACGCACGGAATCAACCTTGCCGAACGCCTCGAACGTCTGGCGGAGCTGGGCCTCGGTCATATCGTAGCTCAGGTTTCCGACGTAGAGCTCTACGCTGCCAGCGGGAATCGGAGGCCTTGACGTCTCAGGACGCGGCTCGCGGCGCGGCTGGGGCTGTTGTTTCTTCTGCTGGGGCTGCTGGGGCTTTTTGGACGCGCCCTTCACGACCTTGCGGCGGCCGACGAGGAACCCGATCAGGTAGCCGACGCCCAACGCCACGACGAGCGCCACTATGGCGTGGGGTGGGCAGCATTTCACGCACGGCGTACACGTCTTAGCCGCTTCAGCCGCGAACAGTATCATTGAACTCATTTTGTTCTTCTCTCTCTTTCTTTTTTGAATCGCGCCTCAACCTGCAAGGAATCCGTCCAGCTTCTTGAGACGCGAGGGGTGACGCAGCTTGCGCAGGGCCTTAGCCTCAATCTGGCGAATGCGCTCGCGCGTCACGTTGAACTGCTTGCCGACCTCTTCCAACGTCCTGGAGAAACCGTCGGTCAGCCCAAAACGGTAGTCCAGCACCTGGCGTTCACGCTCGGTGAGCGTCACCAGGATTTCCTGGAGGCGTTCCCGCAGCATGGCGTAGGCGGTTTGCTCGGACGGGTTCTCTGCGGACGAATCAGGAATGAAGTCGCCGTATTTCGCGTCGTCGCTGTCGCCTACCTTGCTCTGCAGGGAAATTGGCTGCTGCGCCATGCGGTACACGGAGCGGACCTGGTCGGGCTTCATCTCCATTTCCACGGAGAGTTCCGCCTCGGTTGGTTCGCGTCCGAGCCTCTGGATGAGTTTCTTCTGCACTCGCATGAGCTTGTTGATCGTCTCGATCATGTGTACGGGGATGCGGATGGTGCGGGCCTGGTCCGCAATCGCGCGCGTCGCGGCCTGGCGTATCCACCATGTCGCGTATGTGGAAAACTTGTAGCCGCGCTTGTACTCGAACTTCTCCACGGCCTTCATTAGACCGGTGTTGCCCTCCTGGATGAGGTCGAGGAATGAAAGCCCGCGGTTCATGTACTTCTTCACGATGGAGATTACAAGGCGGAGGTTCGCCTCCACCATCTTCGTGCGGGCCTCCTGTCCGCTGCGGAGGTATTTCATCAGCTCGCCGAACGTGGAGAGGAACTCCTCCGGCGGCATTCCGAACATGGCCTCGATTTTCTCGAGCTTCGTGCGGGTTTCCGCCAGCTCAGCGTCGCGCCGCTTGGAGGGATGCTGCGAGAGAAGCGTCGTTTTGCGCTTGAGAAGCTGCTTGTACGGAAGGTAGATCGTTTCGTCCGCCTCCATGCAGAGCGTCTCCAGCACCTTCTGCTTGAAATTGAGTGCCTCAAATATCTCAAGCAGCGCGGTGCGCGCGTTCTGCAGGCCCTTCTCCGCACCGCGAATCTGCGCAGGGGTGGCCTTCTTGCGGTTGCGCTGCACGTCGGCGAGCTTGGCGGCCGCCTCCTGCATCCTGCGCCCGAGGTCCGCAAGGGCCTTCCGGAACACGGGAAGCTGATCCATGTACGCGTCGCGATTCTCGTCGAACTTGTCAGTAACCACGCGATCGAAGCGCTCCTGCATTCCCTCGAGCCTGTCAAGCAGGCCCATGTAGAGGCTTGGGGCGAACGCGAAGCGGTTGAACATGTCCTTCGTCTTCGCCTCGCTCTCCTCTATGCGCATGCAGATGTCAACCTCCTGGTCGCGCGTGAGAAGAGGTACCTGTCCCATCTGGTGCAAATACATCCGGATCGGGTCGTCGAACATCTCCTGCACACGGATGCCGTGAAGGCGGCTGTCGCCTTGCCTGTCCTTGTTGGCGCGGTAGGCGTCCACGTCCTCGGCGCGGATCACGTCCACGTTCAGCGCCTGAAGTATCTGGAGGTACTCGTCCGCCGTGGATTCGTCCTGCACCGTGGCAGGGACGATCTGGTTCAGCTCATCGTATGTAACGTAGCCGCCGTTCTTCTCCGCGCGCTGCTTCACCTCCTGGATCACCGCGTTGCGCTCTTCCACCCCCAGCACGCTGTGCGACTGGAACGCGGACATCAGCATCGGGTCGTCCACGTCGAAGTCGTCGCCGTACCCTGACGACGGAAGAGGCATCACGCCGTTAATGCCCAGATCGTCGATGTCGTCAACGTCCGGCATGTCATCATCGTCCGAAGGCGAATGTTCCTCGAGTTTCGCGGCCTCGGCTACCTCTTCAAGATCCAGGTCGCGGGCCTCATTTTCCGCATCGTCGTCGCCCACCGACGCGAAAGCCGACGCTTCCGCCTCTTCGTCTTGCGGACGCATTGATTCTTCTTCTTCGTCGCCGAACGCCCCATCGACACCATCCGCATCCCCGGCGTACCCACCAGAAGTGGACGTATCCAGCTCTTCGTCAAACATTTCCTTTTCGGCGGATTTCCTCGCGCGCTTCGAAGAAGTCTTCTTTTTAGACTTGGTGCTCTTGACGACGGACTTGGCCACCTTCTTCGTAGTGGCCTTTTTCACCGGGCTATTCGCCTTCGCCGATTTCGCAGACGTTTTTTTTACGTTCTTCTTGACAGCCATGACAGCTCCAGACTATAATCCTATTATATGCAAAAAGTCAAGGGGGTAGTATAGCATATTCTGTATTTTTTGTCAAGGGGTTGCAAACTGGGAAAAACTGTGGTATAATACGCCCCACTTTTCCGCACCCTGTGGGAAGGATAAAAACTGGAGAAAACGACCGTGAACAACCCTGTTACCGCAACTGCGGGCAATTCAGCCTCGGCAGTGAAGTCTGCCTACGCCGCCGCCGGCGTGAACATTGACAGCAAGATGGACGCCTTGAAGGCCATCAAGACGATGGTAGGTACCACCAAAACTGTGAACGTGGTGGGAGGTATCGGATCGTTTGGCGGGCTCTGCCGCCTACCGCAAGGTAGCCCGAAGGATACGCTCCTAGTATCTTCGACGGACGGCGTGGGCACAAAGCTCAAGGTGGCCGTGATGATGAAGAAGCACGATACCGTCGGCCAGGACATCGTGAACCACTGCGTAAACGACATTCTCGTGCAGGGCGCGAAACCCCTCTTTTTCATGGACTACGTTGGCGCGTCAAAGTTCGACGGCATCGTGTTCCAGCAGATAGTCCAGGGGCTTTGCAAGGCCTGCAAGGAAAACGGCATGGCCCTTCTCGGCGGCGAAACAGCCGAAATGCCCGGTCTCTACCCTGCCAATGAATACGATCTCGTCGGTACCATCGTCGGTACCGTCTCGCGCAGGAAACTCGTCACGGGCCAGTCCATCCGCGCCGGGGACGTAATCATCGGCCTGCCCTCGGGCGGACTCCAGACAAATGGCTTCTCGCTCGCTCGCCGCGTGTTCTTCGATCTCTGCCAAATGTCCCCGCAGGACAAGCTGCCGGGCACGGACCAGACGATTGGTGACGCCCTTCTCACCGTCCACAAGAGCTTCCTCAAGCCGATTGGTCGCCTTCTGGACAACAACATCAAGGTGACCGGCATGGTCCACATCACCGGCGGCGGTTTCCAGGATAACATCCCGCGTGTGCTTCCCAAGGCCGTCACCGCCGAAATCGACCGCACAACGTGGCCCGTCCCTACGATCTTCAACTTCATCGAACGTCAGGGCAAGGTTGACCACGACGAAATGTACCGCGTGTTCAACATGGGCATCGGTTTCGTCCTCATCGTGCCGAAAACGTCCCTCCTGCGCATGAAGACGGTATTCAAGAACGTGCGCCAGCCCTGGTACCAGATTGGCGTGATCCGTGTGCGCAAGCCGGGTTGGCCGCAGGTGATCTTCTCAAAATAACCTTCGCCTTATTGGCGAAGGGTCCAACCATTGTAGTACTTGAGGCGGATAAGTGCATCTGCCTCTTTGTTGTTCGTCACGTGCAGCGTCTTCGGGTCGAACGCGACGGCGCGTCCAGTGCGAACGGCGAGGTTGCCGAGAAGCACGAACTCCGTGATCAGCAGCGCCCAGTCGAAACTGCATCCGGCCTTCTCGCCGCCCTTGCATGCGGTCAGCCACTCTGCGCTAATGTCGCCGCGACGAGGCAACGTGCGCGGAATCGTCTTCGCCTTTTCGTTGAGCGCGTGGTCGAGAATGCGGATGCCGTCCACCAGCCCGCCCACGAGCATCGTCGCCTTCGTGCCGACGTAAAGCACGCCCTCCTTCGGAAGTGCCTTGCCGTTCATTTCCTTCGGCGACGGCGGCTTGATGAGGCCATCGTACCATACAAGGCGCAGTTCAGGAAATCCGCCGCGCTTTGGATAGTCGTACGTCACGATGCTTGCCAAGGGGAACGCAACGTCGCTCAAGCGCGTGCTAGTGGCACTGATCATCGAGGGATGGCCGAGGTTCAGCGCACGGTAGAACGTGTTCGCCTGATGGCAGCCCATGTCGCCCAATGCGCCCGCGCCGAAGTCGTACCAGCCACGGTGGTTGAATGGATGGTAAACGACGTCGCGCCCCCACGCGCCAGGGGCCATCTTCACGATGGGGTTGTCCGCAGGCCAGCGGTCGGCGAAAGGACGTTTCTCCGCCGAACCGAGCCAAAGGTTCCAGTCGAAGGTCGCCGGCACCTGCGAGGTGAAACCGGGATACGACGGCATTCCCTGCGGCCACGTTGGACGATTAGTCCATGCGTGCGCCTCGACGATGTCACCTAGTATGCCAGACGCAATTATCTCGCACACGCGGCAGGCTTTATCGCTCGTACACGGGGTGGCCGTGACCTGCGTGGCGACGCCGGCCTTCTTCGCCTCATCGACAACGAGGTAGCACTCCTCCATCGAGCGCGTGAGCGGCTTTACGCAGCAGACGTGCTTCTTCGCGCGAAGAGCAGCGAGCGTCACGAATGCATGGGTGTGGTCAGGCGTTCCGCAATAGACGGCATCGATTTTGTCGCCCTCCTTCGCAAACATCTCGCGGAAATCCCGATAACGGCGCGCCTGCGGGAACTTGTCGTAAGTCTTCTTCGCGTGGACGTCGTCCACGTCGCACAGCGCTTCAACTTGAAACCCCGCCTTTGCATGGGCCTGTATCTGGCTGTATCCAATCCCTCCAATGCCCACGGCGCCAAGCGTGATGCGGTTGCTTGGGGCCGTGGGGCCACCAAGCACGTGGCGCGGCACGATCGACGGCACGGCCGCCGCCGCGAAACCGAGTTTCATGAATTGCCTGCGATGCATAAAGCCTCCGCTTACTGTTTTACGATCCGGGATGGACGGGCTTTCCACCGGCGGCACAGAGCGGACATGCGGCGGGTTCCCACGTGGTGGGCTGGATCTGTACGAGCGAGAACATCGGAATGTCGCCGAACTTCACGCTGCCCTTCGAGCGGTCAACGAGCAACACCACTGCAGCCACTTCCGCGCCTGCGCCCTTCACGAGGTCGATCGTTTCTTGAACGCGTCCGCCCTTCGTCACCACGTCCTCCGCCACCACGTAGCGCTCGCCGGGCTTGAGGGAGAAGCGGCGCATCGCGAGTTTCGTGACGGGCTTGCCAGTGGCGTCCACCTCGTCGCCCGCCTGCACCTTCTCGGCGAACACGCACTTCGTGTCGAGAGCGCGGGCGACTTCGTGCCCCACGAGGATGCCGCCCACGGCTGGAGAGATAACGCCGTCAATCGGGCCGATGTCGCAAGCGGCCTTCATTTTCGCAACCAGCTCGTCGCAAAGACGCGCTGCTATGCGCGGATAGCGCAGCACGTTCGCGCACTGGAAATAGCGGTCGGAGTGGAGTTTCGAGCGCAGTTCGAAGTGTCCTTCGAGGAGAGCGCCGGTGTCCGAGAACACCTTTAGGATTTCCTGTTCTGTCATCATTGCTTTTGTTCCTTTGGAGTTTCTGAAAGCGAATCTGGAATCGCGAGCATGTCGGCATCGCGCGTCGATGCTGATGTTGCTGCGGATACGGCCTTCGCAAGGCCCTCCACGCCAGACTGGGCGAGCGTGGGCGGAAGCAGCGGCGCAGGGACTGGCGGCGCGGGGCGAGGTGCGCGGTAATAGGTGGAGAACTCAGCACCCCTGCCAAGCGAAAGCGGCGGCGGCGCGGGCTCGTCGAAGTCAAATGCGGCGGTACGGCTCTCGCCCCCGCTCAGCTGCATCCTCGCGCGCATTTCCCAGGACATCCTCACGCGCCTCAGCACTGCGGCGTATGCCGCGTCGTCAAGCTCCACGAACGACGCAAAAGGTTCGACCGCGCTCTCGGTCGGCGTCGGCGGGAATATCGCCTTGCGCGGAAGCTGTAGCACAAGCATCGCCGTGAACAGCGTCACGGCGGCGACAGGCCACCAGTCGTGGACGAAATCCCTCATTCGCGCTTCTCCGCTATCTGCACGCGTCCGATGCCGGACTGGCGCGCGATTCCTACAAGCTGGATGAGGTCGCCTGACGGCACCCGCCTGTCCGCCAGCACAAGCATGGAGGTCCTGGTCTTTGAACCCTGTACGCCGCGTGCCAACTGGCTGCGAAACAGCTCTACGGACTGCTGGTCGTCAAGCACGAACCGGGCGTCGTCGAAAAAGACGAGCGTGCCGCCAGATTCGCCTACGTTGGCAGACGGCATCACAAGCACCGTGAACTCCGGCACCGTGGCCTGGCGTCCGACAGGCGCAGGGAGGTCGAACACTACGCCAGGCGCGGCCGCAAGGCGACCGCCTATCAAATTGAACATCACGAGCAGCAACACAAGCGTAATCCACGGCGCAGCCGCGAACAACGGCTTCATCCAACTCGCCCCATGCCGCCAGATTCCTTCCGACCGGGCGTGCCTCCATCCCCATTCGCGTCCCGTCATGCCACGACCTCCTTGTGTGCGGCAAGAATGCCTAGAATCTCGCTCGCTGCGGCTTCGAGATCTGCCGTCAGGCGGTCTAGGCGCACACGCAGCGTACCGTACATCACCTGCACGGACACCGCCACGATTATGCCCGCCGCAGCCGCTCCGAGGGACTGCATCGCTCCGCCGATCAAGTCGGCCCGCGTAACTAGAGCCTCGCCGTTCACCGCAAGCACGGTGCGGATCATGCCTAGTATGGTGCCGAGCAAACCCAGAAGCGGAGCTGACTGCGCGATGATAGCAAGGAGCGCAAGACGACGTTCAAGACGCCCGACCTCGGCTCGACCCGTCGCATCGACCGCCTCGCGCAGGATACGCGCGGGACTCGTACGGTGCCGTACTGCGGCCGCCACCACGCGGGCGACGGGCGCGGGGGTGTCGTCGCACAGGGCAAGGGCCTCGTCGGGGTTGTTCCGCGCAAGCACGTTTTCAACGCCGCGGATGAAGTCAACGTAGTCGATCTGCGCACGGCGAAGGCCTATGAGACGGTTGAAGAACACCGCCACGCTCACAACGCCCAACCCCACCAGCAGCCAGAACACGGGGCCTCCAAGCAATGTCCAGATGCTCATTTAAAACCGCCTTCCTTTCTCAGTCTCGAAATTCTCTTGCGCGCCTCGCCAGCCGACGGGACCTGCGCCTCGACTACATATCGCAGCACTCGCTCCGCCTGATGCGTACTGCCAGACGCCTCGTAAGCATCGGCGAGGTTGAACGCCGCCCGTGCGAAGAACGCACGCGCGTTGCCGTCGAAAAGCACGCCGTTCCGCACGCCGTCAACGTACGCCATGACAACGTTCGTGTAGTACTGGTCTGCCGCCTCGTTGAGGTTGTGCAGCTTTTCAAGCGCACGGGCGAGCTTGAATGACACCGCCAGTCGCGTGGACGGCAGGGTGTCTGCGTCCTGCTGCACCTTCCTGTATTCATCCACGGCCTGCTGGTAGTACGCGGAATTGTCCGCCCCGCGAGCGAAAAGGCAGTCGGCCTTCAAGATGGAGACTCGTCGGCGCATTTCGTCCGGAATCGACAGCCCCGCCGCGCGCTCCAACACGAGAACGGCCTCGTCGAAACGGGCTTGATCAACAAGCGCCTCGCCTTGCAACAGAAGCGCCTCCGCCACGATCGCGGTATCAGCAGTCTTCTGGGTCGTCGCGGCGACTGCGGCCGGATGTGCCAACACACGCGATACAACTTCAATGAGCTTGTTGTAGTCGGACTGTGCCGCAGCACAGCGAGCCGCCCGCACGAGCGCGTCCAGCCTGCGTCCCGTCGTCATGTAGCGGTTCGTTGAACACGCCTCGAACGCAGCAAACGCAGCGGCGTAATCGCGCTTGGCGAAGTCGAACTTCGCAAGCCACAGCGTGAGGTCGGCCCGAAGTGGGGAATCCGGAGTTTCGGCAAGGAGAGCCTTCGCCGATTCGTAAGCCTCGTCGTCCCGTCCCGCGCCGTAACGGCAGAGAGAGCAGAAGAAGCGCATCTCCCCGGCGCGCGCGGCGTTGATCTTCGCAACTTCGGCGAAGTCGCGCTCCGCCTCCTCGAATCTGTAGGTCCTGTAGTTCGCGCGTCCCCGCCCTTCCAGCGCCCTGGACTTCTGGTCGGACGTAAGTTTCGGCAAAGGCTTCGCTTTTCTGTCGTCAGCCTTCCGCTCGTTTTCGTCGAGCAGGTCCGCATCGTTCTTGACCGGCACGCCAAGGAGACGGTTGTAGATGTTGCACGCCTTTTCCGTACGCCCCGCCGAGGCGTGGGCGGACGCAAGGCGCAACCCAGCCTCCACGGCGTATTCGCTTCCGCCTTCCATCACCGTTTCAAACTGCCTCGCCGCCGAATCAGCCTTCCCGGCGCGGGAGAGGGCGTCTGCCATCTGGAACTGCGCAAACGAGAAGAGGTTCGTGCCACGCACCGCCCCGTATGCGTCGGCGGCCTCGGAGAAACGTCCTGCGGCCAACAATGCGTCGCCCTGCCGGAACATGCACCTCGCACGTTCCTCGGAGTTCGTTGATACCTGCGCCGCGCGCGCGAACGCCCCGACAGCCTCCGTCGTGCGCTTAAGCGCGATGAACGCGAGACCTCGCCCTTCAAGCACATGCACCTTCCGCGCCTGCGCGGCGGGATATGCCTGCAAGAAACGGTCGTATGCCTTAAGGGACTCCTCCGCCTCGCCGCCCGCCAACAGCGTATCCGCTAGACGCACCAGCGCCTCATCAGCACCGGGCGCGTCGGGACATTCCCGCACGAGCGCGTTGATGCGCGCAATGCCGTTGGTGCGAAGAGCAGGCACGGCGAGTTCCCTGAATCCAAGGTCGAACCCGGCAAGGGCCTTCGTATCTGGACGCGACGCGCGCGCCACGGCGTTGGACGCGAACGCAATCGCGGCGTTCGTCGAGCCGGCAAGCCAGTCCTCCTCGGCGAGCGCAAGCGACGCATACACGAACGGGACTTCCGCCGCCTTCTCGCCGTCGGCGACAATGCGCGCACGCAGCGAACGGGCGGCCTTGGCATCCCCTGACTTGGCGGCAATCTCCGCCGCCAGAAGACGCGCCGCGTCGCCAGCGGAACCCTTCGCCTCAAGCGCACCCTCTTTCGCCAGCACTTCACGTGCGCCCTTGTAGTCCCTTGCGGACACGCAGTTGAGCGCCCATGCCAGGGCATTTTCGGCGCGGGTCGTGTCGTTTGAGTGGATCATGGCAGCCGCCGCCGCGAAATGGGCGGACGCCGCCTTGTAATCGCCCGCATCGTGTTCAAGCAGCGCCGCAAACCGTTCCGCAAGCAACGCAAATTCAGGTGCAACGAACTTCTCTTTCAAGATTGCGCGCGCCTCGGCGTACTTGCCCTCCTCCACCAGCGCAAACGCACGCCAGTAGCGGAAAGGTTCGCCAGCGGGATTGCCCCATGATTCGAGGCGGGACGGAATCTCCGACGCTTTCCCTGAACGCGCAAGCGCCTCAATTTGCACGAGACGCGCCTCTGTGCGCAAAGACGGCAATTTGGAGGCATTCTCGGCACGGTGCTCGGCCGTGTACCAGTTCCCGTCTCCAAGCGCGCGCCGTGCCACGACAAGATCGTTGGAAGCAACCTGAGGCGCGACTGGCACGGCGACAGGAACGGCACCGGACGCTGCGGATGCCGCAAACGCGATTAAAGCGAGGAACTGGAGATTGCCGTTCACGTAATCCGATTCTTAGAGGGTGAGGTCAAGCAATTGCGCAAGACGCTTCGCGATGTCGGTGTTGTCCATCAAACCTTCAAACAACTCCGCGCCGGGGCCAAACGCGAACACAGGAACGGGCGCCGCCGTGTGACTTGTCGCGCCGTAGTGGACAGTGGCCTTGCCCGTCCCAGGGCTCACAGTGGCGTTCACGCCGCCGGTCTCGTGGTCGGCCATGACCACCACGAGCGTATCGCCGCCGTGCGCAAGCGACCAGTCAACTGCAGTGCGCGCGGCCCAATCAATCTTCACCACGCCAGAAATCGTCTGGACGGGTTTGTTGGCATGCGACCCGTGGTCGGGATCGCCGCTCTCAATCAGAACGAAGAAACGCTTCCCGCCCTGCGAGAGACGCTCCAGCGCCGTCTCCGTCAGTTTTTTGTAACGCGGCTCGTCGTCAAGTTCGCCGTCCTTCAACTGGGCAAGGACGCGCTTGTCGCGCGGAGCGTAGAGGAAAGAGGAAAAAGTCTCGCACAGCACGTAGCCTTTGCCGGTCATTTCGGCAATGAGGTTGCGCCCGTCCTTGCGCACGCCCCCCTTCCCCTTTGGCAGAAAATACCTCTTGCAGTGGTAGCCAAGCAATATCTCGAAACCGCACTTTGAGGCGTAACGCATGATGTCCTCGTTGTACGAGCGAACCGGCACGTGCGCGTAGTATGCGGACGGCGTTGCGCCTGTGAACGGGTCGTCGGTCATCAGGCCTATCGCAAACCCCGCCGCGTGCGCACGGGTGGCGATGGAATCGACGTGTGACCTGTCCGGCAACATGCCGAGCATGCTGTTGTTCGTCTTGCGTCCACAGGCGAACGCAGTGGCGGAGGCGGCGCTGTCGGTCACGTCCGCGTTGGCAGAGTACGTCGTCGCGAACCCGGCGTAGGGAAGCTGGTTCAAGACGAGTGCGCCCGGACGGTGGCGCAAATAGTTGGATGCGAGGATGACGGATCCAATCCCCATGCCGTCGCCCAGCACGAACACGACGTTGCGCGGCTTCGTCCCTGCGGGATAGACGGGCAGCGGCTTCTCGTAGAGATCGGGGAACTCGTAGCTGCGCGTGATGCGCAGATCGACCGGCACCGCCCTCGGCTTACGCCTATCGCCCACCGTCGCGCCCGCGACGATCCAAACGCCCTCGTCGGACGTGAATGAGATGGACGCCAGCTTCTTCCCGCGGGCGAGTGGGAACGTCGAAACGAACAGCGACACCTGCGTGTTGTTGTTGTAGATCGTCCAGGCGCGCACGGCGTTGCGCCAGCCACGCGCGGTGGTCCAGTCGCCGACATCGCGTCCGATGCGAACGTGGCGCTCTTCCTTGAAACCTCCCTCGTATGCGAGGTGCAGCGACCCGACGATGGGCTTTTCCTCCGCCTGCGTAAACGCGGATGCGTGCAGCAGATAGAGGCACTCGCCGCGCAGCGGCTTTTCAAGCTTAACTTCGGCCGACTTCGCGAGGTAGTCGCGACGTGTTCCGCCGAGGACGATGCACGCCTTGTCCGAACTCGATTCGGCAGGGGCGATGCGGAACGCGATGCCGCCGATGTCCTGATCCCCGGCGGACAACATCCGAAGGTCGTTGCTGCCAAGGTCGATGAATCCGCCCTTCCGATCGCCCGCCTCGTCGTCATAGAACGATGTATTAGCGCCGCTTCCGAACGGAATCGGGACGAACGCGGACTGGGCGGCGAATACCATAGCAGCCACGCCGACCAAGAATTGGCCTTTTGTCATCTGCATATTTTTCATTCTTCTCTTTGTGTTAATTCGTCCAAAGGCACACTACCCTTGAACGCATACAGTTTACACTATTTTGCGCTTTGTTGTCAATGATTATCATGGTGTTTTCATTTGGCAGACATGGTGTTTTCATTTGGCAGACTGTTTCTTTGCGTTTCCAGCCTGACGTTTCGCTGAAAAGACCTTGCCCTGCCAGCCTGGGGGTCCGAGAAAGGATGCCTTGCCCACAGTCCCGTCCCGCCAGCGCCCGCGAAGCCCGCCTCCCATGGCGCGGGGACCCTTCGGGACACCCCGCGAGCATGGCAGGCCGGGCCCCGGGGCATGCCGAGGCCGCTGGCCGCCGTGTGGCGCGTGTCGTGCGCTACGTCACAGCAGGCCTCCCTTCGTCATGACGCGGAACAGCTTCGGGGGATGCAGGAACAGGTCGCGCCGCACCTCCGAGACCGTCCTGTCCGGATGCCGCGCGCATATCCACATCCCGAACGACCGCGCCACCATCATCGCCGACATCACGTTCAGGTCGCACCGCCGCGTGAAGGCGTCCTCGTGGTAG
>CACZDG010000027.1 GCA_902779865.1 uncultured bacterium
TGCCCACAATGGCATTCTCAAGTCCGACCACCATGGGAGGGACGCGCCCCGTCGCGTCCGCCGGCAACCACAACACAAACGCCAGATGCGACTTCTTAGGCTCAAGCACCGGCACACAACACCACTCGTCGCCGACAAGCAACTGACTGCTCGCCGACACCTTCGTGCCATCCGCGAGCGTCCCCGCCACCTTCGCCTTGCCCTTGTTCGCAATCGTCACAGACAAAGTATGGTAGGGCGAGCCGTCCCCGGCGAGCCGCTCCGTCGCGTCCGACCGCCACGCCACGTTCACCACGCCCTGCCACTTGCCGAGCACAGTCGCTGCAGTCGCCTTGTCCGCCGCATCCTTCGACGTGAACACGTTCAAAGCACCGTCAATGTCATAGCTACCATACGTGCCACTCATGCCCTTCGCACCGATCTTGACCTCGCAGACGTCTCCGCCCACTAGTTCCACAGTGGTCGTTCCATCGCTCTCAATCGTCGCCTTGCCCTTCTCCACGGCCTTCAGAGACTTCTTCTTGCCGTCAAGGCCAACCACCGTCGCCTTCACGGCCGCCTTGCCGTCCTTGCCCGGCTTGCCCACCTTCACCTGAATCGTGCCCGCAAGCGCGCCCGTTGACTTGTTGTACAGATAGCCATCATACACCGAGGCCGCCGTCTGCGGCGCAGCCTCCGTCACATCGGTGAACAACATCGGTCGATCCATTGTCCAGACAGCATAGAGCGTCACGACGCCATTCGCCGAAGCAGTCAGGTTCTCCACCAACTGCCCATCTGCATACACCACTTCGCCATCCGGTTTTGTTGCCCAACCGACGAAAGCGTATATGCCTTGCTTGAACGCATTCGCGGACAACTTCTGCGCCGTGCCATACACAAACGCCTGATCAGCCATAGTCCCCGTGCCGCCGTTCGCATTGAAACGCACCTTGTATGCGTTCGCGGTCCAGCGGGCGTAGAGCGACAGCTCGCCCGTGATGAGGGTGTCGCCAGGAATCTGCTCCCCGCCCTCGGCCGCAGTCCACCAGCCGTCAAACGCATAGCCAACCTTAGTCGGCAACTTGACATCGCCCACGTGCATGCCGTAGGCTAGGGTCGCGCCCGTGTCGCCCGTCCCGCCGCCAAGGTCGATATTGACGGTGTACTGGTTGATATTCCACTGTGCCGTGAACGTCACATTGCTCGCCGGAACGGTCCCTAGTAGCGCGGGCTGCCAGCCCGCGAAGGTGTAGCCCTCGCGCGTTACTGTAGGCGCGGCAATCGCAGTCCCGTACACCATGTTGCTGCTCCAACCGCCCTCACCGCCGTTCGCGTCGAAAGCGACGGTGTAGGAATTTACCGTCCACTGTGCCGTGAATGTCACATCGCTCGCAGGAACGGTCCCTAGTAGCGCGGGCTGCCAGCCCGCGAAGGTGTAGCCCTCGCGCGCCACCGTAGGCGCAATTATCTCCGCCCCGTACAGCAAGTTGCTGCTCCATCCGCCCTCACCACCGTTCGCGTCGAAAGCGACGGTGCAGGAATTTACCGTCCACTGTGCCGTGAATGTCACATCGCTCGCAGGAACGGTCCCTAGTAGCACGGGTTGCCAACCCGCGAAGGTGTAGCCCTCGTGCGTCACTGTTGGCGCGGCAATCGCAGTCCCGTACACCATGTTGCTGCTCCAACCACCCTCGCCGCCGTTCGCGTCGAAAGCGACGGTGTAGGAATTGACCGTCCATGTGGCATAGAGGTTCACCACGCCGCCGGACTCGGCTGTCAGGTTGCTCACGACCGCACAGTCGGCGTACACCGCCTCACCCGTCTCGTTCGTCGCCCATCCGCCGAAGGAGTAACCCTTGAACTCAAATGCGTTGGCATCAAGCTCCGCCTCCTTGTCAAACTCAAACGGCTGGTCGCTCATCTGTCCCTCGCCGCCATTGGCATCGAAATGCACGTTGTATGCGCACGCTAACCAGTGTGCGTACAGGGTGCCATCGCCAGCCTCCACCAGCGACTGCGCCGTCACGCGCCGCCCCGTACCGTTCGGTCCGGTGTACCACCCGCCGAAGGTGTATCCGGTTTTTTCTTTCGCGGGCTTTTCCGGTAGCGCATTCCCATACGGCGCACCGACGAACAGGTGCGTAAGACCTCCATCCTCATTATCACCTATCGTAACTCCTATCTCCTGACCCACCGTGTTCCACCACGCCGGATCGGTGGTGATAGGGTCGTTGTAGTCGAATACGATGGTCGCTGATGCGTTGATGCGAGAACCGACAACTGCGCCATCCTTTACCTTCACGCGGAAACGAAGGTGTCCTTCGCCGCGTCCCGTTTCGTCGTTTGGCGGAAGGAATCCTGCGTATGCATCGCTGGGATAATTGTCTGGCGTAGTTGGATCGATGATCCGCAAATGCCACTTCACGGCATCGGCGGTGTGCGTTACGACAGTCCTGACACTCCAATTAGTGCCCGGTATGGCATAACTGCTCTCACCATCGTAAGCACCAGATAAGGCGTTGTCTATGTTATCGCCGAACACGACCTCGCCCAATTCAAACGTACTCCAATCCAGCCCCGCATCCTTCGGCAGCGTCACATAAATGTCCTGAGCCGCCGCCGTCGCATTCGTCATGTTCTCGAAGTAGATGGTGTAGTCCATCGTCTCACCCGGCTTCACAAGGCGCTCCTCACCCACGCCCGCCGGCCCGACTATCTCGTTGGGGTCGGAGGAAGAGGGGATAGATGGTGAACTGCTGTCTGGACCTCTCGTACTTGATGCTCTTACCAACATTGGGCAACTTTCCTCGTCACAATCACAACTCTCGCCGAATTGATGCCTAACCCAACATCTATTCTCACATATTTTATATGGGGTACTTGCCGCAGAAGCAGTCATCGCCAATAGTGCTGAAAATTGCGCAAGATTATGATCCATCGCACGAATACGGTAATTCATCATATCGTCGTGATTACGCCAACGAATTGTTTGACTAACGGCATCTACTACGATCCCTACACCTGTTGCAACATTCCCCGCAACACCCGAAATCTTGGGATTGACATATTCCCTTCGCCCATTCCCGATTCTCGTGAGTGCGTTTTGCGCATTCGCACGAATTATCCGATAATCATTGTCCAATGCCTCCTGAATGCCAAGTCCATCTAAACTGACATTATAGTATGTACCAACTGGATCGAAACTGCTCTGCCCACCCGCAGACACCTCAAGGCTCTCTTCCCAATAATTTCCGGTCGTCGATGCGACAAATGCCGCAACAGCAGGCGTAGCCCCACCCAATGAGTAAACTTCTGCTGCCACAGAGATTATCACAACAACCACATTCTTACACACACCAACCGTTTGTTGTCTATGAAGAGTTCTTGAGATTCGCTGCAACTCGCTCAACTCGTCTCCGACGAAATTAATCATCTTAACCTCTGCGCTCCTGTATTGACGATAACGGTTCCAGACCGCCCGGTTGTAGGCACCGAAACGTGCTTCACAATATTTACATTCAGTGTCTGGACAGACACGTGGTGGCGGCGACATCTTTATCTGCGCAACCATTTCCACCAACTCGTTGTATCTTGCGACAAGCGGGTCATACCAAAGGGCCTCGCTCATTGTCCAATCATGGTAGTGGACTTCATTGACTTCGACTTTCTTTAGCGGAGGCAAGTTTACGGGATCCGGAACGGTTTTCTTTTCGATTGTCTCATTGTCAACTTGAATCTCCTTCTGTTCAATCCTGCAAATGCATGGATCTGAACCACATACAGAGCATGGTTCTCCAACCCAGCATATACATGGATGTTGACCGCAATTAGAGCAAACTGAAGGCAGAACAGGGGTTAGCGGCGGAGATGAATCGGTCGAATTCTGTGCCCTAACCGTAACGTGCCCGTTAGTTTTATGTTTAACAGACACCCGCCCATTCGAGTCCGTCTTAGCCGTTGTGCGGAATCCATCATCGAAAGACACGACAATCGGCAACCCCGCTAACGGCGTTCCATCTTTGTCGTTGAACTGGTAATTGACTTCTCCTAGGCCCTCTGGAAGCGGAAGTTGCCATCCAAGCGCAATGGCCTCGCTCTTGTCAAAAAACACGCTCGTTCCATCTGCAAGAACAATCCAGACACGCTCAAAACGAACCGGAACGCCAGCGGAACGGAATGTCCCGTTAGCCGAAAGTGCCACAGACGACAGTGTGACGCCATCACCCGTACAAAACGAAACCATACCACCAGCGCACTGTCCAGGCTTGCAGCCTGTGACCGAACCCGCAACTGTCATAATTGCATCCGTCCCGATAACCGCATTGCGAGCTGTCGGTGTAATCATCGAGGAGGCTACCAAAGAGCCATCTGCGGAATAGGCACGAACATCCGTCTCAATCTCAGGGAATTCCGTCAACATAACACGGTTTTCTGAGACCGCGAAAGTTGCCGTAAATCCGACTCCAGACTTCAGTTCCAATTGCACGTATGCGACTTCAGTTGAGTCCCCAAATCGAATGTCGAGGGGGCGTACAGCATCCGCCCTTGCAACAATGCCTGTTGTTCCAGCCACAATCGTCGTTTCCTCAGTCAGATAGGCTCCCGTTGCGTGGACGACAAAGCCAATTGCGGATTCATTTGCCGCAAGCGGACCTGCGATCCACAAATGATCGTCCCTTGCCGCTGCAGCAGATGCCGACGCGGTACGAAACGCCACGGTTGCATCGGCTTCTTCAATGCCGTCCGGGAACACATGCCCGACATATCCACCACGCTTCATGATAACCTTCACGGATTTATCACGATCGATTCTAACATGAAAAGCTTCGGAAATAAAGCCTGGCGCGGATGCCTGTCCCCAGTAATCGGCCTTGGGCACTTCAAAAGCAATCTGCCCATTCTCATCGACTTCCGAAGCCGCAACTCGCATTCCATCTGAATTTGGTGGCAGAAGCATCCAGTCTACGGCGACGGGATTGCCGTCCTCGTCATTTGCCGTACCAACGAACACCGCTTTCTCGTCATTGACAACAATCGTACGAGTGTTTTCGCCGGTCTTGATCAGGGTGTCGCTCTTGATCGCGACAATCTTTCCCTTCGCATCATAAATCCTGATGGTGCCCACGCCTTCTGGAATCCCATCGATACGAAAAGTGCCGTCAGCTGCAATCTTGACGGAATCGCTATGTTCGCCCGTATTCGCGACAAACAGCGCGCTGCCACCCTCTGGAGCGTTTTCCACGGAAACCGAAAGGGAGCTTCCGTATGTGACGACGCCAAGGCGCAAACCAGGCGTTTCCGCCTTGTCCAAGACGGAGAACGCAACAGTCTCCGCAGAACCCGATTTCGAGCCTGACGCCACCGCCACATAGTTCCCAGCAGGCAAACACTCTGCCTTCCACTCTCCATTCTCATCCGTCACGACGGTTCGAGTGTATGAAGAGTCAGATTCCGACTGGATGGTGACCACCGCATCAGCGACAATCCCACCTTTTGTATCCGCAACAATTCCAGATACACTTCCACCTTCTGAAAAATCAAACGTCAACGAAACAGACGTGTCTTCCACGCCTATGAAAAATGACTTGGCAATTTCCTGGCCTTTACCAACGACGGCGGATGCCGTGTATTCTCCTGAGCAATAAACTTGAATTGTTGCATTTCCACCGGATACGACAGCCGGCGTGCGTAAGCCTGTCCCGACATGGACGAGTTCCACGATTCCGGTTGTAACATTCTCAAGCCCATCCAACCCCAAGAAATCGACGTTCACATCATATCCTCGCATTCCTGTCAACGTGATGTCCAAAACATCGCCCTGTTCCGGTACCCCTACCCACCGAGTATGTACACATGCACCGCTCTCAACCACAAGCAAGACGTTCGTCGGCCCCTGGATGCCGTCTAGTATGAATCTACCGCTATCATCAACGGTATCACCAGAGAATGCAGTCCCGTCCTCTGCCAGCGCAACAATGCGTGCGCCAGAAAGTGGGACTCCATCGCTTTCGTTAAGAAGGAGTCCGCATATTGCCTGTGAATTCGTTCCAGCAGTAAATGCTGTCGCATACTGCTCCAACCGTCCCCAGCGAATTACTGGACGACCACGAAGATTCACCCGCGTTGCGGCAGAAGAAATCGCCTCACGCCTCGCCTCCCAAGCCTCGGTCTCGTCATGTTCAGTCCGCAATGAGAACGATGGGGAATCTCCAGTCATGATTTCAACGATCAGGGAGGTCTCCTCGCCAGCTTTCAGAACTCCTGCCGGATAGCCGCCTGAAACTCCCATAACGTAAAGCGTCTCTTTCTGCCAGTCAGCCTCGCCAGGAAGCCGGATTTGTGCTCCTGAAACCTCCAACGCCAATAACGGCGCCTCCATGTCCGCGTCGCCTGAATTACAGTAATGGACACGTCCAGTATATATACGCCCCCTTCTCACTGACGATGGCATTTCAAGCCATGCTTCCAGCTTTGGACCCAACTTGGGTTTGTAGACGGAAATCGTCTTCGTGGCACGAATAGTCCCTCCGTCCTCGGTTTCTAGGACGACAGTGTAATTGCCCTCCATCGCATTCGCCATGTCAATCGTCGCGGTGAGTTCTCCTGGAGAGACGACCATCACCTCGGACGCAACACGAGTTGAAGGGCCTTGCAGTTTCACCTCTGTAACGCGATCCATGCCAATGCCGTGGATGGTCAGATGCCCAATACCAGCATTTGACATTTCAGATGGCGAAACACCTAACATGGAAATGGTTTCCGTCAATGTCTCAAGCTGTATTGACTCGCTGGAAGTACTACCATTCTGCAAAGTCATGTAAAAGTCGGTTTCAGCCACACTCTTGGGCAACACAAGCAGATATGAACCATCGGCAAGTGCAACAGCTGCAACATCATAGTGCAGATCCATAGGCACATAGCCAGCACCCGCAAATACAGCAACGTTTTGCCCTCCATGCACACGAATTGCAGATATTCCCGAACCATAAGGAATCTTCAAAGCCGTTGAAGCCCCTTCTGCAAGCGTTATACGCGTGAAGTCGTTAGTCGCGACGGTCGGCAAAGAAACCGTTGCCCAATCCGATAGCCCCACATTGTTCGCCGTGAGCGAACCTTCGTAGATATCGCGGTTGTAGTTGGCCGTCACGCGGATCGTGCAAGCACCCTCGGCGACCGCCGGAACGCGGAACGACGCTTCCGTGATCGTCTTTTCACCGCCCGCAGGAATGCCAACAACGGGTACCATGCCGAGCGTCGCGACCGCGCCATTGGCGGAAACGAGCTCAACCTTGTCGTACCACTTGCCATCCGTATCGACGGAACCGATGTTCGCCTCGCGCCAAGCAACTGTGACAAGTTCGCCGACCGTCATTGTTTCTGGCACCATGACCGCCTTGACTTCCAAGTCAACATCCGCCCCTGCATTGCGCGGCTGGACTTCGTAGATTCCGATGTCAGCATACACGCCTTTTGCGTTCGGCGTTCCCGTCGGCGTCACACTCTGAATCGTCTGCCGGGGCTGGTTGTAGTAGTCCTTATCCGGCGCAACCATTCCAGCGCCCGCATCCACGCATGGTGAATCGGCCTTGAGGCGGAAGTCGCCCTTCTCGGCATTCGCGAACTTCGGATCGGCCCATATGCTGCCGTTCGAACCAGCATGTACACAACTCTGCGGGCTACCTGAATCGTCTGCCGGATTCCAAAAGACACAATTCCGATAAGAGCAATCATCCGTCCACCAGCACAATCCAAGCGAATAGCGCTCAAATATGCAGTTCACAAAAGACTGTCCGCCGTTGTTCGAGATGTAGGAACAATCATAGAAAACAGAGTTGACGCACGAGAATGTCGTCGACCAATGCCTGAATGCCGTATAGAAATCCCTGAACACGGAGTTACGCATATTCCACGCTCCACCTTCGAGATCTACGCAATATTCGTATGCATGGGCTATCTCACTATTGTTGAAGTTGATCGTACCATTGGAATTCAAACGAAGGATGTCAGAACCGCCGTACTGAATCGTCGTATAGTCGAAATTGGCGACACCGGAAACGGAAAGGGTTCCCCAATCCCCACCCTGTGCGAGCGAATTATTTCCATCCCCGTTGGTGTCACCACCGTGAGCGTCGTCCTTGAATGACGTCAATACCACGGGCGAGGAGCGCGTGCCCTGCGCGTTCAAGGTCGCACCGCTGTTGACCGTGAACGAGACATTCGGATTGAACTTTATGACCGAGCCGGGAGCGATGGTGAGCGTCGCGCCAGAGGCGAGCGTCAGGTTTCCCGTGACGTGATACACCTGCCGCGCCCGCCAAACAACGTTGCCATAGATCGTCCCACTCGTCGTGATTGGCGCGGAATAGCGGTACTCCGTCGCATCGTTGTCTAATACAGACACGTCGACGGTGTACTTGCCATATTCTGGCTTCGTCGCGTCGCCGTCCCCCATCGTATCGCCGCCCACGCTGTCATCGGCAATGTGCGTAAAGATTACTCCTTCCGCACTACATGCACCACCATTAGTGACTTTAAGTTCACTCCCTTCCGTGAACTTCACGACCGTTCCCACAGGAATCGTCAGCGTCACACCATCTGCCACAGTCAGCGTCCCGTCAATGACATACGTTTTCTCCATGCGCCATTCGTCATTCCTCGTAAGTGTACCGGAATACGACTGCACCCCATAGCGGTATACTGTCGCCAAATCATCCCGAACCACGCCTATGATCGCATATCCATTCTCAACTGGAACAGTAGCCCCGCCGTCACCCAACGTGTCTCCGCCGATGGAATCATCGGCAATGCTCGTAAACGTCACGCCCTCTGCGATACATGCGCCGCCCGCCTCGACCGTCAAAGTCGTTCCATCAAGGAACTTCACGACCGCACCCGCTTCAATCGTCAACGTAGTACCCGTGGCAATCGTGACATTCTCGTTGACAACATGAACCATCCCATTCGCCCAGGTCTCGTCACTTGTTATTACCCCGTCGTGCAAAACCCCATCCGCAACTGCAAATATCGCTGTCAACGTCTCATCGCCAGACTCATGACGAAGTTCGTAAAATCCTGCGTTTTGCGGTCTTGCCCACGACACAATGCCATCCACTAAACCATTTTCATCTACAAGCGTATCAACAACATTTCCTGACTTTGCAACTGACACCTTTACATTCGCACCATTCGCCCACGCCGACGAGAATGTGATTGATTCCTCATCACGTGCAAAACGATATTCATATTCAGTGCTATCAAGCGCAAACACATCAGACTGACCCGCCTGAGCAAAAGCATCCCCCATCTTCGCAAACTTGAAGCGCGTCGCATCATCCGTAACGAAATCGCCTTCCAGCACATACGACGGCATCGGAAGTGACGAACTTATTGCGTGCGTACCGCCATCTGCAATGTCCGTAAACGTCACACCATTCGCAATGCAGGTTCCAAGCGCATACAATCCGCCGCCTACAAATTTCACGACCACACCACTTTCTATAGTAAGCGTCGCGTTATCAGGTACCGTAATAGTCCCGTATACCACATGGATGCTTCCGGTACCCCACGTCTCGTCACATTTCAAGACACCGCCATCATGAATAACCACTCCGTCCAGCCATGATGATTCGATGTTTCGCGTATTCAACGCAAACACGTTGGATTCACCGCTAGACGAGAACGCACCCCCTTCACGGCTGAACTTCACCACCGTCGCACTGTCCGCCTCTATATTACCATCCAGCATATATGACGGCACAGGTATGGTGCCCTCGCCAATACCATCTGCAACATCGGTAAACAAAGCACCTTTCGCAATGCACGTTCCCAAAGCATGTATTCCGCCGCCTATAAACTTAACAATTGCGCCACTCTCAATGGTAAGCGTTATATTTGTTGGCACGACGATGGCTCCATACACTATATGGATTTTCCCTACTTCCCATATCTCATTACCGGCTAACATTCCACCATCATGGACAACAGCCCCGTAAAGCCACGAATCTTCAACTTCCCGTGTGTGCAAGGCAAACACATTTGATTCACCACCCGCAGAAAATGCATCCCCCTCTCGGCAAAATTTCACAACCGTACTCCCATCCGTCACAATGTTGCCATTCAGCACATACGACGGCACGGGGATGGACGCGTTTGTCATGTCCGCTCCATCTGCAATATCAGTAAACGTCACGCCACTCGCAATGCACGATCCCAACGACAGCAATCCACCTCCGACAAACTTCACAACCGCGCCGCTCTCTATGGAGAGTGTTACATTCGTCTGCACAACGACCGTACCATACACCACATGAACATTCGCTGCCGCCCATGTCTCGTCGCCCATCAGCATGCCTCCGTCATGAACAGTTGCACCATCCATCCATGACGATTCGACATATCGTGCGTCCAATCTAAATGTATTCGACTCGCCGATGCCGTAGTATTCCTCGGCAAACGCATTTAAAATAAATGCGCATGACGCCAAGGATAGAACCAAAATCGTTTTCTTCATGTCTTCTCCATTCAAGGCTCACTTAACCCTTGCTTAATCTGACACATGACGACATGGGATATTTACCTACACAACCGGCAGCCAAATACCGATGTATTGGGCTATAAGCAACATCCCACATAGTAGTTGTGCAAATCCATCAATGACATTGTCACGTCATTGCTGGAGATTGCCGGTACAATAAAGTCGAAAGCCGATTTCACTTGAACTGTTAAAAGTATCATTAGACTTGTAGGTAAAACCTGTGCGCCTAGCCGATCTAGAACAGGATGCATTTTCGTTCCAGCTTCCACCTCTAACCATTTTCGTTTCCCAAGAACTCCAATTTCCGGTATCGTAGCTTCTAGCCCATATGGGATCAATTTGTGCAGACGTTCCAAGATGGTTTGCATTAATTCCTCCATCACGGCACCATTCACGCACATTGCCATGCATGTCGTAGAGTCCGATCTTGTTCGGCTGATAACTTCCCACTTCAGATGTTGATTTCCCATTCGCAGAATATCTTCCTATCTTGTCCAGATTTGAACATCCTGTCGTTCCCATTAGATTTTCACCACTATTCAACGCTGTCAATGTTCCAGCACGACATGCATATTCCCACTGGGCTTCTGTGGGCAAATCAAATCCATATCTTTCCGTTCTTAGCCGAATCGAGTTTATGAACGAATAATTTCCGGATGACAACTCTGAATAATTGATCCTTGCAACTGGCCGTGTTGCATACACTACATCATTGGAGGCAACAATTGGCATGCTTCCCTTTACCAACTCCCATTGCCTCTGCGTCACTTCAAAAACTCCGATATAGAATGGCTTGGTAATCGTCACCTTGTGCAAATCCTCATTATCAGTACGCCCAAGTTCATTTGTCGGGCTGCCCATCATGAACGTACCTGGCGGAATGAGGCGCATCCAAATCTCCGTTGTGCGGCACGTATCATCGTCAAGATTCGGGCCTTCAATGGAACGCCGAATCGCGAAGTTCGTCGCATTCGTACCGCCAGAGATATCAATCACGATGTAACGCGAAAGTTCCTTTCCGGCATACATCTTGATCTGGAAGTTCTTGGACGAGAACGCTCCCATGTCCGCCTTTGCGTCCCACACCATCCGATGCCGACCGGCCTTTACGGTGTTCGTAGCACCAGCGCCCGTGAAGTGTGTCGGGAATACAGTCAGGCCCGTGTCGCCATTGAAGCCAATGGGGTTCACATAGATTTCCGCATTCGGGTCGTCACACGCAATGGTGTAGTCAATGTCCACCAGTCCATTCCATGGATACCGTTGCGTGCATTTGATGTTGTCAACGCTTACATCTGCAAACACCATGCCACCAATGGCAGCCGTCGCCGCCAACGCCATCATCATCTTCTTCATGTTCATTTTTTCGTTTCCTTTCGGTTGCTAGCAAATCGTTTTGTTCCCTCTTGCGGTCGCGACGGAGCGCGACCCTCCCAGATTTCGGATTCAGCATGGGGAAAACATAGCACCTCCTCCGATGCCTCAGAGCAGGTGCCTGAGAGAACCTTCTAATAAAACACCGAAAGAGGCAGACCTGCTTGTTAGCAGTGCCCTTTCGATGCGTCACTAGAGTTCCAGTTCTCAGGCTTCGCCCTGACGCCATCCCAAACGCGGTCATGGCTACGGTTGCTCGCCCCTCCCGCGCGGGTAATCTGTCGCCTCGCCCTTTCAAGGGCAAGACATGGATAGTATATCCTATTTCCCCGCCCGGTGCAAGGGGGATTTTTGGGAAATTAAAGTTTTGCCCGTGGTTGGTATGTGGATGCGTACGTCGCCGTTTTAGGAGCGAAATCGGTTCTCCCTAGGACGGGGGGATTTTTGAGCCACTGGGAAGTTTGACCTCCCTACTAGGAGGTTTTAACTTCCCTACGTGGGAGTTTCGACTTCCATACTAGAGGCTTTACTTCTAATCATTAGCGATTTTTGACCTTATAGTAACCACGGTCGCGACGGAGCGCGACCCTCCCATATTGACCTTCAAGCACGCGCACGAGGTTCGCACGCTCTCGACCGTCTGCGGCTTGTCCGTTGTGTTCGTGACGGCAAAATGGTACGTGACGGGCTTGTGCGCGTCCGTCTGCGTGACCCGAACGGGCTGGCAGCACGTTCTACTAGGCGTAGTAGAACGCGCAGCTTGCGCGTTCACCCCCGCAAACGCGGATGTTCCCGCAAGAGCAATGCCTACCATAAAGGCCACCTTGGATTTCACTTCAGCCATTCTTTTTCGCCTTAGCCCTTTTCGCTATCGCCTTCTTTGCCTCTTCCGCAGCCAAGCAGCCTTTTGCGAAGAAGTCGTCACGTATCTTCTCTTTGTCTATTTCCAGAAGCCATGCCACAACATTGACGATGCGCACGGTCTGCCCGCCCTGCCTGACTTCGCCGTCCTCATGGTCTGTGACAACAACCAGATCGTCGCACTTGAACTTCTTTCCAGCCTCAAACAATACGGACAACTCTCGGTCTCGGGTCTTCTCGTCCGACATGCTGTAGCAGACCTGAACAAGTTTCATCGTGCGGGTGCGTCGTTGGCAGAGAAAGTCGATCTCATGCCTGTCGTCGCGGTAATAGAAAATCTCAAAGTCGAGTTCATATTGTTTGTTGCGGAGTTGGAGATAGACGATGTTTTCCAACCGCCGCCCCAACTGGTCTTCGCCAGGGCTATGCCCGGTAAAGTAGTTCGCAAGCCCGGGATCGACGGCATACACCTTGCCGATGCGCGTCCTTTCCCACGCTTTCCGCCCGTAGAGCGAAACCGTGTGGACGAGATAAGCCTCTTCCATGAAGTGAATGAAGTCCTGCACCGTGTTGGTGCTGTTCGTACCAAGCTGGTTGGACAGCTTGTTTGCGGAAATCTGGCAGGCATAGTTCTCCATGACGGCGTATGCGACGCGGTTGAACAACGACACCTCCCTAATCTTGTGGCGTTGAAGGATGTCCCGATAGACGATGGAGTCGTAGAGCGACTTGTGGTAGTTCCTCACATCCACCCATCTGAACGTTTCGGGGAATCCGCCGCGTTCGGCATACACCTCGTAGTCCCGCCGCGCCTCGCCGCGACCTTCGGCAAGCTCCGCCTCGCCGCGTCCAAGGTAGCGGCGGTATTCCGCAAACGTGAACGGCGTAAGTTCCACGGGAATGTGGCGCCCTGTCAGGTGCGTCGCCCTTTCGTCCGTCAACAGACGCGAGTTCGATCCGGTGATGACAATGTGCATCCCCTGGCGCAGAAGCCGGTTCACGAACAGCTGCCAGGCGGGAACGTCCTGGATCTCGTCCATGAACAGGTGCTTCACCGGCCCGTACACGACATATACCGCCTCAAGCAGATCGTTCAGGTCTTCCGGCTGGACGTCATGCAGCGGCTCGTCGTCAAAGTCGATGTAGCCGAACGGGAAACCGCTTTTCGCGAGCGCCATCCGGCAAAGCACGGACTTGCCGCACCGGCGGACGCCCACCGCAAAATAGGCCAGCGTCGAATTGACCTCAAACCAGCCCAATTGAGCTCGCTCAATAAGGTCTGGCTGCGCCATCAGGCGCTCCAGTTCACGCTTCTGCGTCTTGAGAACTTCCACATAGTTGCTACGCATACAATAACTCCTTTTGCGCAACAGTATAGCACAATTCTCTCCACGCAGCAATACAATCGAGTATTTTTCTCTTCGTGTAGCGAATCTTCTTCGCTTTTATCTCCATGCAAGGAGCCTTGTCTTAGGCACGCGGGCGCGGGGCGCATCAACTCGCCCCGCAGGATAATGTTGTTCTTGAAAGTTGTCTTGGTTGTTTCCAAATCCCAATGCGTGTGGATAAAAAAAACAGATGCGCACGAAGATTGGTGAAGTTTTGCGCGTGATTGGTATGTGGATGCGTATGTCGCCGTAAAAGGGGCATCGCTTCTCCCTAGGAACGAAACCGCTTCTCCCTAGGACGGGGGGATTTTTGAGCCACAGAGGAATTTCGATCTCCCTAGTAGGAGGGTTTGGCTTCCCTACATGGGATTTTCGTCTTCCATACCAAGGGATTTATATCTCATCGCTAGCGAATTTTGATCTTATAGTAATCATGGTCGCGACGGGCGGCTCGCCACGCCCTGCGGCTCGCCCGGAGGACTCGCCCCACCTCGGCTCGCCCCACCTTACGGATCAGTTTAAGAGCTACGAACCCGTCACGTTCCACGAAGTCAGCGGGTAGCGCCGAGGTAGCCCATCTCCGCAAGGAGACGGTTGTTCTTCATCCAGTTGGGTTCGACCTTGACCCACAGTTCCAGGCGCACCTTTACGCCGAACATGTCGGAAAGCTCCGGTTCCGCGCTCAGACGCACCGCCTTCAGAAGCGAGCCGCGCGGACCGATCACGATGCCCTTCTGCGACGCACGGTTCACGTAGATCGTCACCGCCACGTCCCAGCCGCGCCTGCGGTCCTCGTGCAGGTCCTTCACCGCCACGCCCACCTCGTGCGGCACCTCGTCGCGGAGACGCTGGATCAGCTTTTCGCGCACGACGTCCGCAATCGCGAGCTTGCGCGGATAGTCGGTCACGACGTCCTCGGGAAAGAGCGCGGGACCGGGGGTGGAGAGGTCGAAGAGGGCATCTAGGAGCGCGTCGCAACCGCCCTTGCGGATGCCGCAGCAGGTGACCCAACGTGGTTCAACGGGCAAGCTGCCCGTTGTACTAGTGGTGCCAGCGTCAACGGGCAAGCTGCACGTTGTACTAGTGGTGCCAGCGTCAACGGGCAAGCTGCCCGTTGTCCCAGTGGTGACTTCCTTCCACAAATCGCGGAACATGGTCTCGTAGAACGGGGAGCGGTCGCACTTGTTGAGCGCGAATACGACCTTTTCCGGATGTTCCTTTACGACGCGGCGCATCCAGCCCTCGTCCTCGAGCTGCGGCTCATGCGCCGCGTCAAAGACGACGAGCAGGATGTCCACGCCGGCGGAAGTGGCGCGCGCCATGCCGTTGAGGAGCTTGCCGAGCGGTCCGACCGCCTTGTGGAGGCCGGGCGTGTCGAGCAACACGAGCTGTCCGCGCGGATCCTCCACGATGCCGCGGATGGTGTTGCGCGTCGTCTGCTCCACGGGGCTGACAATGGACACCTTTTCGCCGACCATCTGGTTGACGACGGTGGACTTCCCGGCGTTCGTGCGCCCCACGACGCCGACCATCGCCGATTTGCGCATCGGAGTCTGCGGCTGCTCTGGCATGTCAGAGCAGCTCGTTGACTTTCTTCATCACCTCGAAGGCGTCCGCCACGTAGAGGACGTCCGCCTTGCCCTGCGCCCAGCCGCAGTTCGCGTCCAGGTTCACCGCGCGGCGTTCGCCGATGAAGCGCCAGCCCACCACGTGCGGCTCTTCGCCGTGGCAGCACGTCGAGAGGCCTTTCGCATGACGCGGCGTCGCGCCGGTCTGCCCCACCTGGTTCATGTGGGACATGAACTTAAACGCCTCCGCAGCCTCCGGCATATCGACAAGACTCTTCGACGAGCCGAGCGACGCGCCGGACTTCGCGAGGAAGCCAGTGATCGTCGAAGCGGCCTCATCGAGGTGCGTCGCACCGTCCGCCTGCTTCTTCGTCCAGCCCGCGCCCGCGACGAACAGGAGCTTCGCATCGGGCTTGATGGTCGATTCGCCGCCGCCGGAAGCCGCCACGAGACCGTTCACCTTCGTGCGCGAAGAGGTCGCGGGGGCCGGATCGAGCGTGGACGCCTCTACGCCGACCTTCGCGCAGATTTCGGCGAAGAGCGAGGGGTCGGTCACGATCACCCACGGACGCGCCGCGCGCGAGAACGTGACGAGGATGCGCTGGCGGTAGAGCCAGCGCTGGGCGGTGGCGGCCTCGCCGTCGAGGGCGAGGGAGACGACGTTCGTATCCACCTGCGCGCCGGCGCTGAGCGCGGCCGCGCCGACGGCGCGGCGCACGCGCGACGTGCCCGGCAGCAGCACGATGTCCGCGCCGCTTGTCTTGATGGCCTCCGCAAGGGCGGGTTTGTCCTGCGCGAAGGAACCTTGTCCGGAGAGGTTGTATGCGGCAATCTTCATTGTTTGATCCACTCCACGATTTCGGCGGCGATCGCGTCCGCCGTCATGTCCTTCTTCACCACCGTGTCGCGCTTGGCGGCGGGCACCTCGGCCTTCGCGTAGGCGATGCCGCCCGTGCCGACGTTCGCGGCCGGCGCCTTCATGAGCGCGGGCATCACGCCGCGCATGTTCATCATGCCCGTCTGCGGGTTGTTCGGGGGCTCGGGCAGACTGCCCGTGGCCCAGCCGATGGCGGCGGGGAAACCGGCGCAGGTGGAGGACTGGTACTGTCCCCCTTCCACGCGCTCAAGCACCGTGAAGGTATCGTCGTCCGCAAGCTTCAACTCGTCCACGGCCATGAAGAACTCGCCGATGCCGAGCTTCTCCGCCACGAACTGCAGCGTCACGCCCGCATCGCGGGACGCGCTCGCGCAGCCGCCGAAGAGAAGCGTGGAGGAGAGGTCGAGGCCCGGAATCGCCTGAATGGCTTTCGCGAGCTCGGCGGCGGTCTCCTGCGCGTCCGTGAAGCCGCCGGCGGGCGCGTTCACGGCGACGAGCTGGAACGGCGCCTTCTGCGCGACGGTCATCATGAGCTGCTGGAGCTTCGCCTTCGGACCGAGCGCGACGAGCGTCACCTTCGAGCCGGCGCGCGCCTTCGCGAGCGCGGCCGCCTCGTAGAGGGCGCACGCGGCCCAGGGGTCGAGGACGCTCGGGAGCATCTGCTCGTTCTTGAGGCCGGGTCCCTGCGGCGTCTCGACCGGTTCAAGCGTCTGGAGCGGGTCGGGGACGAGCGACCCGCACACGATGATGTTCAACGGCTTTCCCATTGACTGTTCCTTGCCTCAGTTCCGGGTCAGCCGACGGTGTTGAAGTTCTGCCCGAGCTTGGAGAAGTCCACCGCCTCGAAGCCGAACGGCTTCTGGTTCTTCCAGGCGCCGCAGGTGAAGTCGGGGATGTCCATCGAGCGGCCGCGGTTGTCGGCGGACTTCTCGGTGAGTTCGCACAGACAGCACCAGCTCGCGAGGTCGTAAACATTCATGTCGAGCGGGAGACCCAGCTGGAGGCAGTAGCTCAGGCGCAGCACCATGAACGTATCCATGCCGCCGTGACCGCCGACGGAGCCGAGCACCTTCTTGACCTCATCGGCCTGCGCCCAGATCGGGTGCTTGTACTTCTGGCGGATCTCCTCGGTCTTCTTGTCGTTGTAGACGTGCGCGCCCCCGCCGAGGGACCCCTCGATCGCAATGCGCAGGGGATAGTCCGCCAACACGCCGCGCGTGCCCTGGATGAGGTTGAGGCGGCTGTAGGGGCGGGCGGTGCCGACGTTGTGCTGCACCATGATGGTGCGGCCGTTCACGGTGCGGATGATGCTCGTGTTCATGTCGGCCATCTTCACCTTGAGCGAACGGCGCCACTGGTCGTCCTTCGAGTCGCCAGTGTAGCGGGCACCGAGCTCCTCGAAACCAGCCTGTTTGGAATCGACTGACACGACGAAGTCGAAACGGTCGCCGCGGTTGATGTCCATGTCCATGCAGATCGGACCGAGGCCGTGCGTCGGGTACTGGTTGCCGCCGTGGACGGCGTTGTGGCGGAGACGCCAGTAGTTCCAGTAGCCGCCGCCGCCGGTCTTGTCGTTCCATTTGCCGTAGTTGTACGTGCGCAGGTCGTGGATGTACGCGCCCTCGCCGTGCGTGATCTCGCCCAGGAGGCCGAGGTGGCAGAGGTTGTACGCGAGCAGCTCGGACTCGCCGTAGCAGCAGTTCTCGAGCTGCATGCAGTGGCACTTCGTCTTTTCGGACGTCTTGACCAGCTCCCAGCACTCGTCCACCGTGAACGCGCTCGGCACTTCGATGGCGACGTGCTTGCCGCACTTCATCGCGTAGAGGGCGATCGGCACGTGCAGCTCCCACGGCGTCGCGTTGTAAACTAGATCGACTTCTGGATCCTCGCAGAGGCGCTTCCAGTCCTCCGCGCCCTTGTCGCCGTAGACCTTCGGGACGGGCGCGTGCTGTTTCTTGAGGAAGCTGAGCGTGCGGTTTCGGCGGGCGGCGTTGATGTCGCAGATGGCGCTCACGTAGCTGCCGGGGATGTACGTGAAGTTGTTCACGCCCGCCCCGCCGCGTCCAAGGCCGATCACGCCCACGCGGAGCGTCTTGATCGGCGGCGCCGCGTAGGCCATCATGCTGCCGGCAGCGCCACTGCACGACGGCTGTTTAGCCTTTGCGCTCGTGCAGCCGGCGGCCGCGATAGCGGCGCTCGTCCAAAAAGCGCTCTTCAAAAAGTCTCTACGATTCTGATCCATGTTTTTTCCTTTCTGGTGATTGGGGATTTCTAGTGAACATTAAACTTTACTTCTTCGCCGCAGGAGCGGGTGCCGGTGCCGGAGCGGGTGCGGGCTTGGCTGCCGGAGCAGGAGCGGCTGCCGGTGCCGGTGCGGGCTTGGCCGCAGGTGCGGGTGCCGGAGCCGGTTTGGCCTCAGGCAGAGGTAGCGCGTTAGCCTCTGGCAGCGTGAATGCGTCAAGAGGCGTTGCGTCAACGCGGCTGAAGTCATAGTGCTTTATCGTGGATAGCAAGTTGTCAACCAGCATTTTGTCACGCTCGTCCGTGGACTTTTCCTTCAACGCCTCGAGGTCTGCGATGGCGCCAGTCGCGTCGCCCTGCTGCGCCTTGCAGCGCACAACGCCGAGTTTGGCCATGATGCGAAATCCGTCGCTCGTCTTGGAATCGTCAGCCGCGTATGCGGAGAACGCCTCGGACGCCTCCTTGAACTTCTTCAGTCCCTCGAGCGAGTACGCCTTGCCGAGAACAGCGACGCCGACGAACGGAGAATCACCATCCTTGGCGATGGACTCGTAAACGTCAAGAGCCTCCTGGAAGTGCCCCGCGTCGAAGTGCGACTTCGCGAGACGGAGCTTGAGCGGACCGCTCACCTTTGACGTGCCGAACAGCGAGTTGCAGTCGCCCACCGCTGCAGCGAGGTCTTCCGGCGTCGAGGCGCTAAGGAGCTTGCCGCTCGCGTTGGCGTCACGCGACTTGATGTAGTTGCGCACGCCGTAGAAGCCCAGTATCGCCACGGCCACTATGGCCAGCGTCACGAGCATGGATTTGCCCTCCTTCACCCACCAGTCCCAGAGGGGCAGGAGTTCGGGGGCCGCCTTAACGAAGGCGGGAAGTTCGGTATCGACGTTCTCCTGAACGTCAGTTTCTTTGTTTTCTGTCATGGTTGTCACCTTGTTCGTTGCACATTTTCCGGGACAGCGCGTCCCAGGCGTCAAGAGTCTTTTCGTCGCGTCCTTCGGCGCGGGCCATAATGCGGTTGAAATCAAGCGCGTCCGCGAAATCGCGGTTGTGGGCGAACCTGCGGTGCGTGCGCTGCGGCATCTGCGTCAGCCGCCTCACGCTGTCCAGCAACAGCGTCGCGAGGAAATACGTCGCCCTCGGCATCTTGATGGAATTGAACATCGTTCCCATCACCTCACGCGAACGCCCCGGACGGCTCTTTGCCATCGCGGCGTACAGCACCGCCGCCCTGAGGCCGTTCGCGACCTCGACCCCACGCTCGTGCATGGCCCGCTCGTAGCGGTCGAGCACTGCGAGGTACTTCCACGTGGCGGACTTCTCCCCGCCGTCTGAGTCGATGAACTTCGCGAGGTCTGGCAGCAAGTCGCCCATGAGGCCGTATTCCCAAAGCATGCGGAACGCCTTCTCGGAAGCTCCGTATGAAAAGAGCCGGAACAGTTCCTCGCAGAGGCGAGGCATGGCCGCCGTGAGGATGCACGAGTGGAGCGATCGGATGGCCTTATCGGTCTTGCGTTCGATCGTGAAGTCGAGGCGCGCCGAAAACTTGATCGCGCGCATCATGCGCACAGGGTCTTCGCGGAAGCGGATCATCGGGTCGCCGATTGAGCGGATGAGGCGTTTCTTCAGATCCTTCAGGCCGCCTACGTAGTCGATGACGGAGAAATCCTTGATGTTGTAGAAAAGGCCGTTCACCGTGAAGTCGCGGCGGTAGGCGTCGGTTTCCGGCGTACCGAACGTGTTGTCCTCGATCGGCCCCTCGGCGGCGTGTTCGATTATCTCTCCAACGGTCTGGGAGTTCTGGCGGAACGTGGCAGTCTCGATGATTTTCTGCCCGAAGCGGACATGCGCCAGGCGGAAGCGGCGGCCTATTAGGAAGCAGTTCCTGAACGCCCGTTTGACCTCGTCCGGCTGCGCGTCCGTGCCAACGTCGAAGTCCTTTGGCTGGCGGCCAAGCAGCAAATCGCGTACGCCGCCACCCACAAGGTAGGCGGTGTATCCGAGACCAGAAAGACGGTACAGGACCTTGAGCGCGTCCGGATCAATGTTCTTGCGCGAGATGCAATGATCCGGCCGTGCGCAAATCACAGGTTCCGCCTTCTTGGCTTTTTTTCTGCTAAGGAAGCCAAACATGAATTGCAATAGTATGCCACAAAACCTTCAAAAAAGCAAGCGCCGAATGAAGGAATCGCGTACGTGCCGATTTATGCGTTCACGTTGAACCCGCGCTCCTTGAGGAAGCGCTTGAGTTCCGGGATGGCGATGAGGTTGAAGTGGAACACGCTCGCGCCAAGCAGAACCGTGGCGCCGGCCTCCGCCGCCTCCGCGAAATGCTCCATCGTGCCAGCGCCGCCGGACGCGACAACGTCCGCCGACGTCGCGGCGCGGATCTGGCGTATGAGGGGAAGGTCGAATCCGGTGCGCGCGCCGTCCGTCGATTTGGACGTGGGGAGGATGCACTTGACGCCGTAGCCGTCAACCTGCTTCGCCCATTCGAGCGCGTCCTTGCCGGTCGCCGTACGTCCGCCGTCGATGAACACTTCGTAGCCGCTCGGCATCGCCGCGTTCTGCGCAACGTCGATCGCCACGGTCACCTTGTCCGCGCCGAACGCCGATATCATTTCGCCGATCATCTCTGGATGGCGGAATACGGCGGACGAGGTGGAGATTTTGTCCGCGCCGGCCTTAAGCACGGCCTCGGCGGCCTGGACGGACGAAATGCCGCCGCCCATCGTGAACGGAACGGTCTTGACGTCCGCCACCTTGCGCACTACGTCGAGCATCGTGGCGCGGCTTTCGACCGTGGCCGTGATGTCCAGCATCGCGATTTCGTCCGCACCCGCCGCGCAGTACGCCCGGCAGCACTCAACGGGATCGCCCGCGTCGCGGATGTTCACGAAGTTAACACCCTTCACCACCCTGCCGTTCATCATGTCGAGACAGGGCATTATAGACAATGGCTTGTCCATGAAACTACCTTTCTTTTGTTTTCCTGATAAATCCACGGCGTACAGTATATCCAATCTACGCCTTCGCCGCAAGAACTAAAGATATCGATTTGCCCCTTGTGCCAACTGACGTGAGCGGAGTCACGGAGAACGAAAGTCGTTCTCCTTTCGGCAGTTCGGACTTGCCGACAAGGAGCGTAGTCACGCCGCCGTCGGGTTCGTGTCCCATGCCGAGGTTACACCCGGCGGCGTAGATCGCCTTGCGCACTACGCCGGATTTGCCCGCGATCTCAACCTCGTACGCATAGACGCGGCACTTCGGATTGCCATCGGCAAGTGGGATGGAAACCTTGATTTCCTTGCCTTCCTCCCTGCCCTCTTCGATGACCAATTTCGCACCGGCACGGAACTGCGGCTCGCCGGCGGCTTTCTTCAACCCCTCCCGCGAGAATGGATGGGGCGTGATCTTTTCAAACGGCATCACCCAGTCCTCGCCCAGACTTCCGCCCACGCCGAATTCGCGCCGCGAAATCACAAGCATGTCGTCATAAACGCGTACCACGTAACCCTGACGTCCCTTGCAGGCCTGAGACGTCCTCTCGATCTTCGCCTCGGTGATCCACGCGTCGCCGACGAGCCCGCCGCATCCGCGCGGCTCGCACGACGGCACCTGGATGCACGGCACGCCACCATTGTAAAGAGAAATGACGTTCCAGCTCGACGCGCTCCAGTGGTTGTGTCCGAAGAACGAGACGGGGACGCATCCCCTGCACAGATGGCGCAGCAACCTCCGCACGTCCCAAAGCGGACGCGTATGCTGCATGTAGAAACAAGGACGCCCCTTCGCCTTACTCACGGAGAGATCGGCGGCGTGGCGCTTCAAGCACGACACCAGTTCCTCCTTTGTCTCCTTGTAATGGCGTCCGAAGAAGTGATACCCCTTCACCTCCTTGTGCCACACCGGCTCGTACTTCTCGCCCCAGATGCGCTCCCAGTTCGCCGCCATGTCCGTCTGCAACACGTGCTTCGCGCGCACCGCCGGATCTGGGTACTTGTTCTTGACAAAACTGCCGTAACCGGCGCCGTCCGTGTCATGGTTGCCCGTCACGAACAGCTTGACAACCTCGTGTCCGTCTGGTGCCCGGTTTTTCGGGAATATCCGGTTCCAGACCCCGGCGTGGAAGCGCATCTCCTCGACCTGCCCCCGGTGCGCGAAATCGCCGCAGTGCACGACCGCATCGACGTTCTGTTCCCTGAAATACGCAAGTGCGGCTGCGAAGTACTTGTGGGGCCATCTACGCCCTGGCCGTCCGCTCGAACCATACCTCGTCCGCAGGTGCGTATCGCTCACAACGCCAAAAACGAGGTTCGCGTTCTTCGGCGGCGCCCATCCTGGCGGCGCGGCGAAGAGGCATCCGCCGCCAAGGGTCCCCAGCCCCATCGACGCAAGGAACCCCTTGATAAAACCAAGCCTTGACACATCCATTGCGACACCCCTCATCTTTTCGCAGATTCACCATTCGTGCTGTACCGCCGGTTCAGGAAAGTCCTGATTCACGAAGACGGGCTTGCCGAGACGCTTTGCGTCAACCGGCTTGAAATCGGGCCTCTTCGACCCTGCGGGCGGCGTGATCTCGCATTCGCCCGTCGTCTCGTTCCCCTTCCAGCATTTGGCCGGAATTATCCAGTTGTCCTCGAAGCGGCTGGGGAAGAGCTCCTTCGGAAAATGCGGGTCATGCGCAAGGATGTTGTTGATGAAAACGTGTCCGCCGCTCCCGCACGGCACGCGGTCGATCGAGTCGAGCGTCACGGAGTGCGGCTTGAAGATTGGCGTGCAACGCTGCTCGTTGAAGGTGATGAACTTGCCCCACATCCTGTTACCCACGTAGGCAATGCTCTGCGAGCAGGTCCTTGCCGCCACGGACGAAAGGCAGGTGTTGCCCTCCACGAGGATCGGGCCGTGGTCAACTTCGAAGAACAAGTCGCACTTGTTCAACCACAGCGTGTTGCCCTCGATGCGCACGCCCTGCGCCATCCAGTCGAGCCAGATTCCCGCCCAGCCGCCGTTGTGGTGGATGCGGTTTCCTCGAATCGTCACGCCAACGGAGCAGAGCAGTTTCAGCCCCGCCTGGTCGCATCCGGAAAACGGCTTCTTCCAGTTGCAGTGGAATATCTCGCAGTCCTCGATCATGGAGAACGGCGCGCCGAGGGAACTGTGGATGCCCGTCTGTCCGCATTCGGACACCTTGCACCGGCGCACGACGTGGTGTCCGACGCGATCCCAGCCGTTGCTCGCGGCGCGCTTGATCGTATCGTAGTAACAGTACAGGAACGGACCGGAGTTGTCGTACTCGTCGCCGAACTTGCCGAGCGTGATGCCATCGCACGAAGAGCCGGACACTTCGCAGTCCTCGATCACCCATCCCCGGCTCCAGTTGGTGCCCACCACGCCCACCTGCTCGCCGTTGGCCGTGCCCCAGTTCGGCGCGGCGTTCAGGAACGCGATGCCGCGCAGTGTGATGTAGTCGCGGTGCGTCTCGATCGGGTAGAAGCACGCGGGGCGCGTGACGAGCTCCGGCACGCACACGTTGGGGTCCTGTTCAAACGCCGCGATGATGCGTCCCGTCACCATGCCCGGTATCAGCGCCACATGGCCGGGCGGCAGGAGTTTCGCGGCGGAATCGTACTTGTATGAGTGGCCACCGAACCAGACCTGCAGAAGCAGCTCCTTCACGTTCGCGGCAGAATCCGGCAACGTCAGTTTCACATCGGTGAACTTGTCCCATCCGCCGGTCGGCGGCAGCGACACCTTCGCAAGCTGTACCTTCGGCGCGGCATTGTCGTACACCATCAGCACCGCTCCCAGTTTTTCGGAGGACGTCCGAAGCGTGAGCGTCCGCGATTCCTTCGTGGAGAGGTCAAGGCCGCGGCACACGTGCTGCTGCCCCTCTCTCTTTTTTCCACACCCCGGCATCTTCCGCGAACCGACGAATATGGCCTCCACGTTCACGGCGGGCTTTCCTCCGTGCGCGCTTTGGTCCCAGAAGTGCCGCACTGAACGCGTGGTGAGCGCCTTGCCGTTCTGGATCATCCACGAACGCAAGTGGTAGCCGCCACGCGAATCAAACCAGTCGCCGAAGATGTTGTCGGTGAAGGGATTCATGCCGCGGAAAGAATCGTAACGCACCGTCGCCATCCACAGGCAGTCCGGACGCCGCGTCCAGCCAGTCACGGGATCGGCGCCGGTCACGACCACCTTCTCGCCCTTCGCGGCCTGATACGTAATCGGCGCGCCCTCGCGTCCGGCATTCGCGGGCTTCACCCATTCGCGGTACGTCCCGCCGCGAATCGTCACCACGTCGCCAGCGACCGCGACATCCGCCGCGCGCTGGATCGTGCGCCACGGTTTTGCCGCCGACCCCTCCGCCGCGTCGTCGCCGTCTGTCGCCACGAAATACTCCCGCGCCGTTGCGGCCAACGGCATCAGCGCACACGCCGTGCACACGCCTGCCATGAACATCTGAATCGTTTTCATTATTATATCCTCTTTCTGTTCCTTTTTCTGCAGGCGTCCGAGTTTCTTAATGTTCATTTTGGTACCTCTTTCTGATTACTGCATAGGGGGCTGAACGCGAACCAGTCGATATGGCAGAGTTCCGCGCCGCCGCCTTTCGCGACGATCCAGAGATTGAGCGTGCCGGGTGCGTTTTGCAACTTGGCAGAGATCTTCCTGAAATGGCCGGGACTTCCTCGCTTCACGTTGACGGCTCCAAGGAGGCGTCCGTCGGGTTTCCCCTCGCGGAATTCGAGCGTACCGCCGGCCTTGCCCCAGAGCGAGAGTGCGAGCGTGGCGTTTTCGGGTACGTTGCGGATGTTCGGATACCGCACGGCGTTGCCATCGCCCATGCGCAGCTCGAAGCCGCCGACGGGACACTCCCCAACCTTCGCGCCGCGTACGGCGAAGAAGTCCTCAGCCTCGATCTCCCCGCGCGACGCGTCGTACTGCCCCACGCCGACCTCGTCGATCCTGACGGGCGCAATGTCGCCGTTGTCGCGGTAGTGGACGTATCCCATCACGGCGTCGCGGAAGAACCGCGTCCGGCCGGGCTGGCTGTAGTCGTTCGCGACGTAGTACCATTGCCCGTTGAACTGGAAGAAGTTCCCGTGACGGTCGTAGTGGAGCTCGATCCTGTCGCGCCTGAACTTCGGCGCGACGTATGCCGCGTCGATCACCGACCCGCGGTAGCGGTAGGGACCGTACACGTTCTCGGAGACGGCGTAGAAGCTCGACCACGAAAGGTAGTAGAGCCCGTTGCGCTTGTGGAGCGAAGGCTTGTCGTCGGTTTTCCCTTGTCCGTACGGGCCGAACTCGCCCTTGATTTCGACGGGACGGGCCTTTTCGGCGAGGGAGAGTCCGTCGGCGCCGAGCTTCGCGATGAAATACTTGAACGTACCGAACACGATGTACGCCGAACCGTCGTCGTCGAGGAGGACGTCCGGATCGCGCGCCTCCGTCCGGTATTCTCCCTTCGCGACGAGCGGCTTGCCGAGCGGGTCGCTCCAGGGACCGGCCGGGGTCTTGGCCGTCACGACGCCGATCTCCGTCGGCCCCGCAGAAAAGTAGTAGCGCCACCCGTCGGGGAACGGCACGCCGAACGTGGCCCAACAAGAGTTGAACGGACGCCGCAGGAACGTGTCCTCCGGCTTCAGCACGCTTTCGAGCTTCCATTCAAGCAGGTCCGGCGACGACCACACCCACCAGTCGCGAAGGTCGTAGCCCTTGCTCTCCAGTGCGAAGTCATGTCCCGCGAACAGGTACACGCGCCCCTTCCACTCGATCATGTGCGTATCGCCCACGGGACGCCCGACCAGCGCGCTGAGGGGATTCCCGACAACGGCTTTCGCTCCGCTCGCATCGCTCGCGGCAAACGCCGCGGTCGCCGCGCAGATTAGTGCCAGTGTCGTCTTTTTGTACATATTCATCCTTACTCGTGAACAGAAGATAGTATATCATATTTCCCCTGCCCCAATCGCGCCGCCGCATCGCGGACGGTTTGCGTTCTTAGAACCAGCACAGCAAACAACGCCACCGCCGCACATACGCAGAGGCGGATCAATGCCTGCTGGAACCATCCATAAGTCCCACAGGCAAAAGATTGTATGTCAATCAGGTTCATCGCCGTTTGCCGTTAGTGTATCATATTTCCGCGCAGCGAACTTACGAAAACCTTTTTCGCGTTTCGGCACTCTGAGGTCGAAGGTTATCTCACACGAATGAAAAACTTCGTGTACTCTCTGGAATAGGACGCATCGACCTCAACATCGCCGACGCCACGCTTGATGATCCTCAAGCGGTTTCACCGAGACTTGAAGTCACTACGGTTGATGGTCAACGTGCGCGAGACGCGCCCATTACCCGGCTCCGGACACTCATACACATTAGCCAAAATATCAGGAGCGAGAACGTCAGGTTTTCAAGCCTACCGTAATCCACGTTAAGCACGACATTCGTCACCACCTCGCTGTTCGGCAATTCCCCGCACGGCAGCACCGGAATCGGTACGGCACGATCACCGAGTGGACCGCCGCCGTGGTACTGCGTGAGCGGCACAAACCCCCAGCGCATCGACGTGTTGTGCGTCCAGTTGTTGTCATAGACATTCTGGCGTTCTATGACGAGCTGATAGTCGCGCGGGAGCGACCAGTTCGTCTCCTTGTATCCGCCGCCCGTCTTGTTGCCGCCTTCGAAGAAGTAGCCGTCCGGCTGGTTCACGTAGATGCCCTTCGCCCGGCAGAAACGGTAGAGGTCGCTCTGTGCGCACCACTACCTCCACACGGAATCAGCCTCCCCCGCATGGTACGGATGGTTCGTCGCAGAGCAGGAGTCGCCAGGGGACGGTCCGTCGTTCTCGAACACGCCGAACCCCGCCTCGTCCATGAACGACGCTAGCGCGTCGAGGTAGTCGTGTCCCCAGCGCGAACAGAGGCACGGGCCTCGCCCAAACCTCGGCTTGGGGTTCTGGACATTGTCGGCAGGCATTCCGGCGGAACGCGAAGATGTGAGCGAGTAGCCGCCCAGCGCGATTCCGGCGGCGCGCGCCTCGTCCGCAAGTTGCTTGTAGAGGGCGCGGTATTTCGTGTTCTTCGATTCAAGGTTGAACCTGGATCCGAAACTCATGATGATCAACTCGAAGCCCGCGACGTGCAGGTTGAACGGCGTGCGCAGACATTCGTGCGAAAAATTCCCCGACTCCTCGCATTCGCAATCCAAGCAAACAACAAAGTAGATATTGCCCCAAAACACTGTCAAAACATCAACGATTTTTAATTTACACAACGTTAGGTGCCGTCTCCCTATGCGAGGAAACAGGATTTGCGACCCGCTCGGCGAACGAATCCTACCATGTAACTCGGCGGGGATGCCTCGCCCCACCATTCCGCCGCCGAGATGGCGGCGGTCCCAGTCAACTGTGTGAGGTCTCAACTGCCAGATTCTGGATTACTCAACTGTTATCGCGGCGTGATAGCTCTGGAGCGAGCGCACCTCGCCCTTGCCCTCGCGGGCGGCCTTGATGCCCTCGCTCGCCGCGAGCGCGGCCGCGATGGTGGTGAGGTACGGCACGCGGTACTTGATCGCCGCACGGCGGATCGAGTTGTCGTCCGCGCGCGCGTCGCGCCGGTTCGACGGCGTGTTGAGGATGAGCGTCACCTCGCGGTTCTTGATGAGGTCGAGGACGTCCGGACGCCCCTGGCCGATCTTCGCGACCATCTTGGCGGGAACGCCCTTCTCCCACAGGAACTTGACCGTCCCCTCCGTGCCGACGATCTCGAAGCCGAGGTCGGCGAAGTTCTTGGCGGCCACAGCGGCGTCCTCCGGCTTCTCGCTGAGCGAGACGAGCATGCGGCCCGCCTGGATCGGGAGCGGCAGGCCCGCCGCCTCCTGGCTCTTGTAGTACGCGAGGCCGAACGTGTCCGCAAGGCCCAGCACCTCGCCCGTCGAGCGCATCTCCGGGCCGAGCACGGGATCCACCTCCGGGAACTTCTCGAACGGCAGCACGGCCTCCTTCACGCCGTGGTACGGGATGATCTTCTTCTTGTCGAGGCCGAGCGACTTCACGCTCTCGCCGAGCATGAGGCGCGTCGCGATGCGCGCCATCTGCGTGCCCGCCACCTTCGAGACGAGCGG
>CACZDG010000028.1 GCA_902779865.1 uncultured bacterium
CGCCCGGTGGTCGGCCCCTACCGGCGGTAGGGCGCGATCACCGAGCGCGCCGAAATTGCGGGCGGGCCGCCCGGTGGTCGGCCCCTACCGGCGGTAGGGTGCGATCACCGAGCGCGCCGAAATTGCGGGCGGGCCGCCCGGTGGTCGGCCCCTACCGGCGGTAGGGCGCGATCACCGAGTGCGCCGAATCAATATCTAATGAGAATAGATGGAAAGATGCGCGGGCGAGTTAGCCCGCGTACCTCTCTCGAAGTTGTTTTTACCAGTTGTCCTGGTTGTTTCCTATCTCAAAAGGCCTGGGCGAAAACGCGGATGTGCCCGAAATGAATCATGGCTGTTGAAATGAATGGACAAAGCGGAGTGCGTTTGGTACAATAGGCGCATTCGTTTGTAATAGAAAGGAAAAAGATTATGAAGAAAATGCTTATGTTCGCAGTGGCCTTTGTGGCCTCGGCCGTTTTTGCAGAGAAGGTGGCCATTAGGTTTGAGCTGCCTCCGCCTCATTCCAGCGGCACGCCAAAGGAAATCAAGAGCGCCAACCTCGAACCCGACCGCGGCCCCGGCAAGCTCCGTCCGCCGATCATGGTCGAGCCGGAGTACACCAAGAAGCTTACGAACGAGGATACGAAGGTTACGACTTCCGAGGAGGCCGCAACAGGCGAGAACGAATTCGTCGTTGACGGCGACAAGACCCCCGACGCCACGGCCATGCTCCAGCTGCCGGGCGGCGTGCAGTGGGTGCAGCTCGACCTCGGCGCAGAGCACGAGATCTCCGCCGTGTGCGTGTGGCACGACCAGGGCGACGAGCGCGTGTACAAGGACGTGATCATGCAGATCTCGAACGACAAGAACTTCAAGGAAGGCGTCACGACGATCTTCAACAACGACCACGACGACTCCGCGAAGCTCGGCAAGGGCAAGGACAAGGAGTACCGCGAGCGCAACGACGGGCGTCCGGTTTCCGCGATGATCAACGACAAGCCCACTAAGGGACGCTACGTGCGCTGCTACTCGAATGGTTCCTCCAGCGAGCCGGTGAACAACTACATCGAGATCGAGGTGTTCGGGAAGTAAGTGTCCAGGATATCGGACATCGCACTGGAGTTTGCGGGACGCGGCGGCAAGAGATTGCGGCCGCGTCTTTGCAAGGCGGTGTTCGATTCGCTGGGGGGGACGGGCGACCTTACGCCGGTGATGGAGGCGGTCGAGTGCTTCCACAAGGCGTCGCTCGTGCATGACGACATCCAGGACGGCGACGAGGTGCGCTATGGGCTTCCTTCGGTGTGGAAGGAGCATGGCGTACCAGTGGCTATTGCGGTGGGGGATTGGCTTGTCGCGCACGGTTATCGGTTGATTGCGCGGAGTGGGTTCGCAAACGCGGTACGCATGCTTGAGGCAACGGTCACGTCCCATCTGCGCCTTTGCGAAGGGCAGGGTGACGACTTGCTCGGCGGCGCCGCGAAGGACTATGTCTCAATTTGCGAGCGCAAGACCGGCGAGGCATTCGCGCTCGCGGCGCAACTTGGCGCACTTGCCGCAGGCGCGGATGACGCACCTTATCGCAGATGGGGGCTTGCGTACGGAGTGTTGTTCCAGATCAACGACGACATTGCGGATATTGGCGAAAGCGACGCGCTTCTTTCGCAAAGGGCTGATTGGTCGGCAAAGCTCTCCGCCATCTCGCGCGAAATTGGCTTCGCTTTTTGCGCTTCAAAATGATATAATAACGACGTTTCACCATAACAGGAAAAAGACATGAAAAAGTGCACTTTTCACAGAACGTTCGCCGCAGTGCTGGCCACGGCGGTTTTCACAATGGGTACTTCTGCCGCCGACGCCTTGCAGACGTCGGGCGAAGTGGAGAATAAGTTGCTTGGCGACTTGCCAGGCATATTCGAGCGGTCTGGGGCGCATTACAAGGCGCTGTTGGAGGCGATGAAGGAATACGGACCGGACAAGTTCCCGAAGCGTTTCCAGAACGGGAAGCTTTTCGTAATTCCACCGAAGGACTGGTGTAGCGGCTTCTTCCCGGGCGCGCTTTGGTATCTCTACGAATATACTAATGACCCTTTCTGGAAGGAGCAGGCGGTGGCCTACACCGAGCGTCTGATCGAGCCATTGCGTCACGACGCGAGCAACCACGACGTCGGCTTCCGCACCTATTGCTCGGCCGGCAACGGTCTGCGCCTCACGGGCGACAAGCGCTACGCCGAGTTCCTGCACGACACGTCCGCCGCGCTCCGTACGCGCTACGACGACAAGCTCGGCCTCATCCGCAGCTGGAACTCGCCCAAGGGCGGCGGACACTTCGGCACGAAGTACGTCGTGATCATCGACAACATGATGAACCTCGAGCTCCTTGAATGGGATGCTAAGAACGGCGGCGACCCGAAGTCGGACAAGATCGCCCGTAGCCAGGCCGACATCACGGACGCGCACCACTACCGTCCCGACGGCAGCGCCTACCACATTCTCGACTACGATCCCGTCACGTGCCGCGTGCGTGCGCACTATTCCGGTCAGGGCGGCAACGTGGAGGGCACGTGGGCGCGTGGACACGCCTGGGGCATATACGGCTTCACGATGATGTTCCGCGAAACGCGCGTGCGCCGTTACCTCGAGCGTGCGATGAAGGCGGCCGACTACTGGCTCGACCATCCGAACATGCCTGCGGACGGCATCTGCTGGTGGGACTTCTCTTTCCCGGGCGAGGAGCGCGATGTTTCGGCCTCAGCCGTGACTGCAAGTGCGCTCCTTGAGCTCCAGGCGTTCGCTCCGCCCGCCAAGGCGGCGAAGTACCGCGCCGCGGCCGTGAAGATGCTCGCGTCGCTCGCGTCGCCCGCCTACTTCGCGAAGCAGGGCGAGAATGGCGACTTCCTTCTGATGCACTCCGTCGGACACAAGCCCGGCAAGAGCGAGGTTGACGTGCCGCTCAACTACGCGGATTACTACTTCCTCGAAGCGCTCCTTCGTTTCAAGGCAATGATGGCCGCAACGCCCGCTGAGGCGAAACCCTGCTGCCGTGCATTCTACGCGCCGTACCGCATGGACGACTTCGCGTGGGAGAACGACTGCCTCGGTATGCGCGCGTACGGCCCCGTGATCATGGAGCCTGCGCCGAAGGGACAGAAGCTCATTTCCAGCGGCTTTGATGTGTTCAACAAGTGCGTCGATTATCCCGTACTTGAAAAGTGGCTCCACGGGAAGGGCGAGGGCTCCTACCACAAGGACCACGGCGAGGGCATGGACAACTACAAGGTCTCCACGGGACGCGGCGTTGGCGGCGTTGGTATGCTTGGCGCCGGCGGCTGGGCATACGAGAAGAACTGGAAGAAGCAGCGCGTAATTTCCGAGAAGCCCGAGGAGGCCGTGTTCGAACTCGAATACGAGGCTTACACCATTCGCGGCACAATCACGAAGGGGTGTCCGCTCGTCAAGTTTGAGGTGCGTCCGAACGAGGGTGTCACGCTCGCAGGCAAGCGTCTGATCGGGCCGGGGCTTGACATCTCTAAGGCGCGTCAGCACAACGGCGAAATGAAGATCGGCTTCAACCCCGGCTTCGTCGCCAACTGGGAGCCGGAGGGCGTGGACGGACAGAAGGGCTCAATTGGCACGGCCATTGTGCTGCCGGGGCGTGCGCGCCTTGCGTCTGATGACATGGAGTGCATCTATCTTCTTCAGAGCAATAAGACGTTCACGTACTACGCGGGCGCGTGCTGGAGCGGTGCGGGACGCTTTACCTGCGCGAAGCAGTGGCACGACTTCGTCGAGAAGTTCGCTGCGGAATGCGTCAAATGAACTGACCGTTGCGGAAAGCTGTCATGAAGAAGTTGACCGACAAGGCGATACGCGGGCTTGGCTGCCTTGGGCAGATAGCAGTGTTCTCACTGGGGTTGCTCGTGCTGTCCAACGAGGACGCGCGCATCAGCGCGGTCGCCTACCTCATCATATTGGTGGGGCCGTACTTCTTCCTGCGTTGGCTGTTTTCAAGCTGGGGCCTATGGTCGCCCGCCGTCGGCGCGGTGGCCGGTCCGGTGTTCGTAGTGGCGTGTTTCCTGCTTGCGCAGTTCAAGCCGATAAAGACGGAGACCAAGGACGGCGAGAAGGTTCCCGTCACGGAGCACGTCATCGCGGCGAAGACTGCGGAGAAGATAGTCGATGTCGTTTCCGGCGGCAGCGCGTCGCGCCAGAAATCAACGAATACGACGTCCCGCACGCAGAAGGAAATGCCGGTGCCGCCGGGAGTGAAGTACGAGCCTGAGGGCACGAACGTGGTGGACGTGGCCGAGGCGCTTGCGGAGCTTGACGAGCTGATCGGACTTGCGCCAGTCAAGGCAGAGGTGCGGAAGTTCGTCAACTTCGTGAAGGTGGCGCAGCAGCGCAAGGCGGCGGGGTTGAAGGTGGCGCCAGTTTCCTACCACATGGTGTTCACGGGCAATCCCGGCACGGGCAAGACGACAGTCGCGCGCATGATGGCGAAGATATACCGCTCGCTAGGCATACTCAAGCGCGGACACCTCGTGGAGACTGACCGCGGCGGACTCGTTGCGGGCTACACCGGCCAAACCGCAATCAAGACGGGCAAAGTGATCGACTTCGCGCTGGACGGGGTACTCTTCATCGACGAGGCGTATTCGCTCGTGGAGGGGCCGCAGGACAGCTTCGGCGACGAGGCGATCTCCACGCTCCTGAAGCGCATGGAGGACGACCGCGACCGGCTCGTGGTGATCATTGCGGGCTACTCGCACGAGATGGGGCGCTTCCTGAACGCTAACTCGGGGTTGAAGTCCCGCTTCAACCGGTACATCGAGTTCCCCGACTATTCCGCCGAGGAACTTGCCGCAATGTTCCGGCTGCGCGCGAAGAAGAACCAGTACGTACTTTCCGACGAGGTGGAGAAGTGGCTCGACCCCGCGCTGCGCGTCTGGACAAAGGACCGCGACAGGAAGTTCGGCAACGGACGCTACGTGCGCAATCTGTTCGAGAGGGCGATCGAGCGTCATGCGACGCGTGTGGCGGAAATACCCAACCCCACTCCCGAGCAGCTCAAGACACTTGAGATGCAGGATATCGGAATTAAGCTGAAGAAGCCGGCGGATGCCGGAAAGAAGTAATGAGAAAGAGAGGATGACTATGGTTGACTATGAGAAACAGTTCGAGAAACCCGACTACGAGATCGGCGTGAGGCAGACGCAAGTCGCGTCGGTGTTCCGTCTGGTGTACGGATGGATGTGCGCGGGGCTGGCGCTGTCAGGCCTGGTGGCGTGGTACACTGCCGTGAGCGGGCTGTGGCAGCGGGTTCTGATGGGGCTGGGCCTCTGGATCTGCATCATCGCGGAGCTTGCGCTCGTGTGGATACTTTCCGCGTCGATCAGGAAACTATCCGTCGGCGCGGCATGTGCGATGTTCATCGTGTACGCGGCCTTGAACGGGTTGACGCTTTCCGTTGTGTTCATCGCATACGAGATAGCGCTCGTGCAGAGGGTGTTCTTCATCACGGCGGCAATGTTCGGCGGGCTTGCGGTTTTCGGATCGGTCACGCGTTCCGACCTCTCACAGATGGGCGCGTTCTGCGGCATGGCGCTGTGGGGGCTCATCGTCGCCGTTGTCGTGAACATGTTCTTCCACAGCTCTGGCTTCGACTGGATTGTATCATTCGCCGGTGTGTTGATCTTCAGCGGACTCACGATGTGGGACGCTCAGAAGGTGAAGCTGCTCGCGCAGGCCGACGGCGGCATGGACGGTGCCATGCGCCACAAGGCGGCGCTCATGGGCGCGCTTGAGCTCTACCTCGACTTCATCAACCTGTTCATCTACCTTCTCCGCATTATGGGCCGTAACCGAGACTGACGATGTACAGGGAGGGAAGGCCAAGAAGGAAAACATTCCCCGTCAACCTTATCGTTGACGGGGGCGTGGCGCTTGTAGTCGGCGGCGGACAGGTAGGTCGCCGCAAGGTGCGGCAGCTGCTGGAGGCTGGCGCGGAGGTTGAATTGGTATGTCCGGATGCTGTTGACGAGCTTTCCGCGTGGGCGGGGGAAGGGCGCATCCGCTGGACGAAGCGCCCCTTCCGCGCAGGGGACGTGGCGGGGCATCTAATGGTGTTCGCCTGCACGGACGACAAGCACCTCAACCGCGCCATACTTGACGAGGCGCGCACTGTACACGTGCCATGTTGCTGCGCGGACGGCAACTGGTCCGACGGCGACTTTACCACGCCGGCGATAGTGCGTTCCGGCGACATGCTCGTATCCGTATCGACAAGCGGCCAGAGCTGCACGGCGGCACGCGATTTCCGCGACGAGATCGCATCCATGCTCGCGGAGCGCAAGAACCTGGAGCTGGTCGTGCTGGGCACTTCGGACGCGCTTCTGCCGTCCCGCAAGCGCGCGCCGTTCCACCTGCCGGCGGAGGAGCGCGCCGCAGTGGGGCGCCTCGTCGGGCGAGTGCGCGGCGTACATGAGTTCTTCATCCTCAACACCTGCAACCGCGTGGAGATTGCCGCCGTGGCATCTCCGGAACCGGAGGTGGTGGACGTTCTCAAGCGACTCACCTCGCTCAACCGGCTGCGCGACGAGGAGTATTTCTGCATCAAGGGCTATGAGGCGTTCCGGCATCTCGTGCGCGTCACGTCGGGGCTTGAATCGTCGCTCCTAGGCGAATTCCACATCGTCTCGCAGGTCAAGGACGCCCTTGACGAGGCGGAGGCTAACGGCTGGAGCGGTTCTGCGATCCGCACGATAGGCGCGGAGACGATGCGCGTTTCAAAAGCCGTCCGGCACGCGGTGGAGGGAATGCTGCGCGTGGCGGAGATCGACCAGATCGCGGTGCGTTACCTCAGCGTGCATGGCGGGCTCGACGCTAAGACCCACGTCGTTGTTATCGGCACCGGCATGGTGGGGACGGGCGTCGTGGAGGCGCTCGCCAAGACGGGTGCGCAGGTCACATGGGCGTACCATGTGCGCAAACCAGACTTCCCCAGCACCGTGCAGCTTGCGGACATCTCCGAAGCACTCGCCACCGCCGACATAGTGGTAAGCGCGGTGGACGCCTCGAACCCCGTGGTGACGCAGGAGATGCGCGCGGCGGTTGCGGACAGGAACGTCCTTTTCGTGGACCTCGGCGTGCCGCGCAACATCGACCCGTTCTACGACGACTGGGGACACGGCGTTACCGTGGCGGACCTTGACGACCTGAAACTGTGGCACCGCGTGAAGACTGGCGTTTTGAACGAAGTGCTTGCAAAGGCCGACGCCGTCATCCGTTCGGAGTACCGCGCCCCCGCCGACGCGTAAAACATATTCAACACGGCTTTTGGCGCTTCTCCTCGTTGGTATAGGCGCTTCTCCCCGTTGGTGTAAGCACTTCCCCCCGTTGGTGTAGGCACTTCCCCTCATTGGTGTAGAAGATTCCCTCCGTTGGTGTAGGCAGTCATTTTGCCGCCATTATAGGGTAGTTTTACCGCCAAAACATGGTCTATTTGGCGGCAAAACTACAGTGATTTGACGGCAAATCTCCGCCGTACGCAGGGACAGGGCTTCATTACGCGAACACGGAACTGCATTGCGCGGGTGGTCCGGTGCAGAAATCACAGGGCGAAAAGGTGCTGGAGCCTCTACCAAACCTTCCAGTCTGGTGTAGTCCCGATGCCTGAAAAGGCGGCGGACGCCCTCCCGTCGCCGACGATCGGAATCAGCGACGATGCTCGATCGCTCGTAGTAACGGTTCCGGCGGGATGTCTCGCGAGCATGAAGCTCGAGCTCGCCTACGACAACGCCACCGACGCGTCGAGCATGTACGTCCGCAACGACGCCGCCACGCGCTCCGCCTGGGCGAACGCGCGGACGCTGAGCGAGGCGGTCCCCGCCGCCGGCGTCACGTACACCGTGCCGCTCTCGGAACTCGGCGTATCCGCCGACGCTTCGTTCCGGCTGTTCGCCAGTTCCACCGACATCGCGCTTCTCGACTATGTCGAGCAGAACGATTCCAGTTCCGGCCATGACACGGGAATCCCCGACAACATCTGCTACGCAATCGAACTCGGCCAGTACTCGAAGGCGTGGAGCGGAACGAAGTATCCTGCAATCATAGGCACGCGGCAGCCAGGCGCTTCGGCCGGCTTTTCCCTGCAGCACAGCGGAAGGGCAGCTGGCGGATATTTCATGCAGCGCGTCAGCAACAAGTACACGTACACCAGGGAGCTTGCGCTGAGCACGTCGTCCATGAACACGTACGTGTTCACGAACCTGGTGTTCTCCCATAACGGGACGGTATATGGTCCGAATACCGGGGCGAGCACATGGATGACGCCGCTTGGCACGACAGGGATGAACATGTGCATGGGGCGTTTCCCGGAGCAAGAGCCGACAATGGTTTATAAGTCGAGATGGTACTACCTCAGGCTTTACGGCAGCGACAGCGCCGCACTGCTCGACTACGTGCCGGCGAAGCGGAAGTCGGACGGCGTGGCCGGGTTCTACGACAGGGCGGCGGTGAAGTTCGTGACGCCGAGCGACGGAGGCGCGTTCGCGGGTGGCACGGTGACGAACGACGAGTTCACCGTCGCGGCGACCGCCGTCAGCGGCATCTGCTCGTTCCCGCGCCTCGCGCGCGTTCCGGCGGTGACGACGCTCGACACGTCAGACGGCGCGACGCTCACAATCGAGGTGCGCGCCGGACACGGTGCGGGTGCGAAGCTCTACCTTGCGCACGACACCGTCGACAAGGGCGACGACATCTCCGACTGGGCCGGGAAACTTGAAGTCTGCCCCTCCATCCCCGCCGTCGGCGGCACGTTTGCCGTCGATCTCGCCGCGCAGGGACTGGGCACAGGGCGTATCTTCCGCGTGTTCATAGCAGACCGCTACACGGTTCTTGAACGTCTTCAGGTTAATTCGGATGACGACGTGATCGACACCGGCGTTGCCGACACGCTCTGCGGCGGATTGGAGCTGGGCGCGTACTGCACGGGGTATTCTAGTAAATATGCCGCTTTGCTTGGAACCGGAACGGGCAGCGCCGCCGACAAATGCGGTTACCGCGTCTGCCTTGGCGGCAGCGCGACAAAGATCATGTTTGGCCAGTTTGTCAACAACCTGTACACGTACAAGTTCGTCAATTTCACCGCGAACGTGCGCAATGTATTGAAGGCGGAGAACAATACCGTCACGCTTAACGGCGGTTCCGCCGTCAAGCCGGAATCCGGAAACAAATCATCCTGGCGTACGTCCCCGCTCGGGCTGAGCGGCAAAACTGCATATCTCGGGCGAATCCCATCTGAGCCGAACTGCGTCTATGGCTGGTGGTATTACCTGAAGTTGAAGGGGGTAGATGGAAATCTGCTGCTAGACTACGTCCCCGTCAAGAGGTCGGACGGCACGGTGGGCTTCCTCGACCGTGTGAGCGCGAGCCTCGTCACCCCCATGGACGGCGGCGGCGCGCTCGTGGCGGGCGAAGAGATTGGCGACGAGGCGTACATCTGCGTTCCGCTGTCGGAGGCGATGACGTGCGACGGCCAGATTCCCGTGAAGGCGGCGTGGATCGGCGGCACGAGCGGCGCGCTCGACAATCCCGCGAACTGGGCCTGCACGAACTTCCTCGGCGCGGCGCTTCCCGGCACGACGCTTCCCGTCGCGGACGTGACGGACGTCACCATCGGCGGCAACGTGTCGTTTGACTTCGCCGCGGCGTCGGACAGGCTCTGGCGCAACGCGACGCTTCTCGACTGCACGCTTGCGGACGCCTGCGACTGGCGCGGTTTCGGCGGAGGCTTCGCCCTTGACGGCACGATCGACCTTGCCGGAAACGCCCTGACGCTTGCGGGCGCTCCCGCCGGGGGGACGATCACCTCCTCCGCGTCCGGCGACCCCGCCGCGCTGCGCATCGTGGTTCCGGCGGGAGTTACGAACGAGAACATCGACTGCGCGATCACGGGCAACGTCAGGCTCTTCAAGGAGGGCGCGGGAATGCTTGTCGCGACGAAGTATCCGCAGACGTACTCCGGCGGGACCGACATCGTCGCAGGCACGCTGAAGGCCGGAATCCCCGGAGACATTAACAGGGTGAGCCAGAGCTCGTTCTTCGGGTCGTCGAATCTGACTCTTGACGTGCGACCAGATGGAACGCTCGATTCGGGCGGCACCTACTACTGGGGATATCACACCATAAATCTGCACGGCGGCACGCTGACGACTTCCGTGCAGCCGTCGAAATACTTCTTCAACCCGCGCATCCACCTCACGTCGGATTCCACGATTGAAGTGGTCTGCGGCTGCGACAACCAGACAGCCGTCCTGGATCTCGGCGGCCACACGCTGAACATTCACTTCCACAACGGCAACTGGATGGTTTTCACTTCTGTCGCGACGAACGGGAACATCGTCGCGACGGGGGACGGCATGATGAATTTCTACAATGACAGCGCGATTACGTGCCCGACGGCCGCGTTCGACATAGAAGAAGGAGTTCGGTTCCATGTCAACTGCCCAAGCATCGTCATGGGGGACTTGATTGTGCGCACTTCGAACGTCACCTACAGTGGCAGTCATGCGGTCATGGTGAAAGGTCGTTTCACGCCCGCGGCGAATGCGACGGTGACGGTTGCCGTGGGCGGACGCGCGGTCGTTCCCAAAAGACTCGTATCGTGGACGACGGAGCCGGCCGGCGCGGACACGCTCAAGGTCCTGTGCGACCGTTCAGACGTCAAGCTTGAAGTCCGCGCCGACGGCATCTACCGGAAGCGCGGCCTGATGATCATAGTCCGCTGACATTGCGCAAGAATCATTTACAGGCAATAGGATAATGAAGCGAAAAAGAATCTCCAGATTCTTTTTTAAGGCAAGAAAGAGTATCTTGAAGTTCTTTTGGAGGGCGGCAACAAGATTCCGCTGTGGCTGTTTGGTTTCATGTATTGACAGATTAGTGAAAGGATCGGGAACGTGAAAAAGGTGTTATGTGGTGTTGCTGCAGTGCTGTGCGCGGCAATGGCGCAGTGTGAGTGGGTTAAGTACGAGGGGAACCCCGTCCTCGGCGACCCCGTTAAGCTAGGCACATGCTTCGACGTGAACGTGGTGAAGGGCAGGGATGCGAAGTTCGACATGTACCTCTCGTGGCGTCCGAAGAAGTCCCTGGCCGTCTGCCACAGCGACGACGGGATACACTGGAGCGGGCCGGAGATCGTGCTGCGTCCCGATTCGACGTGTGGCTGGGAGGAGCTCGTCAACCGCGCGTGCGTCGTGCGGAAGGACGGCAAGTGGCACATGTGGTACACGGGCCAGGTGATGAAGGAGCGCACGAGCAGAATCGGCTATGCTGTCTCGGACGACGGTCGAACGTTCCGCAAGGTGCGGAAGGAGCCGGTGATGATTGCGGAGGCCTCGTTTGAGCAGAAGAACGTGATGTGTCCGCACGTGATTTGGGACGCGAAGCGCGGCGTGTGGCGGATGTGGTACTCCGCCGGCGAGATGTACGAGCCGAACGTCAACTGCTACGCGGAGTCCAAGGACGGCATCAAGTGGGAGAAGTCTCCGCTCAATCCGGTCCTCGCAAAGGGGACGCGCGAATGGGAGCAGAACCGTGTCGGCGGCTGTGAGGTGCATCCTCTGCCGGACGGATCGTTCGTGATGTTCTACATCGGCTACAAGGACATCGACACGGCGTCCATCGGCGCGGCGGTGTCGAAGGACGGAATCTCGGGCTGGAGGCGTCTCAGGGCGAATCCGCTCGTCACGCCCACGCCCGGAACGTTCGACGCGTCGGCCTGCTACAAGCCGTCGGTGTACCGCGACGAGAAGAACAACCGTTGGATGCTCTGGTACAACGGGCGCTACCGCAACAAGGGCGAGTACATCGGCCTCGTGACGAAGAAGGGCCTTGACCTGGGTGAAGTCGAATAACTATTTCAAGGCCCCGCATAATCGCATATTTCGGAGCGACTATGACAACTCCGCGTTTTGATGGCATCATTTCTTGTTGGGATGCAGGAGCCGCAGCTGTTCGTCAACATCAAGATGGAAGGCTACATGACGCCCATCTTCATCCGGCACCACCACCGCCACGAGCCGAAGGGCAACAAGGTGAATACGTATCTGCGCAACATCCTCATCGAAAACGTGACGGGTTCGGCGGACGGACGCATCGCGTCGTCCATCACCGGCGTTCCGGCGAAGGGCGGTGCGGGCGTCCGCCGTCCGCGCAACATCACCTTGCGCAACGTCACGCTCACGGTCCCCGGCGGCGGCACGGAGGCGGAGGCCAGGGCGTCCGTGCCGGAGAAGGACCGCGCGTACCCGGAGGCGTTCATGTTCAACCAGATGGCGCTTCCCGCATACGGCTTTTATGTGCGCCATGCGGATAACGTTGTGTTCGACAATGTTGATGTCAGAACTGTGAAGCCAGACGCGCGCCCACGGCTTGTTGTCGAAGACGGCACGTTTGTCCAGAAGTAAGCGTCCCACTAGCGGCCCGACTTTGGTGTAACGCCCACCTAAAATCGAAAATGCACAGTTTGTCAAATGCTTGGCGGAACTGCGGAGATTTTGGTATAATACGCGCCATGCAAAAGATGACAAGACGGAACTTCATCGGTGCGGCGGCGGGGACGTTTTTCATTCCCGCGCGCACCCTTTTCGGACAGGACCTTCCGCGCAGGCAGCTGCGCTTTGCCGTGGTGGGCTCTGGCGGCATCGGCGGGATGACCCGCACGGAGCTGTGCAAGGCCGGCGCGACGGTGGCGGCTCTATGCGACGTCAACTCCAACGGCCTCGCCGGCGCGGCGAAGCGCTATCCCGGCATCCCCGCCTACATGGACTGGCGCGAGCTTTTCAAGCACCACAAGGACTTCGACGCCGTGGCGATATGCACGCCCGACCACACTCACGCAATCATCGCGCTCCACGCGATGCGCCTGGGCAAGCACGTCTATATCCAGAAGCCGCTGGCGCATTCCTACGAGGAATGCAGGATGCTCATGGCGGAGCAGAGGCGCACCGGCGTTGTGGCGCAGATGGGCAACCAGCACCACCCGCACGGCAAGGCGTTCAAGATACTGCTTGAAACCGGTTTGATCGGCGACGTGACGGAGGTGGTCTGCTGGACGGACCGTCCTGGCCGCTTCTGGAAGCCCGCGCCGAAGAGCTACCCCGCCAACGGCAAGTACGACCGCGGCTTCACCAAGGAGTCGTGGGACGTCTGGCTTGGGCCGGGGCCGGAGAATCCCTGTTCCCCGCTTCTCGCGCCGTTCGCGTGGCGCGGCTGGTGGGACTACGGCACCGGCGCGATTGGCGACATGGCGATCCACAACGCCGACCCCGCGTTTGACATCCTCGGATGGGGCGCGCCCGTCGCGGTGAAGGGAACGTGCGACGAACCGGTCGTGGCGTCTTTCCCGGGGCGCGGGAAGATTGAAATGACGTTCGCGCCCACGCCGAAGTGTCCGCGCACCGTGAAGTTCACGTGGATGAACGCCAGCCAGACGCCGCCGCTCCCCGCAGGCGTGCATCCCAACTACGCGTTTGGCGACAACGGCCTCATGTTCGTCGGCACGAAGGGTACGTTCAACGGAGTGGTGTGGGGCGGGAAGACGCCGATCGTCATCGCGGCGGCCGGCCATGCGTGGAACGACGAGACGAAGGCGATGCAGCGTGAGGGCATGAAGGTTCTGCGCGGCCTTGAGTACCACAACCACTACAGGGAGTTCGTGGATGCGGCGAAGGACGGCAACCCCGAGGCGTGCGCCAGCAAGATGTCGTATGCTGCACCGTTCACGCAGGGCCTCCTCGTAGGCGCGATCGGCCTGCGCTTCCCCAACCGCGAGCTGCACTTCGACCCCGCTGCGGGGCGCTTCACTGACTGCCCCGAGGCGAACGAATTCCTGAAAGCGCCGTCGCGCGGCGCGTTCACGATGAAGGACTTCGCGTGAACGGCTGCGAGATTTCAAATCTAAACCAACAACCCCCAAAAGAAGGAGAGAACATGAACAGCAGAAGAGACTTCATCCGCAACACCGTGTTGGCCGGGGCGGCTTGCTCGATGGCGAACGGACTGCGTGCGGACGCGGCGAAATCGACCGGCTCCGGCGGTGCACCGATGTTGGGTTTCAGGTGCAAGCCGATTGAGACCGTCCGCGTGGGCGTGGTGGGCCTCGGCTCTCGCGGCATGGGCATGATCAACCGCGTGAGCAGGCTCCCCGGCGTGGTGGTGGCGGCGGTGTGCGACATCCAGGACGCGAAGATCAACGCGGCAAAGAATTCGCTCGCGCGGCAGAAACGCGCCGAGCCGAAGGTCTATAAGGGTCCGGAGGCGTTCAGGGCGCTGTGCGATTCAGGCGACGTGGACGTGATCTACAACTCCACGCCGTGGCAGCTCCACGTGCCGGTGGCGCTCGCCGCGATGAACGGCGGCAAGCACGTACTCACCGAAGTCACTTCCGCGTTCACGGTGGAGGACTGCTGGAAGATGGTGGAGACGGCTGAGCAGCGCAAGGTCCACTGCATGCAGCTCGAGAACTGCATATACGGCGAGATCGAGATGCTCACGTTCAACCTCGTGCGGCAGGGCGTGCTCGGCGAGGTCATGCACGCGGAGGGCGCGTACAACCACGACGGACGCCACATGGCGAACGATCTTTTCCCTGCCTACCAGTACTGGCGCTACGACTGGTACCGCGACCACGCCGGAAACCCGTATCCGACGCACGGGCTCGTGCCGCTTTGCCTCACGATGGACGTCAACCGCGGCGACCGCATGGACTACATCGTCTCCATCGACTCGAAGAACGCCGCTTTCGCCGACTTCATGGCGCACGGCCTCCGCAAGGGCAACCCGCGCAAGGGCCAGACGCTCAAGGTCGGCGACGTGAACACGAGCCTTATCCGGACCGTGGGCGGCAAGACGATCATGCTCCAGCACACCGTCTCCGTGCCGCGTCCGTACTCGCGTCTCCAGCGGGTGCAGGGCACGCGTGGCATCATCGCTGACTACCCGTACCGCATCGCGCTCGAGGGCGACGGCAAGTACTACTACGGCAGCGGCGCGCACGCCTGGTGGGACGCGAAGCGCGCGGAGGAAATCCGCCAGAAGTACAAGCATCCGCTCTGGAAAACAATTGGAGAGATTGCGAAGAAGTCGGGCGGGCACGGCGGAATGGACTACATCCAGGACGCGCGCTGGTCGTACTGTCTCCGCATGGGCCTTCCGCTCGACACGAGCGTCTACGACCTCGCGACGACGAGCTGCCTCTGCGAGTTGACCGAGAAGAGCGCCACGAACCGTTCGCAGTCGCTGGACGTGCCGGACTTCACCCGTGGCGCGTGGAAGACTGCTCCGAAGATGGATGTGGTCGATATAGACCTCGCCCATTTCAAGATTTGAGATTGCGGCCATTATACAGCAAGCGTACAACAACAAGATTGCGCTGCCTTTCTTGCTGTTGTACGCTTGTTGTCGGCGGCTTTCCCAGTCGGGGCTGCTACTGGAACCAGATGCCGACCGGAAGGTCCAGTCCGAGCCCGAGCATGTAGTTGTAGAGGGCGAGCTTGAGGCCGCGGCCGATCCGGTCCCAGTCCGGCGCGTTCGGCTCCAGGTACGGTATCTCGTTCCTGGCGAACACCCGGTTGCGCGGCAGCGGCACATCCGGTATCGTGATGCCGAACTTCTCCGGCGAACGCGCAATAGGCGAATGGACCGTCAGCGCGAAGCGGTGGAAGAAGGCGGACTGCACCGTTCCTTCGTGGAACCTGTCGCGCACGTAGCGTAGCGCGGCGTGAGCCTCGCGCTCCGTCTGCGTGGGGAACGCGTACATAAGGTAGGCGTGTACCAGGATGCCCGCGTCCGCGAACGCACGCATTGCCGCTCGCGCGGATGCGAGCGTGATTCCCTTGTTCATCAGTTTGAGGAGGCGGTCGGTGGCGCATTCGAGTCCGCCAGTGACGGCAATGCACCCAGCGCGCGCCATGAGGCGGGCGAGTGCCGGGGTGTAGGCGGTGTCAAAGCGCACATTACCCCACCAGCGGCATTTGAACTTGCGGCGGACCAGTTCGCGCGATAGGTCGTGTGCGAGTTTCGGCGGGATGGCCTCGTCCGTGAAGTGGAATCCGTTTTCGCCGGTCTCCGCGGTTAGCGCCTCCATCGCGTCCGCTATAGTGGATGCGGACGGCATCTCGAAGCATTTGATGTAGTCGAGCGTCACGTCGCAGAACGCGCACTTGTGCCAGTAGCAGCCACGCGCCAGCTGCAGCTTGATCCAGCGTCCGTCGCTCCAGAGTCTGTGCATCGGGTTGGCCGTTTCTGCGAGGTCGATGTACTGCGAAAGGTCGAGGCCGCGGTATGAGGGTCGCACGAACGGCGGGACTGACGCCTTCAGCCCGAGGAGTTCGCACCACGGGCCGTATCCCTCGTCGTACATCACTATGTCGAAGAACTTCCTGACGCGAGTGTCGTTCAGTGTTCGGAGCTCCGTGTTTACGTAGCCGCCACCGAGTGCGAGGCGAACGTCCGGCGCTACCTTCCTGACGGTGCGTGCGATACGGAACGCGCCGAGGAGTGTGCCGGGGAAGGGACACGTTACGCCTACAATCGTCGGCTTCGCCTTGCGGAGCGCGGCGGCTACGCGCTCTTCGAGGATGCGGTCCACGGGACTGCGGCGGCGGAGCCGGTGCAGGACGGCGTCGAAGTCCGGCACGGCGGCACCGAGGTGTTCGGCGTAGCGGGAGAAACCGAAGTCGGGGTCGATCTCGTCGCGGATCGCGGCGGCGAGGTCGTCGAGGTAGAGCGAGCAGAGAACTTTTGCGCGGTTCTGCGGATCGGTGCCGAGGACCTCCGAGCGAGTGAGCCCAGTGCCTTCCGGTGCGATGGAGTCGAAGGCAGGTCCTTCGGGAAGATAGCCGGGCTCCGCGAGCGTTTCCGCGTCGTCGGGTGCGCGCCCCTGCAGGAAGGCGACCACTTCGTCCGTCAGCGGTTGTTCGCCGTATGTGCGCAGTACTTCGAGCGCGACCTCGATGGAGAGGTCGCGCTGTTCGGCGGCGACGCCAAGCGACGTCAGCCATCCGACGAGCTGCGGCGTCGCCGGGTACGGTGTGTTGAGCTGTACGAACGGTGGCGTAAGCAACAGTATCTTCTCGCGTGGGCGCATGGGAAAAGAAGTATAACACAAAACGTCCGCAATATGGTAAAATATAAGCGCAACCGAAAAAAGAGAAGGACAAGACAAAATGGGTATATTCAAGGCTTACGACATCCGCGGCATCTACGGACAGGAGCTGACGGACGACATGTTTTACAAAATCGCGCGTGCCTACGCGCGGTTCCTCGGCACCCCGAAGAAGATCGTGGTCGCGCGCGACATACGTCCGCACTCCGAACCCCTCTTCGCCGCGTTCGCGCGCGGACTGAACGAAATGGGAGTCGATGTAATCGACGTTGGTCACGCCTCCACTCCGATTAGCTATTTCGCGAACGGCACGCTTCACCCCGACGGAAGCGTGATGATCACCGCCTCGCACAACACCAAGGAGTGGAACGGCTGCAAGCTCTGCCGCGCCAACGCCGTGCCGATCTCCGGCGCGAACGGCATCAAGGACATCGAGCGGATGGTGATGGGAAACGACCTCGGCGAACCCGCCGCCACGAAAGGCACGATCACGAAGGTGGACGTTCTCGCCGACTACGCGCGGCACGTGCGCACGTTCGAGCACATGGCGAAGCCGCTTCACGTTGCCTGCGATTTCGCGAACGGCATGGGCATCTGCGAGGCGGCTGCGTTCAAGGGATCGCCGCTCACGTACGATGGCCTCTTTGAGGAGTTCGACGGCGCGTTCCCGAACCACGACGCGAACCCGCTCAAGACGGAGACGCTGAAGGACCTCCAGGCGCTCGTGCGCGCAAACCCCGGCAAGTATGCGTTCGGCGTGGCGTTCGACGGCGACGCGGACCGTGCGGGCTTCATCGACGAGAAGGGCGAGATCATACCGATGGACTTCATGACGGCCCTCATCAGCGAAGACCTGCTACAGTCGAACCCCGGCGCCGCATGCTTCTACGACCTCCGTTCCTCGAAGGTCGTGGACGAGACGATTGCAGCCGCCGGGGGGCGTCCGATGATGTCCCGTGTTGGCCACAGTTTCATCAAGGCGCAGATGCGCGAAAACGACGCGATTTTCGCGGGCGAGCTTTCGGGCCACTACTATTTCAAGGCGAACTTCACGGCTGAGTCCAGCTCCATGGCCACGTTCGCGCTGGCGAACATCGTCTCGCGCAGCGGCAAGCCCCTCAGCGAGCTCATTGCGCCGCTTCGCAAGTATTCGCAGTCGGGCGAGATTAACTCGCGCGTGGCTGGCGATCCGGCCGAGGTGCTCGCGCGCGTGAAGGCCACGTATGCGCCCACGGCGGAGCGCGTGTTCGAGCTTGACGGCGTGAGCGTGGACAACTGGTCGCGTGACGGCTGGTGGTGCAACGTGAGAATGTCCAACACCGAACCGCTCGTGCGTCTCAACCTCGAGGCGAAGACGCCCGACCTGATGGCCGCGAAACGCGACGAGCTCCTCGCGCTCATCCGAGCGTAAATAGTCGTGCATCGTTCATCATAGTGTGGCAGGACGGTAAGTGCTCGTAAGTCGAAAACCGCATTTTACCCCTTGCGCAGAAGACGAGGATTTGGCATACTAGTTGCGCCATGAAATTAAAGAAATCAGATTCAGGAGCTGAAACGTCCGCTCCGGCACCGGCTCCGGGCGGCGCGGTTATTGCGGATCGCTTCAAGCTGGACGTTGACGACGGCGTGGGCAAAGGTCCCGCCGGCGTAGGCAAGACTGCCGCGATGTGTGCTCTCATCGGTTCGCTCGCGTGCATTGCCATGCTTGGCGTGGTCGCCTGGCTGCTGTACCAGAACTGGGAGCTGGTCAAGGACTTCTGACGCCTTACGCAAACATGAAAGACGTCATGAAGTCGGCCCGCGCCCGTGCGGCCGTGCGTCTTGCGCTGGATGAGGACCTCGTCAGCGCTGTGGACGTTCGTTCTGTTCCGTGGTGCGACGCCACGTCCCTCGCGCTGGTGGACGCCGGCGCGAAGGCGACGGGAGAAATATACGCAAAGGGCACGGGGTGCGTCGTCGCCGGCGCAACGGTAGCCCGCGCAGTGCTGAAGGCCGTCGATCCGAAGATTCAGGTCAAGATTCTAAAGCCGGACGGCAGCGCAGTCAAGGCGCGCGAGCCGATACTGGTGTTCAAGGGATCGGCGCGCAGCATCCTCGCGGCGGAACGCACCGCCCTCAATTTCATGCAGCGGATGTGCGCCACGGCCACGCTCACGCGCAAGTTCGTGGACGCCACGAAGCGCTGGGGCACGCTCATTCTCGATACGCGCAAGACCACGCCCGGGCTCAGGGTGTTCGAGAAGTACGCGGTGCTATGCGGCGGCGGCACGAACCACCGCATGGGAATGTACGACAGGGTGCTGATGAAGGACAACCACCGCCGTCTCTGGAAGGGCGGCAATCCTGATGAGCTAGACCAGGCCGTCCTTGCCGCGCGCAAGGCGTTCCCGAAGCTCGCCGTGGAGGTGGAGGTGGAAAGCCTTCGCGAATGCGCAAGCGCGCTCAAGGCGAAGCCAGAGTGGATCATGCTTGACAACATGTCCTGCGCGGACATGAAGAAGTGCGTGAAGATGTGCAGGGGAATTTCGAAAACGGAGGCGTCCGGCGGCATCACGCTCGACCGTGCGAAGGAAGTTGCGGCCACGGGAGTGACGGCGATTTCGCTCGGATGCCTCACGCACAGCGCGGGGTCCGTTGACCTCTCGCTTGAGTGGAAGGCCGTCTGATGCGCCTTGCAGTGGTCGATGTAGGCAACACCTCGACGGCCGTGGGACTTTGGTCCGGCGGCCGCGTTTCGCGTGTGGTGCATTCAGACGGAGACCGCGCGGCGGCGTTCACGTCCGTAGAGGCGCTTGCGCCGCGCATAGAAGCCATCGCGTACTTGAGCGTGGTGCCGAAGGCGGACGCGAAGTGGAGGGCGCTCGCGCGTCGATTGCGTCTTCCGTTCCACCAGATTACGCATGAAGTTTTTCCGCTACGGCTCGACTATCCGAAGCCGGAGACGATTGGCGCGGATCGCCTTGCGGACGCGGCGGCGGCGGTGGACCGCTACGGCGCGCCGGTGCTGGTGTGCGACTTCGGGACAGCGTTCACGGCGGCCGTGGTCACGGCCGACCGCACGTGGCGCGGCGGCGCGATCGCGCCGGGACTGCCGCTCATGCGCGACTACTTCTGCGCTCGCACCGCGAAGCTGCCGAGGATAGAGCTTGGCGGGAAATGTCCGAAGATCGGCCGTTCCACCGAGGAGGCGATGCGTTTCGGCGCGCTCGTGGGCGCGCGCGGAATGGTGCGGGAAATAGTGGAGCAGCTCATGCGGTCCTTCAGGACGGAGTTCCGCCTCGTGGCGACGGGAGGCTACGCCTCGTGGGTGCTTAAGGGGTTCGACATGCCGTTTACGATCGACCCGACGCTTACGCTTTACGGCGCGGGACTGCTTGCCGCGCGGATGATGGAAAGGAGCGAATGTAAATGAAAACGAGGGCATTGCTGAAAACGAGGGCATTGCTGCTTGCGCTGCCGCTTGCATTCGTTGCGGGGTGCGGGCTTCTCTTCGACGACCCCTACGTGGAGGTCACCACGACGCCCCTCAACTGGTGCGAGATACACTACTACAACGCGACTCGCGATCCGATTCGCCGCACGTCCGTGCGGCTCACGGGCGTGGGCCTCGTGGAGGTGAAGACGGGCACTTCCCGTCTCGTTTCCGACAGCTTCGCGAAGAACAACACTGACGCGACGTGGGACGACATAACGACGAGCCGGTACACCGTCGATTCCGAACACATGCGCGAGGTGTTCCAGAACCTCGTAAACGCGGGTCTGTTCGACAAGGACAAGATGTTCACCTCCACGCGTTATCCATCGCCGGGAAGGTTCGTGGCGGTACGCGCCGCATTCGACAACAAGACGTTTTCCGAGCCCTACAACATGTTCGAGGAGGATCCCGAACTCGCTGAACGGCTGTACAACGTGGTCCTTGAATTCAGCAGTCCGGTTTACAGGCGCAAGAAGCCGACGATCGGCAAGGGACCGGTTACCGGGGAGGGAGAGAAGAAGTGAGAGTCGCAATCATAGGAGCGGGCCGGTTTGGAATGGCCCTTGCGGAATCGCTGTCAGAGGGCGGCGTGGAGGTGTTGCTCGTAGAGCGCAACAGCGGACTAGTCCAGAGCGCGCTCAACGTAGTCTCGAGCGCCGTGCAGGGCGACGCCACGAATGCGCGTGCGTTGGACGATGCAGGGCTCAAGGAGTGTGAGGTCGCCGTGGTGGCGATTGGCGGCAACGTGGAGGCGTCGCTGCTCGCCACGGCCAACTGCAAGGAACTCGGCGTCCCCAACGTCATCGCGAAGGCCACGAGCGAACTGCACGGGAAGATACTCGAAAAGCTCGGTGCCGACCAGGTGATTTTCCCGGACCGCGAAAGCGCGCACCGCCTCGCGCGCAGCATCACCAACCGGGGCGCGTTCGACTTGCTGGAGATTTCGGAAGGGTACTCCATCGCGGAGATCAAGGTGCCGGATTCGTGCAAGGACAAGACGCTCGCGCAGGCGGACCTCCGCAAGAGGACCGGCGTGACGGTGCTCTGCATCCGCCGCCTTGACGAAAACCCGAAGAACCCTCGCGCGATAATCGTGCCCGGCCCGAACGACCAGATACACGCCGACGACAAGCTCATCGTGTTCGGCACGACGAAGCAGATCGACGACATCACCGACGAGAACTGAAAAGACAGGAGAAGAAGACATGAGCGGCAGAAATATCCCCTACAAGACGTACCTCGAGGAAAGCGAACTCCCCGAGTGCTGGTACAACGTGCGCGCGGACATGCAGAAGAAGCCCGCGCCGCTGATCGACCCCGCCACCGGCGCACCGTGTTCGGCGGAGGCGCTCTCGCACGTGTTCTGCGATGAGCTTGTCCAACAGGAACTCGACGACAAGACGCCCCTCTTCAAGATCCCGAAGCAGATACGCGACTTCTACCGGATGTTCCGTCCGTCGCCGCTCATCCGCGCATACTTCCTCGAAGAGGCGCTCGGCACGCCCGCGAAGATATACTACAAGTTCGAGGGCAACAACACCTCCGGTTCGCACAAGCTCAACTCTGCCGTCGCGCAGGCGTACTACGCGAAGGCGCAGGGGCTTAAGGGCGTTACGACAGAGACCGGCGCCGGACAGTGGGGCACGGCGCTTTCGATGGCGTGCGCGTTCTTCGGGCTAGACTGCCGCGTGTTCATGGTGAAGTGCTCCTACGAACAGAAGCCGTTCCGCCGCGAGGTGATGCGCACGTACGGCGCGAGCGTCACCCCGTCCCCGTCCGAGACGACGGAGGTCGGACGCCTCATCAACCGCGAACATCCCGGTACGACCGGCTCGCTCGGCTGCGCGATATCCGAGGCTGTTGAGACCGCAGTTTCCACCCCCGGCTACCGCTACGTGCTCGGATCGGTGCTTAACCAGGTGCTTCTGCACCAGTCCATCATCGGACTCGAGGCACGCGCCGCGTTCAAGAAAATCGGCGTTAAGCCGGACGTCATCATCGGCTGCGCTGGCGGCGGTTCCAACCTCGGCGGACTCATCGCGCCGTTCATGGGCGAGAAGCTGCGCGGCGAGGCGGACTACCGCATCGTGGCAGTGGAGCCCGCGAGCTGTCCCTCGTTCACTCGTGGCAAGTACGCCTACGACTACTGCGACACCGGGCGCATCTGCCCGCTCGCGAAGATGTACACCATCGGCGCGGACTTCATCCCGTCCCCGAGCCATGCTGGTGGACTCCGGTTCCACGGCATGAGCTCCACGCTCTCAGAGCTGTACGACCAGAAGCTCATGGAGGCGGTCAGCGTGAAGCAGTCTGACGTCTTCGCGGCGGCCACGCAGTTCGCGCGCACGGAGGGCATCCTTCCCGCGCCGGAGTCGAGCCATGCGATCCGCGCCGCCATCGACGAGGCTCTCCGCTGCCGTGCGGAAGGACGTGAGGAAACCATCCTCTTCGGACTCACCGGCACGGGCTACTTCGACATGACCGCCTATCAGGCGTTCAACGACGGCACGATGAGCGACTACATCCCCACCGACGATGAAATCAAGGCCAGCCTAGCCAAGCTCCCCGCCGTTGGTGAGAAATGCTAATGTAGAAAACGCCTGCGGGTGACGCAGGTTTGTGATATACTATTGCCCATGAAACACAATCTCTTGATTCTTGCGGCGGCGTGTCTCACGTTTGCCGGATGTTTTGACAACCACAGTCGGCCGGCTGATGTCGTGACCGTGACCTCGCTCGACGCCCTCGCGGCCACGAACCGCGCGGAGGTCGTGCGGCTGCTTCTGCGTGGATCGCCGAAGCCAGTGTCCGACGCAGACCTAAAGGGATTGTCCGAATCGGCATTGCAGCAGCTCGACCTTTCCGAACTCGGCATGGACAAAATCCCCGAGACGGTGTGGACGCTGAAGGGCCTTACGAGCCTTTGGTTCGTGCGTAACAAGCTCGCTGAGATTCCCGCCGGCGTCGCTCAGCTGCCAGCTCTCACGTACCTCAATCTCGACGGCAACGCCATCGCATCCGTGCCCGATACGCTTTCCGGCGCGAAGACTCTCCGCTGGCTGCGCCTCAACGAGAACAAGGTGCGCGAACTTCCGGCGTCGCTTGGCACCTTGAAGGACTTGCGCCGCATCTACTTGCGCCGCAATCTGTTCACCTCCGTGCCGGACGTGGTGCAGGAGTGGCCTGAGTTGGAGACGCTTGCCCTCGACGACAATGCCATTACAGAGGTACCGGCCTGGTTGGGCGTGAAGTTGACGAAGCTGAAGTTCCTCTCCCTGAAGGGTTGCCCGATCTCGAAATTGCCCGAAGACCTCTCCGGCCTGAAGCAGTTGGTTGCGCTTAACTTGGCCAACTGCAAACTCAGTTCCGAGGAGGTGCAGCGCATCCGCGCGGCGCTTGGCGACAAGGTTGCCATCACCTTTTAAGAGACGAGAAACATGAAATTGTCCTTTGCGTGTGTCGCAGGTGCATTCGGTGCATCGTGCGCGTCCGTGGCTTTTGCAGCTTCCTCCGTTACGGAGGGGCTCGTCAAGATGCCCACGTATCCGTTCTCCGACCCAGATCCCGTGCCGTGTACGTCGGAGCGTCGCTACCCGTATTTCCGGTTTGATGGTTCCACGGCGGTCGCCACCACGCAGTCATGGACGTGTGTGACGCTAGAGAACGAACGCGTGCGCGTGACGGCGTTCCCGCAGATCGGCGGCAAGGTGTGGGGCGCGGTTGACAAGGATACGGGGCATGAGTTTCTCTACTACAACCACGCCGTCAAGTTCCGCAACATCGCGATGCGCGGTCCATGGTGTTCCGGCGGGATAGAGTTCAACTTCGGGATCATCGGCCATGCTCCCACGTCTTCAACTCCGGTCGATTGGACCGTGCGGAAGAACTCCGACGGCAGCGCGAGTTATTTCGCGTCCGCCACTGAATACGTCAACGGCACGACGTGGCAGGTGGAGGTGAACCTTCCGGCGAATGCCGACTATTTCCTCACGCGCACGACCTGGTTCAACGGCGCGAATCTGCCTGGTCCGTACTACCAGTGGATGAACGCGGCGTATTCCGCGCGCGGGAATCCCTCGTTCGCCTTCCCCGGCTCGGCCTACATAGGCCACACCGGCGACGCACACGGGTGGAACGTGGACGAAAAGGGGCGCGACCTGTCCGTTTATGGCAACAACGCGTTCGGCCATTCTAAAAGCTACCACGTGTTGAACGGCGACAACCGCTTCTACGCGGTGTGGTGGCCTGAAGCGCAGTTCGGGTCGTACCACTACGGCGCGGAGAAATACGGACGCAAGATATGGATATGGGCGCTTTCGCGCGAGGGCGCGATCTGGGAGAACCTGCTCACGGACTCCGACGGTCAGTACGTGGAACTGCAGAGCGGACGCGCGTTCAACCAGCCGAGCCTTGAATCCGCGCTGACCCCGTTCAAGCACCCGGAGTTCGCGCCGGGGGCTACGGACATCTTCGAGGAACGCTGGGGCGTGGTGCGCGACGCGGCGCACCTCGCATCGCTTACTGCGAACTGCGCTCACGTGGAGCGTCCGCTCAAGATGCCGGAAGACTTCGATTGGACCACTGCGTACGGGCTGTATCTTTACGGACAGCAGGCGCTGCGCACACGCGACGACCGCAAGGGCGAACAGTTGCTGAACGACTGTCTCGCGAAGGAACCGCATTTCGTCCCCGCGCTCACGGCGCTTGCCGGTCTCGCCGCACGGCGCGGCGACTACGGCGCGGTGCGTTCCCTCTGCGCCCGCGCGCTCGCCGTTGACACATACGACCCGCTGGCGAATTACCTAGACGGCTTCGCCGCGCACGCCGTCGGCGAGAACGACGTGGCGCGTGAAAGGCTTCTGCTCGCGGCGTACTCTCCGCTTTGCCGCGTATCTGCGTATGCGTTGCTTGCCAAGGGTGCGTTGCGCGCTGGCGACTGGGCGGCGGCGGCTGACTTCTCCATGAAGTCCACGCAGTCAGGAAGCTTCAACTTCGACGCGTTGCTCGTGCGGATCGTAGCAGCCCGAAAACGCGGCGATACGGCGTCTGCAAGGAACATCGTCAAGCTTGCGCGGCAGATCGCGCCGCTGTTCCACGGTGCGCGGTTCGAGGAAAAGCTCATGGGCGACGTGGATGCGGACGGTTTCAAGTTCCTCGTGCGCAATGAATTCCCGGAGCAGACGTACATCGACCTCGCGGACTGGTACGAGGACGCCGGCCTTCTCGACGAGGCGCGCGAGCTCTACGGATACGCTTCCGACAACGTTATCGCCTGTGTCCGCCGTGCATACCTCGAACATCTAGCAGGCACGGTGAAGTCTGCGAAGCGCTCGCTTTCCGCCGCCGCCAAGCTTTCGGTCCGTTTTGCGTTTCCGTTCCGGCGTAATACGCGCAGGGCTCTTGAGTGGGCCGTCTCGGCCAACAGCTCGTGGAAGTTCCGTTACTTGCTCGCAGTGCAGCGCGCCGCGCAGTGTGCGCCAGATGCCGAGGTGGATTCGCTTCTCGCGAGCTGCGATAACGCGGACGATGCCGTTCTATTCCATTACAGGGCGCTCAGGCACAAGGGCGCGGAACGGCGTGCGGACCTGTTACGTGCCAGAAAACTTGACGATAGTTGGCGTATCGGACGCGACCTCGTGCAGACGCACTTGGACGAGAAGAACTGGGCGGAGGCTGAGCGCGTGGCCGGCGACTACCTTTCCCGTTACGGAGTCAATGTGCCGCTTCAGATGCTGTACGTCAAGTCTCTCTGCGGGTTGAAGCGCTTCGAGGACGCCGTGAAGTACCTTGAAGAGATGAACGTGTTGCCTGCAGAGGGCAGCGGCGATGCGCATGGCCTGTGGCAGGAGGCGTGGGAGGGTATCGCGCGTCAGGCTCTTGCCGCTGGAGACAAGGGCAAGGCGGATGCCGCGCTTATGCGCCGTGCTGAGTATCCTGAAAACCTGGGGCGCGGAAAACCGTACCCGGAGGACAAGTGACGTTGCGGCATGAAGCCGAATGAACGACTGAAGGACCTTGGCGAGGCTCCGCTTGGAAGCCTCGTGATGAGGTTTTCATGGCCGGCGCTCGTGTCCATGACGCTGAACGCGCTCTATTCCATCGTTGACCGCATATACATCGGGCAGGGCTGCGGTCAGGACGCGATGGCGGGCCTCACGCTTGTATTCCCCGTGATGATGGTATTCGGTGCGTTTGGTGTGTTCGTGGGGGCGGGACATGCAGCCGTCCTTTCCATCAAGCTCGGAGAAGGGGACCGCACGGCTTGCGAGAAGGTACTCGGCGAGCTGATTGCGCTGAAGCTCCTGTTCTTCTTCATCCTGCCGCCGCTCGTATTCGTGTTCATCGATCCGATCCTCCGCTTGTCCGGTGGTGCGTCCGTGACGCCAGGCGCGTTCGAGATGGCGAAGATTTACCTGCGGCTAGTCGTATTCTCGCACCTCTTCTCGCATGTCGCCTTCGGACTCTCCGCCGCGATGCGCAGCGAAGGAGCAGTGCTGCCATCGATGATGTGCATGGTCGTGGGGTTCGGCGTGAATCTCATCCTCGACCCGATCTTCATCTTCGCATTCGATATGGGCGTGGCTGGCGCGGCGTGGGCAACGAACATTGCGATGGTGTGTTCCTGCGCGTGGGCGCTGTGGTACTACCGACCCGGACACAGCGTCGTGCGTCTGCGTTGGCGGAGGATCGGTTTTTACCGCGCCTATCTCGCAAAGGCGTGCGGCATAGGACTCTCGCCGGCCCTGCAGCAGCTCGCGGGCAGTCTCGTGAACGTGTCGCTCCAGCTCGCGTTCGCGTACTGGGCGGCAGACAAGGCCGCCGCCACCTCGCAGATCGCCTCGCTGGGCATTTTCCAGATGGTGACGATGTTTTTCGTAATGCCGCTCATGGGTGTGCAACAGGGTGTTGCGCCGGTGATGGGTTACAACTGGGGGGCGCGGAACTTCGGCCGTGTGCGCAAGGCGCTTTTCCTCGGGTTGTGGACATCTACCGTAGTAGTCGCGTTTGCGGCCGCCGCGCAGGTTTTTGCCGCCGTGCCGATCGTGCGGCTGTTCACTGATGGCAAGGATGCGGCATTCGTGCGTCTTGCGGCGGGGGATCTGCGCGTCTCGAACTGCATGCTGTGGTGCATCGGGCTTAACGTGGTGGCCTCGACGTACTTCCAGTCCATCGGCAGACCTCGTACGGCGATTCTACTTTCGCTCCTGCGCCAGGTCATTTGCCTAATCCCGTGCATCTGGATATTGCCGTACCTCGCCAGCGTAACGGGGTTTTGCGCCCCTGCAACGGCGATTTGGCTCTCCATGCCGATTTCGGACATGCTGGCCTGCCTTGCGACCGTCCCGCCGTTCATCGCCCACGCGCGTTTCCTCACACGTCTCCAGTCTTTCCGAGCTCCAAAAAACTTTTTTGCGCATATTGACCCGTAAAATGCAATGTGATATACTATCTTTTCCCAACTAAACAGAGACAATATGGCAAAAGACGACGACAAGGCTATAGAAGTGACGGGAACCGTTACAAAGGTTCTCCCGGCCACTATGTACAAAGTCCAGCTCGACAACGGGCACGAAGTGCTCGCCCACATCTCGGGAAAGATGCGGAAGTTCTTCATCAAGATTGCGATTGGCGACAAGGTGACGGTTGAGATTTCGCCGTACGACCTCGGAAAGGGGCGTATCACTTATCGCCACAAGGAGCCTCCGCGTCCCCAGGCCTGAGGTGGCCGATGGCGCGGCATCTACTTTCCCTGCACGGCGTATCGCTTGCTTTTGGAGGTGACTCCGTCCTTGACGGGGTCTCCTTGAATGTCGAAAGTGGCGTTCGCGCCTGTGTGACTGGACGTAACGGAGAGGGGAAGTCAACGTTGCTAAAGGTAATCGCCGGTCTAATCGAGCCTGATGCCGGCGAGATAATACGCGCACCGGGTCTCAAGGTTGCGTTTCTTGAGCAGGAAGTGCCGTCCGACCGCGATGGCACCGTGGAGGAAATCGCCCGTTCCGGCAAGATGATTTCTCAGATGGGGCTTGATCCCGCAGCCGTGTTCAACTCGCTTTCCGGTGGGTTGCGCCGCCGAGTGCTGCTCGCCCGCGCGCTTGCGGACGAGCCCGACCTCGTACTTCTGGACGAACCCACGAACCACCTCGACATCGCGTCTATCGAATGGCTGGAGGCGTTCATCCGCCGGCAGACGGAGACTGCGTTCCTCTTCGTCACGCACGACCGCGCGTTCCTGAAATCGGTGGCCACTTACGTTTACGACCTCGACCGTGGAATCCTCTCCGGTTGGAACTGCGACTACCGTACGTTCCTTCAGCGCAAGGCGGATTTGCAGGCAGACGAGACCGCGCTCTGGGCGAAGAAGGCCAAGAAACTCGCACAGGAGGAGGCGTGGATACGTCAGGGCGTGAAAGCGCGTCGCACGCGCAACCAGGGACGAGTGGAGGCGTTGCGGCAGCTGCGCCTTGAATTTGCGAACCGTCGCACCGCGCCTGGCACCACGACCCTGCGTGTGGACACCGCCGCCGCGTCGGGAGACCGCGTCATCAAGATCGAGAACCTGTCCTTCTCCTACGGCGACGGCCGCGAAATAGTGAAGGACTTCACGGCAGACGTCCTGAAGGGCGAGCGCATCGGCGTAGTAGGCGGCAACGGCACGGGCAAGACAACTCTCCTAAAGCTGCTCACAGGGTCGCTCGCGCCCACGTCCGGTTCGGTGACGCTTGGCACGCGCGTGGAGATGGCTTTCTTCGACCAGCTGCATGCGCAGCTTGACCGAGAGATGACGGTCAAGGAGGTTGTCGCTCGCGACCGCGATACCGTCACCGTCGGCGGCGTGACGAAGCACGTGTTCGCATACCTCGCTGATTTCCTTTTCACACCGGAACGCGCCCGCACTCCGGTGAAGGCGCTTTCCGGCGGGGAGAAAGCGCGTCTGCTCCTCGCACGCCTATTCCTAAAACCGTCGAACCTGCTCGTGATGGACGAGCCGACGAACGACCTCGACGTTGAGACGTTGGAGCTGCTGGAGGAACAGCTGCTCGACTACAAGGGCACGCTTCTTGTTGTCTCGCACGACCGTGCGTTTCTCGACAACGTGACGACGAGCTGCTACGTGCTTGCTGGCGACGGCGTGGTGCGTCCGTGCGCTGGAGGTTACGCTGAGGCGTCGCGGTTGCTGAAGCAGGTCAAGGAGGCGGCGGCGGAAGCCGTGTCCGCCCGCGCAGAAGAACGCCCGCAACGTAAGGCGGATGAAAAGACCCGTCCCCGGAAACTCTCCTACAAGGAGCAGCGTGAGCTGGAGGCGTTGCCCGAACGAATCGCGTCGCTTGAGGCGGAGATTGCGGAGATTGAGTCATCGCTCGGCGATCCCGCGTTCTACACGAAGGACGCATCGCGCGCATCGGCGTTGTCGGAGCGGCTATCCGCCGCGAAGGACGAGCTTGACGCCGCCGAGACGAGGTGGCTGGAACTTTCGGAGCTTGCTTGAATGATTCGCGTTTTGGCTTGACAAACGCTCTGAAAAGGCGTATAACTATACAGGCAAAGGCACAGATTAGGAGTTGAAATGGCTGTTAACAAATATCTAGATTCGTTCATGAAGGCGTTTCCCTACGAGGGACTCACCTACGACGACGTGACTCTCGTCACGCAATACGCTGATTTTCTGCCGGACGATGCGTCCCTCGAAACGCAGTTGACGTCGCGCCAGAAGATGAACATCCCGTTCGTCTCCGCCGCGATGGACACTGTTACCGAAGCGCCGATGGCGATTGCGATGGCGCTTGCGGGCGGCATCGGCGTAATCCACAAGAACCTTGAGGAAGACGACCAGGCGGCGCAGGTGGCGAAGGTCAAGAACTACCTCAACGGACTCATCGAGAAGCCAGTCTGCTTCCACGCAAACGACGACATCAGCTTCCTTCGTGCTGAAAAGCGCCGCATGGGCCTCAAGTTCAACGGTTTCCCTGTCCTCGACGACCAGGACCGCCTCGTTGGCATGATCACCTCCGGCGACATGCGCTACGCGCCGCTCGACGCCGCGAAGCTCGCCGACGTGATGCAGAAGAACCCGATTACGGCGAAGCCCGGCACGTCCCTTAAGAAGGCATACGACATCATGCGCGCCAACAAGATCGGCAAGCTGCCGCTCGTTGACAAGGCTGGCCGCGTCGTGGGGCTCTATTCGTTCACGGACGTCCAGCGCCTCGTCGAAAACAAGAACCCCACGTACAATTGCGACGACCGCTTCCGCCTGCGCGCAAGCGCGTCCGTCAGCGGCGGCGCCGGCGACCGTTCGCGCATGGAGAAGCTCGCCGACGCGGGCGTGGACGTGGTGGTGGTCGATTCCGCGCATGGCCACACGAAGGGCATAATGGACATGACCTCGTGGATCGTCAAGCACTTCCCGAAGGTGGACGTGATCGCGGGCAACATCGCGACGGGCGAGGCCGCCGTGGCGCTCGCGAAGGCCGGCGCACACGCCGTGAAGGTTGGCATCGGGCCCGGTTCTATCTGTACTACTCGTGTCGTCTGTGGTGTCGGCATTCCGCAGCTTACGGCGGTTTACAACGCGGCAAAGGTGCTTCGCGGATCGGGTGTGCCCGTGATCGCGGACGGCGGCATCAAGCTCTCCGGCGACGTGCCGAAGGCGCTTGCGGCGGGCGCGTCGAGCGTGATGCTCGGCAGCGTGCTTGCGGGAACGGAGGAAAGTCCGGGCGAGAAGATCTACCAGAACGGACGCCAGTACGTCGTCTATCGCGGCATGGGCTCGCTCGGCGCGCTCAAGAACGGCAAGGGTTCGCGCGCGCGCTATTTCCAGGACAATGAGGCGGACGAAGACCTCGTGCCGCAGGGCATTGAGGGAATGGTTCCGTACTCTGGCCGCGTCCACTCCATTATGACGCAGTTCTGCGGCGGGCTCCGTGCGTCACTCGGCTACTGTGGCACGAAGACGATTCCCGAGCTTCAGGCCCGTGGCAAGTTCTACCGCGTCACGACGGCCGGTCTTCGCGAGGCGCGTCCTCACGACATCACGATCACGAAGGAAGCGCCTAACTACCGCGCTTAAATATTGTTCTCTCTTGATTTTCTGCCGTTTTTTTGGGATAATAAATAGCGTTCATTGGACAAAACAGAGATGAAGACGGAGAAGACAATAACCGGCGACGTTGATCCGGATGTTCTCGACTACACGGTTGGGGACGATCCGGTGCTGGACATGGACCTCGTGACGTGGGACTGTCTTGGAACGGCGGCGCACGTGACGATGCTCTCGGAAATGCCTGTCACGCCGCCAGTGGTCACAAAGGACGAGGCCGCGCAGGTGCGTAAGGCCCTCGCGGGGGTGGTGTCCGCCGCAAAGGCCGGCGACTTCACCATAGAGGAGTCCGACCAAGACGTACACATGGCGGTGGAGCGTCGCCTTACGGAAACCCTTGGCGACCTCGGCAAGAAGATACACACGGGACGCAGCCGCAACGACCAGGTGGCCGTTGACGTGCGTCTGCACGTCAAGGACCAGCTGCACGGGGTGATGTCCGAAATCGCGGCCCTTGCGCGTTCGCTCGTCGTCTTCGGGCGCGCGCACGACCGCGTGCCGATGGTCGGCCGCACGCACCTCCAGCCCGCGATGCCAAGTTCCGTCGGCGCTTGGGCCACGGGCCATGCGGAGATGATCCTCGACCAGACCGCCAACATCGAGGCGGCGTATTCGCTTAACGACCTTTGTCCGCTTGGCTCCGCCGCAGGTTACGGAGTTCCGTTGCCGCTCGACCGCAAGCGCACAAGCGACTTGCTTGGCTTTGCTCGTCCCCTCCACAACGTGTTCGGCGCGTCGATGGCGCGCGGTGAGGACGAGGCCGCGCTCCTTTCCGCGCTTGCGCAGTTGATGGCCGTCCTTTCGCGTCTTGCGGAGGACATGATCCTCTTCTCCATGCCCGAGTTCGGCTACTTCACGCTTCCGCGCGCGTATTGCACCGGTTCCTCCATCATGCCGCAGAAGTACAATCCAGACGTGCTGGAGCTGGTGCGTTCGAAGACGGCGCAGGTGCTGGGGCTCGCCACGGCGTCGCTCTCGCTCCTCCACGCGATGCCGGGCGGGTACAACCGCGATTTGCAGGACTGCAAGGGCCTCTACATGAAGGGCCTTTCCATCACGCGCACAACGCTCCGCATACTTGCAAAGTTCGTTGACGGCATGGGCGTAGATGAAGGTCGCCTGCGCGCGGGGTTCATCCCCGGCGTGTTCGCGACGGACGTGGCGCTCAGGAAGGTGGCCGCCGGAACGCCTTGGCGCGAGGCGTACCACCAGGTGCGCGACAACCTCGAGGCTCTTTCCTCCGAAGACCCCGACGCGGCCGTGGCGGCGAAGACGCACGCGGGCGCAACAGCAGGGCTGGACTGGGGCATGTACGACGCGCGGATCGCCGAGCTGGTCGCCAAGGCCGCCGGGCGCGCGAGGTCGTTCGAGGCGAAACGCAAGGAACTTTTGGGCCGCTGACGCATTGAGCGCAGTTCCCGTCACCGAGAAAAAAGGAAAACGCATGAACGAAGCAATGTTGAACGAAACTGGAATCACGCTGGCCGCAGCATGGAAAAGCGGCGGTCCGCTGATGTGGGTCCTTGCCGGGCTTTCCGTGATCGCGCTCGTGGTGATCCTATACCTCCTTCTTGCGCACCGTCGCGGGGCGCTTGCGCCGCGCGCGCTCATCAGCGACGTCTTCAGCCGTCTGCAGACTGGCGACCACGGCGAGGCGCGTCGCTTGTGCCAGCGTCGCCCGTGCGCGTTTTCCGTGCTGGCGCTCGCCGGCCTCGACGCTGTGCGCGGTACGCCGCAGGGAACAAAGCCGCCAGTCGCGGAAGCGATCGAGACCACTGGCACCCACATCGCCGAGCGGCTTCAGGCGTCGGTTGACTGGCTTGCGGACCTCGCTGCAATCGCGCCGCTCGTTGGACTGCTGGGAACCGTGCTCGGTATGTACCAGGCGTTCTCCGGAGTGGCTGCGGGCCCCGTCGCGAACGCGCGTCCCGTAGTGCTGGCGGAGGGAGTGTCGCAGGCCATCGTGACGACGGTGTTCGGCCTCGTGGTGGCGATTCCTTGCCTCGTGTTCCACGCAATGCTGCGTCGCCGTACCGCAAGGCGCATAGCCGGTCTTGAGTCGCTTGCAATCGCGCTGGAGAAGGCGTTCGCATGAACTTCAGGAAGACAAGGCGAAGCCACGCGGCGGTGCTGCAGATGACGTCCCTGATGGACGTCGTGTTCCTGCTGCTGTGCTTCTTCATGACGGCGAACGAGTTCGCCCGTTGGGAGACGGAGGTCGGCATCACGCTCCCGACCGCGCAGAGCGCGACGATTCCCGGGCGCATGCCCGGCGAAATCATCCTCAACCTGAACGCGAAGGGCGATGTGACGATCAACGGCGTGAAGCTCACGCTCGAGGAGGTCACGGAGCGCATGAAGCGTATCGCGGAGAACTTTCCCGGCCAGCCTGTCGTGATCCGTGCCGACAAGGCGTCCTCATACGAAACCTTGATGTCTCTTATTGACGCATGCCGCACGGCGAACGTGTGGAACTTCTCGCTGGCAACCAAGGACGAAAAGAAAGGTCAATGAATATGACGGCCAATATATCCACGACACTTCGTTTGGTCGCTGCAATCGCGGTGTCCGCCACGTCGGCCGCGCTCTTCGCGGACCACTTCAACGGCGGGCGCACAGTGCCCATACATAGGCTCGCGCCGCTGGATGCAGAGGGGGACAAGATATCTCCCACGGCCGATCTTCCAGAACCGATTTCTCAGGCGAAGACCTGCTCCCAGTGCCACGATACGTACCTGATGACTGGCGGATCGCATTTCCGCACGGGGCTTGACACCAACGACGCGCCGGAGTCCGTGGAGGTCGAGCCTTGGTTCTGGGCGGATGAAAAGACCGGCACCTCAATCCCTCTCTCGCTGCACGCGCAACCCGGCGCGTACCGTCCCGCCGACCTCGGACTTTCCTGCTGGCAGTGGACGAAGATGTTCGGACGGACGTTCCCCGGCGGCGGAATCGGCAGCGATCCGCGCGCGGTTGGCGAAGTGGCAGGATTCAAGCAGCGCTGGTTCGTGACGGGTCCGCTCGGCCCCAACTGCCTTGCGTGCCACCAGCAGCGCGGCTACGACTCGAGCGAGTGGGCGCGCCAGGTGCTGCGCGAGAACTTCGCAGGTGCTGCAACGGCGGCAAGCGGAATCGGCGCCGTCGAGGGCATGAACGAGCGGCTTGACGATTCGTGGGACGGCCTTCGCGCCGAGAACCCCGACGACCATCTTTTCAAGGTGCCGGAGAAGACCTCCTACGATTCGCGCCGGTTCGACGCGAAGAACCGCTGCGTGTTCGACGTTGGGCGTCCGAAGAGCGAGAACTGTCTCGCCTGCCACGCGGTCAGCGAAGCCGGCGTGCCCAGCCATTCCATTGCGGGCGACGTGCATTTGCAGCGCGGGCTTACCTGCGTTGACTGCCACAAGAACGGCATCGACCACCGCATTGCGACGACGAGCTGCCGTGACTGCCACACAGGACCGAAGGGTGCCGGCCCCACGCCGAAGCACGCCGGAATACCGCTCGTCCACTTCGAGAAACTTTCCTGCACGGTCTGCCATAGCGGTGTCACGAGTGACGGCGCACGGGCGCAGGTGCGCACGGCGCGCGCGAACCGGATCGGCATCTACGGGCGTGCGCAGTGGGCGACGGACGTCCCCTACGTGCTTGAACCAGTTTTCGTCAAGAACGCCGAAGGCAAGATCGAACCCCGCCGCATGACGTGGCCGAGCTACTTTGCGGAAATCGGCACGAACGGCACGGTCAAGCCGCTTGCACCCGACGCCGTGGCGGCGTTCTGCCAGCGCGGCACGAACGATTTCACGAAAGCCGTCCTGGCCAAGGCTTTGAACGCGCTCAAGGCCAAGAAGCCCGATGCGTCATACGGTTTCATTGGACACGGCAAGCTGTGGACGGTTGAAGACGATGGGACGAATGCGACCGTTGTCGCGTCCGAGAACGCCGCCGCCGCCCCGGTTTCGTGGCCGGTCGGACACGACGTGCGCCCGGCGCGTCAGGCGCGCGGTGCGGCACCGGTGAAGTGCGCGGATTGCCACACGTCGGATTCGGATTTCTTCTTCGGGAAGGTCGTGCCGACGGGTCCGATCACGGACGCGGAGGTAGAGCCGGTGCAGCAGACGGAGTTCCTCGGGTTGTCGTCCACCTACCACGCCGTACTCGGTACGACGTTCGCGATGCGTCCGCTCTTCAAGGTGTTCCTCTGGTCGGTGTTCGGGCTTCTCTGCCTGTTCGGCATGGCGGCTGCGGCTGTTGTCCTGAACAAGCTTGGCGCGAAGATATCGGAAGGAACGTTGTCCTTTGCATGGGGCCTTGCCAAGTGGATAGTTGACATGGGCTTCGTGGTCTGTCTCGTCTATCTGGCGCTTTCCGGCGTAATCGGCTGGATGTGCGGCGGCATGACCGGATGGTGGCTGGTCCTCCACATGGTGGCTGGCGGTGGACTCGCCGCGTGCGCCGCCATAATCGCGGTTGTCCGTGCATCTGAGCGCACCGAGAAGTTTGAAATGTCGCTCATCTGGCTTGCGTGGATTGTCTGCGCGGTGGGAACCGTGTTCACGGCCGTGATGCCGATGATGACGGTTGCCGGCGGCGATGGACAGGTGTTCCTGCTTTGGAGCCACCGTCTGGTCGCCCTCGCGTTCGCGGCCGTCTCGTGTCTCGTTTGCCGGAGCTGCTGCCGTAGGCGACGTTAGGGGGCGTCGGTGACGGAACTCATACTGTTTGCCAGCGCCGTCGTTGTTTTTGTCGGCCTAAAACTATGCTTCGGCACTCAGAATGAGAAGCGGACGGGACGCATTCCTTCGGTCCCCACCACCCCTTACGCGCGTTACGTACACGCGGTGCAGGCGGAGACCAACCGGATATTCGCGTTTGCCCAGCAGGTGTGTGCGGACCCTGAAGCCCGCCGGGTCCTCGATGAACAGCTCAACGTGACGGGGCAAGTCGATTCCGACATACGCAAATACAGCCGTCTTCCCGACCCCATGCTCACCTGCATCGTCGTGCAGGACTTCGTCATGTGCTACCGCCGTCTTGGCAACCGCGTGGCATCCGCTCCATTTACGTGGGAACGCGCTGCCTTGGGAATAGTGTTCACGAGGTTCTTAAGCCTTTTGAAGGATTCCGGGCTTGGCCCGGATGTCTGGGCCGACCAGAAGATGGCGATGCGCATGTTGCCGTCTTATGACACGTTGATTGGGAATTTCTCGCAGATGTGCCAGGTGCCGGGACGCGAGGACGATCTGCTGTTCGAGATCGTGTTCGGCAGGCCCGAGGCGGTGCCCGACCTCGCGCGGCAGTACGCCGTGATGATGTGCCGATGGGCGACGCTTCTTGCAAAGGCGGACGGAACGGTGACGGACACGGAGAAGAAGTGGCTTGCGGAACTAGTGCGTCTGGGCGAAGAGCGTCGTGAGATCGGCGTCAGGCGCATTGAGGCGTCCGAGGAAGGCAAAGACCCGTTCTCGGAGCTGGAGGGGCTTGTGGGACTTGCGCCGGTGAAGAGGCAGGTGTCCGACCTCGCCAACCTCGTGCGTATCCGCCAGGAGCGCGAGCGGTGCGGCATGAAGACTGCGGCGGCGAGCTACCACTGCGTATTTACGGGCAATCCGGGCACGGGCAAGACGACTGTGGCGCGTATCCTCGCCGGCATTTTCCGGGACCTTGGCGTGTTGAAGAAGGGACATCTCGTCGAGACCGACCGGTCGGGGCTCGTCGCCGAGTTCGTAGGCCAGACCGCCGTGAAGACCAACAAGATCATCGACAGCGCGCTAGACGGCGTTCTTTTCATCGACGAGGCGTACACGCTCGTGAACGGGTCGAAAGAGGATTACGGCGCGGAGGCGATAGCAACGCTCCTCAAGCGTATGGAGGACGACCGCGACAGGCTCGTGGTGATCCTCGCGGGCTACACGGACGAGATGCGCACGTTCATAGAGTCAAACCCAGGTCTTCGCTCCCGTTTCACGCGCGTAATCGACTTCCCGGACTATTCGGCCGAGGAACTCCAGGTGATCTTTCTTCGCCTTGCGGAGAAAAACCAATACACGCTCACCACGAACGCAATGCGCGCTCTGCGGGCGAAACTCGCCGAGGCTGTGGCGTCGAAGGACAGGACTTTTGGCAACGGGCGTTTCGCGCGCAACCTCTTCGAGCGCGCGATTGAACGGCAGGCAACGCGTCTGGCGGACGTGCCAGACCTGTCATGCGAGGCACTTGAGCAAATTGCGGAGGCGGACATCAAATGAACGTTACGGCATCAGACGCGCAAAGACCACAGGTCGTCCGCACTCACCGTGCGATGAACACGGCGTTTACGGCTACAATCCTTTCATCCGACGCGGCGCTCGCCGCATCTGCCGCGGAGGCTGCGTTCTCGCGCATCGACGTGATCGAGGGGCTGCTTTCAAGGTTCAACGACACGAGCGACGTATCGCTGATCGCCGCGCTGAAGCCCGGAGAGGTGGGCGTTGTCGCGCCAGAAACCATGGACGTCCTTACGGCGAGCGCGCGCGTGTGCGCGGCGACTGGCGGGGCGTTCGACCCAACGGTAGGGCCGGTCATGCGCAGACTTAAGAAAGCTGGCATGGCGTGGAACAAGATGTCGGAAGAAGATTTGGAGGACGCCTTTGCGCGCGGCGGAATGCAGCGACTTGTATTGGATGTGGAACATCGTCGCGTGTCGGTGAAGGCAGACCGACTTGGCCGGGCGACGCCGCTTGAACTTGACTTCGGCGGCATCGGCAAGGGCTTTGCACTTGATGAATGCGCGAAGATTCTCGAAGGCGAGCAGTTCGAGATGACGGATTATTTGCTGGACGCGGGGACCTCCACCCAGCTTATGCGGGGCGGTCCGTGGAAGATAGGAGTTGGAGGAGTGTGGAAGGGGCGAACGCGCCTTGACACCGTTTTGGAACTTCGCGACGGGGCGGTGTCTGGCAGCGGTTTCGAGCTTCAGGGGGAGCATGTTGTGGACGTGAAGCGGAAACGGGCTGCGCGTCGGTGGGCGCAGACGTGGAGCCGCGCCCAGTCCGCCGCAGTGTCCGACGCGCTCTCCACCGCAGCGCTTTCAATGGACGTCGCCGAGTTGGAACGGGCTTGCAAGGAGTTGAAGGCTCGTGTCCTAGTGGCGCATAACCAGAAAAAGGCGATGGACTTGCTGCGCGATCCACTGCGGTGGATTGGTTAACTTAAACGTCGCAGTTTAACCCGACTTTCCATTCGGCAGGGCGAGGCGATGGTAGGGCGCGATCACCGAGCGCGCCGCAAGGTGGGGCGAGGAGTCCCCGTCGAGCCGCAACGGCTTGTTGTTGTACGCTTGTTGTTTCCCCCGCCCCACCTACGGGCCGCCCGGTGGTCGGCCCCTACCGGTTCGCATTGGTAGGGCGCGATCACCGAGCGCAATCGTGGATGTTCTCGTGGGCATACGACAGCTCCTTTACTTGCTAGTTGGAAACAATTATACCACGATTCCTGCTCCGGTGAAACCCAAAAATCAAGGAGACCTGTCCGCTAGGTCGGCCGTTACTGTTGATTCGTTCAAACGATAGTATCGATTCGTCTAAACGATAGGTGTCGATTGATGTGAACGACAGTATCGATTCGCCTAAACGATAGTATTGATTGACGTGAACGA
>CACZDG010000029.1 GCA_902779865.1 uncultured bacterium
CCGTGGCCGACGTGTCGGCGAGCGATGCGGAGGCGGAAGTGCGACCGGCTTCGCGTGATGTGTCTGGCGGCGACTTCAACGTGAAGCGCGGTGTGGAGCTTGGCGTTTCCGGAGGCAATGGATTCGGGATGCTCACGGCCACTCCGAACGTCGGCGCTTCCATATCTTCCGTGACGGGGAACTGCTGCAACGTTTCCATTGGCGGCGCGAACTGGCATCTGGAATGCGTCGAAGGATGCCATTGCCAGGGCTATTTCCAGTGGTGGCACTTCATCGCGACGTGGGAGGGGTATTCGCAGCGGTACGACTGGCGGGCGCAGTGCGAATGCCAGAAAGCGCGCGAGGCGACCCCGTCGGCGTGGGTGTCGCTGTCCGTGCCATACGTAGTCATGCTGGGCGGATCGGGCGTAGGGGCGTCGGTGACATACGTGCCGCCTGAATCCGCGCAAGGCACGGTGACGCTGCGCCTCGCGTCCGGCTCCGACAATGTAGCGCTTTGGAACGACGCCGACAGGACCGGGCAATTCACGCTTCCGGTTTCGTGGAACGCGTCGCTTCAACGCGAACTGTCGTTCTTCATCGAGGGCGTTGCCCTTAGCGGGAGTGTCGGCGACGTGCGCTTCGAGGTGGAGATAGACACCGGCGATGCCAGCGACGTGGTGACGCAAAAGTTGACCGTCGCCCTTGTCAAATACCTGCATGCGTCGTCGGACGTACAGGGGACGAGCGCCAACCCGCCGCCGTTCGACGGGGAGTCGGAGTGTCCGTTCTCAATCACGAACAGCATCAGTCCCGACAGGCATCTGGTGATCCCGTTTTACCGCGTCGTTGACACGAATGACTTCTCGGTGAACGACTTTTCCGTGGACATGGAGCTGGAACTGGAGCCGGCGGGGATTTCGACCGGAATGCTGTCGTCCGAATGGGAACTGGTTGAGGCGATTCCCCAGATGAGCGGATCGTTGGTTGAAGGCGCGGGGTTGACCGCGCAGTTCGTGAATCCGAAGCGAGGCGGCGTCTATCGCTTCCGTGGCAGATGCGGCGGATCGCCGTGGACGGAGGCGAACATCGTCCTTCCCCTCGCAGGGGCCGAGGTGCGCGGCGTGTTCGAGGGCGATTTCGCGATATACGCGCAAAGGATGACGGAACTGGATGCGACAAGTAGCAGATTTGAACGACAAAGTTTGTCATTTGGATTGAGATGGTTTAACAACGCTGGCGCAGCAGACTATCGGGGACGAGTGGATAACTTTGATAGTCCAACTGTATGGCGATACAATCAAATAGAGGACATCAGCGGGTTTGGCGCAGTTGCCACTCTCTATGGCATTCCTGCAAGGATGGCTAAACTCGGAAATTTCCTTGCCGGATATGGAACGAAGCGTCTTGGCGTGTGGAGTTTCTCGCGCTGGCTCTCACAGTCCATAGGAACGGACAACGACGAGACTGCCGACATGAGCTGGGCGGCGGGTGGGGACGTTGCCGATGGAAGCAATGTAGTTGCAACTGTGTCGGTACTCTCCACCAACATGTGGCATTCGGCGGATATCAAAGTCAAGACGTTGTGGCCCAACCCAGTCACGACCGACAATCACAGCGTAGGCCCTGTCAGCGTAGATTACAATTGGTTCTTCAGATCTCCACGAGTGATTGAGGAGGCAGTTTCGCGACCGTAGATTCCAATAAGGTAAAGAAGGATGAAAGCAATGAAGACAATAATCGCGTCAATAGTTTTTGTCGTGACGGCAACAATCAGTGCCGTTCCGACAACAAACACATACGTTGCCGTCACGAACGACTGGTACAACGGCAATTGGTCCAACGTGTATGAACTTGCCCAGACAAGGTTTGCGGCGAACAGTAATGACTTAGTGGCTGCAACAATCATGATTGATTATGATGTTCTTTTTTCCGACCTTCAATCGATATCAAACTCTATTATTCGGTACATGCGAATCTCCGACTCTGCTACACTGCCAGCTTACACAAATCTATATCATAAAATACGTCCAGGATGGGAAATATATCTCAATGAGTTCTTGCCACAGCAAAACGAAGAATCTCTTTTGGAAAGAAACACAAAATCTCATATCACCCACAAGCCGATGTCATCAGATTTCATTTTGGACATACTTTGGCAAAATGGAATATGGTAATCCTATACTCGTTAGTTGAATGTCTCACGCAGAGACGCAGAGAGACGGAGAGCGCAGAGAAAAGTCAAAAATCAGAAAGGAAAGAAAGATATGACAGACGCCAATTAAGCGACGTAATCTCTTAAAACTCTGCCTCTCTGCGCCTCTGCGTGATATATAACGGAGTGCATGGAAAATGAAATGACGAATTTAGGTCTAAAGCAACCCCACCTCGTTCCGCAGCGTAATATTACAGCCCGCGCCGTAATATCACGGTTCGGAACAGTTGTGGCAAAACTGGTCTGACCGGTTTTGCCACATCTCCGGGCCGCCCGGTGGTCGGCCCCTACCGTCGGTAATGGCGGGCGGCTCGCCGGGACGGCTCGCCCCACCGTTCCGCCGGCTAACACAAAAACCAAGGCGGCAGGCCGCGGAAAGTTTTTTTGTCCGCCCGTCCCTTGACACCAAAAAAGGAGATAGTGTAAAATATGCGGTGCTTGGGGGCGGCGAGAACGAGCTTGAGGTTATGGTGGTGAACTCCTGGTACAACCGCGTAAAGGGCGACCAGCTTCATCCCGACCGCAGGCAGCACACGAAGACGAACATCCGGCTCGTCGGCGGCAAAGGATACAGGAATCCAGGCCTTTCGTCCTCCGGCCTCTCGCCTTCCGGGCTTCTCGGCCCCGTCGAGATAGTCTCTGAACGCCCGGATCGCGAATGACGCCAAAATCTGGTGAGATAAGCAAGTAGGTTTTGCAACTGGCTCCAACGATAGCCTCGGCTTCTTGCTATGACGAGGGGATTTGTGGTACAATATGCGCCGTTGAATGTCTATGTCCTTTCTTTTGGGACAAAAATAGTGAGCATAAACATCCTGACGGAAGAAAAATGAAGAATAAGTACAAGGCTCTTTTCGCGCTTTCGCTTGTCGTTACGATGATGAGCGGTGCGGAAGTACGGTCGTGCAGATTGACGTTTTCCGGTTACGAGGGCCAGGAGACGCTGAAGGACTTTCCCTCGCTCGTCAAAATCCCCGACGGGCTTACGGGATTCGACTACAAGGATTCCATGGTGGACGGGAGTGATCTTGCGTTCTTTGGCGCGGACGGCCAGCCGCTCGCATACGAGATCGACACGTGGGACCCGGAAGGGGATTCGTACGTGTGGGTGCGCGTGCCGGAGGTGACGAAGGCAACGACGATCACGGCGAGGTGGGGGAATCCGGGTGGACATGAGACAACAAGCGTACAACAGCAAGGGGTGTGGAGCGATGACTATATGGGTGTGTGGCACTTCTCGAAGTTCAGGAAGGGCGTGACGCGCGACTCAAAGAACGGCCTAGAAGCCGAGGTACGGGGTAAGGATACGCGCCTATTCATCCACGCCGATGCGTTCGTGGGCAAGGGCTACTACGCCGCCGCAAAGACCACGAAGTGGGGTACGTACCTGAACGTGCCGAACGATCCGCGCTGGACCGCGTACGAGAAGACGGGCAAACTGACGGTTTCGTTCATGGTCAACAGCACGATCGATCCAGATACCCAAACGGAAGAGCACCACGCCCGCATCGTCAGCAACAAGGCGGAATTCGGCGACGACAAGGGTTTCGAGGTCGCCATCGCGGGCGGCGAGCGCGTCTGGTCGTGCGGACGCGGGGTCTCGAACTTCTGGTATGACGTGAACAAGCACGGCGGGACCGACAAATACACTTTCCGCGACGGATGGGCACATGTGACGGTGACATACGATGCAGAGGTTGGCGAGAGCGCCATCTATTTCAACGGGCGGCGCGTTGCGTCCGCTAAGGGAGCAGCGTATGCTCCGACGGTGACGGGGCGTCCGCTCGCCATCGGACACTACGCCGAGGCGCTCGTCTATGAGCGCGTGGCGAACGAGGAATACTTCTGCGGCTACCTCGACGAGATGCGCCTCTCTAAGGCGGCGCTCTCTCCCGACCGCATCCGCGCCGACTACCTCACGCTCACGCGCCCCACGCAGTTCGCGGTGGCGGAGGGCGGCAAGGCGGCGCGCGTCCTGACGCGCCGTCTCGCGGAGGGTGACACGCCGCCCGTCGTGCCGGATGTCGGTTCGTGGCGCGGCGTGAACGCTGTCTCGATGTTCTACTCGCCGTGGAACAAGACCGACGACTGCGCGTACGGGCGCTATCTCGAATCGGAGTTTGCGTTGTTCAAGAAGTGCGGACTCAACTTCGCGCGCCTTCCGATCGATTACCGCTTTTTCGTCTCGGCCTACGACTGGGAACATTGGCTCGAGGACGGCCTTGAAAAGGTCGATGCGGCGGTCGAGTATGGACGCAAGTACGGAATCCACGTCAATCTCTGCCTCTACCGTGCGCCGGGCAAGATCGCCTATCCGGCGGAGAAGGGAACGAATGCCGTGACGCGCGATCCCGTGGCGCTCGAGGCGTTCAAATGCATCTGGCGCGAGTTCGCCCGCCGCTACAAGGGCATCCCTAACAGTGAACTGAGCTTCAATCTCGTGAACGAGCCCTCATTCTCAGAGAAAGACTTCATCCACGTATTCGGCGAGACGGTGGATGCGATCCACAAGGTTGATCCTGGCCGGTTTATTATCCTCGACGGCAACCGAACGGCGACCGTGCCCGTGCCGTATTTCTTCAACGTGCCGCTCACGGGCCAGTCGTTCCGGGGTTATGCGCCGGGTGCATTCAGCCACTACGGCGTCTGGTACGGCGGGCACCCGAAGGTGAAGCCGCGCTGGCCGAAGAACGCGGACGACAAGGCGGCGCAGTGGGTGGTGGACGGGCAGGCGAAGATGCTCGCGAAGCAGGACTGCATTCCGAAAGGCTACCCCGTGATGATTGGCGAGTTCGGGTGCTACGCGAAGATGGACCACGAGTCGTGTCTCAAGTGGATGGAGGCCGGTTTTAGGGAATGGCGCAAGCGCGGCTACGGCTGGGCGATCTGGGACTACGATGGTCCGTTCGGGTTCGTCGATTCCGGCCGCCTCGACGCCGAGTACATTGAGATCGACGGCCGCAAGATCGACCGCAAGATGCTTGAACTGCTTCGTGCAAAGTAAATGACGGCATTACGATCTCTTGGGAGTGGGAGAATATGGCATTGAGAATCTATTACAGCGACAGGATCGAGGAGTTGGCAAATGAGCTGAAGAAGCGCCTGCTTGAAGAGCGGGCGGCGAATGGCGATCCGTTTGTCTTCTCGCAGGTGGTCGTGCCCAACGCGAACATTGCCAAGTGGCTGCAGATACGCGTGTTCGCGAAAGAGCAGGCGCTTTGCGCGGGAATAAAGTTTCCGTTCATCGAACAACGTCTCACCGAGCTGATGTCGGCGAACCTTCCCGAAGGGACGCCATTTTCTCTCTTGCCGGACAACGCCTATGCGAGCGCCATCATGGCTGCGCTGCTTGCAAAGAAGGGTTCCTTGAAAGGGTTTGACGCCCTTGCGCCCCTGCGCGCATACGTATCAGGCGATGACGGCGGCGGCGAACTGAAGATTTCCACGCAGCGTCAGGCCCGGATGGCCTGGCAACTCGCCGTTAAAATGGCAAATCTCATGGACCAGTACGAGGTACGACGTCCCGAGATTGTGGAGAGATGGCTTGCAGGGGACGGCGGTGGCTGCGGGGCGACCGACATGGCGGTGAACGAGGTTGAGGCGGCGGAGGCCACGTTGGCGCGTGTTCTCTGGGGATCGGAAGGGGTGTTTCCGCCGGACGGAGAGAGGTTGTCCCTGCGTCAGCTTTACGATCGCGTGTGCGCCGTGTCGCCGAAGGGTCCGGAGCAGACGATCTACTTCTTTGGACATTCGACGCTGTCGCTCCTCCAGGTGAAGATACTAGTCTGGCTCGCACGTACGCACAACGTGGTGTTCTACCACAACAACGTCTGTCTCGAGTACTGGGGCGACATCGAGACGAAGGCGGAGCGCATCAGGAAACTGGGCAAGGCCCAGGCGGAGAAGGAGGATATTGACGGCATCGAGAATCCTCTTCTCCGGCAGTGGGGCGTAGCGGGGCGCGAGACGATGCGCCTTCTGGTGGAGCTGGAGGAGGAGAACGACGGCCAGATTGAGTTTGAATGGGAATGCGTGGCCAATCCCGAATGCGCACGGCCGGATACGGTGTTGGGTCGAATACAGGAGTCCATCTGCCATCGCACGAGCGAGGTGGAGGGAACGCGACAAGATGCATCGCTTCAGGTCGTCGGCGTGCCGGGAATCAGGCGCGAGGTGGAGATGGTGTACAACGCCATTATCGGAAGCGTCTGGAAGCCAACAGGTTCCGGCGAGCGCCCATGGCCAGACTGCAATTTTTCCGACATAGCGGTGCTTGTTCCAGACATGGCCACGTATCGCCCTGTCATCGAGGCTGTGTTCGATGCACGAGGCGAGGTGCCGTATGGCCTTATTGACACGACCGCATCGGAGGACAGCAAGTTTCTGGCCGGATTCATGGCGCTTGCCGATCTGGCGCGGCGAGGCTTGACGCGTGAGACTTTGTTTGCCGTTCTGGACAACCCATGCGTGCAGTCGGCGCTGAAGTTCTCGGCGGACGACGTGGCAGACTGGCGTGACTTGACAGCCGCGATTGGTGCATTTGACGGTTTCGAAGGACGTGAAGACGATTCCAAGGTCAATTGGGATTGGGCACTTTCACGTCTCCGCCTCGCACGCGTGGCGGATCGTCTGTCTGTCGTGGGAGAGCGTGACACCAACATGCCCCTTGTCGGCGAAGGCGGGGACGCGGCTTTGCGGTTCTCCGAAATCGTTGAGCTCCTGTACCGCAAGACGGAGGCGGCCTTCCGAAATGGATCGGAGCGCCGCGTGCTTCCATGCGCCATCGATCTTTCCGGCGAGGCTGATTGGAAACCTAACTGGGCGAACGTCCTCACGTGGTTGATGAACGATTTCCTCGCCGTGCCGGAAGACAACCTCCTTGAAGACAACGTGCAGAGGCAGATCGTGCAGGCTTTGAATGGCCTCGCGTCCTTGCCCGGTGCTCAGGACTGTGAAGTGGTGTTGGCGGCGGTGGAGCAGTTTGTCGGCGGGATATCCTGTTGCAGAGGTGGGTACCTGACGCACGGCGTGACCGTGGCGGGGCTGCAACCGATGCGTCCCGTGCCGTTCAGGCAGGTTTTCGTGCTGGGCCTGGGCGCGAACGGGTTCCCCGGCCGCACCAGTTCCACGACGCTGGACGTGCGCGGAGCAGGGTGGCGTCTTGGTGATACGGCCTTGCCAAAGGTCAACCGCTATCTCTTCCTTGAGACCGTGATGTCGGCGAGAGACCGACTTGTCCTTTCATACCCTAACCGCGACATCGAGAAGGACGCTGAGCTGTTTCCGGCGGGGATCGTGCGTGAACTTGAGGATTTCATCGGTTCCGCCATCATTGCGAAACCATTCGAGGAGTTCAAGAACTATCCGCTTCTGGAGCGTGGCGAGGCAAATGAGGATGGGCAAAATCCAGTTTGCGACGTGGCGTGGAGGAAGGACGATCCTCATGCGGGGATTTTGCCCACATACTGCAAGAATGCACGCATGTTGGCGTGCGAGCGGATGGGGGCGGAGCCGTCTTCGTGTTGGAATACGCCTGTCTCGGCGAACGAACATGGCGAAGGGGACGGTGCTGTGGCCAGCCGCGAAGTCTCGGCGCGGGAACTGGCAGAATTCCTAAAGTCGCCCTTTAGGGCCGTGCTGAACGGACGCCTTGGCATCGCAATCGAGGGTTATCGTGACAAGGAACTGCAGCTTGATTCATCGCTTGGCGTGCCCGGTGGGCCGGTCCAATGGGAACTTGAAGGTGCGAGCCTTGACGAGGATGGCGGCTTTGACAGGTTGTTTCGCCAGATGCAGCTCGCCGGGGAGCTGCCTACGGGCTTCATCGGCGAGTTCGCGAAGGAAAAACTATGCGCCGGATTGGCAGATTCACTTGATGCGCTACGCGAGTTCGCGGATGCGTTCGGCGTGAAACAAGGGGTGGACCTCACTTCGCGTCAACGTGTTCCTTCGGTTGTGGAACACGCCAACGGCACATCCGCAAAAGTGCAGTATGTGGCGGAGACTCCCAACTGGGTTGAGTCCGAAGGGGGCGTCTCCGTGCTTGTGACGGGCTGGCTTCTTGGCCAAAGGGGTTTGGACTTGCCGAAAAACGCGATGCCGATCGACCGGACGCTTGCCCCGTTCATTGCGTTCCTGATGAGTCTGGCGGGCCGGGGCGGAGAGACTGCGGACAAGCCGCGTTCCCTGCGCGTGGGCGTGATTGACATTGCAAACGGCAAGACGGCGGTCTGGAATTGGAGCGTTTCGCCGAAGGAGGCGAACAGCTACCTTAAGCGGCTTACAGCGCGGTACTTTGACTTCCTTGAAGTAGCGAAAAGTTCGGAAGGATATGTTGATTTCACCTACAAGAAGCTCGCACGGGCGCTCGAAGGAAGTCAGGTATATGACTGGAACGGCGTCCTTGCGCTTTTGACGAAAGAAGACTGGAACGGCAACGCCAAGAAAAGCGGTTTCGACAATGCATTGGTCGTGGAACAGGCGGCAGAGGCGTACAGGCGCGATCCTTCGGCGGATGAACTGAAAGCGCTGTACGAGAAGTTCTACAGTCTGCCAATGTCGGGGAAGATGGAAGACGCCGAAAACGGAGGTGCGGAATGAAGCGCAACGACGAGTTCATCACGAAGCGTTTGGGCGGCCCGGATTCCGTATGGAACAAGTTGCGCTACGACAGGGACGGCATCATCGAGGCGTCTGCGGGAACGGGCAAGACGTACGCGCTCCAGAGCATCGTCCTGAAGCTGGTGGCGGACAGGGAAGAACCTGTCGATGTGAAGAACATCCTGCTTGTAACGTTCACCGAGAAGGCAGCGGGGGAACTTAAGGACCGCATCCGCGACATCTTGTCGGAGGCTGGGTGTATTTCCTCGAACTTCGACGAGACTACGATCTGCACCATCCATTCGTTCTGCCGAGAGATACTGTCGGAATACGCATTTGAAAACCGCGTGCCGATGCAGATGGAAATAGGCGGGGCGAACGGAGACCTCATCCACCGTGCCGTGCGTACGGCGCTTATGGGAGAAGATTTCAAGGCGCTGTACGGGGAAACGTACGACACCTACATGGAGGCCGCCGGTCTCGCTTCCACGGACGACCTTGTGGCTGCCGTGGAGAATGCGCTAGGCGAATTCGCGAAGTTGGATCAGCCGCCGCCCGCCCCTCAACGACTTGACGACGGCATGATGCGCGGGCTCGCAGAGGCGGCGTCCGGTATCAGCCTTGATTTCTCCGGCATAACGGTAAACGCAAAATCCAAGTCAGGGTTCGACAATGCCTGCGCGTCAATTGCCGCTGCGAGGGGAAATCTTGCCTCGGCTGATTTCGCGACGTTCGCTCAGGCGGTTGAAGAATGCACCGCAAATTTCGAGAAGATGAATCCATCGGTGAACGGCCTTGGCAGAGGGACGAAGCTCTTTGACGTTCGTCCGGAGCTCAAGTCGTTCGCCGACGCGCTGGCGAATGTCCAGACGGTTATCGATTCTCAGATGTCGTCCGATCTTGCGTCGTTAGCCTGGCCCTTGTTCAAGCATCTCAAGGACGAGGCGGCCATGCTTACGTTCGACGACATTGTGACGAAGGCTTACCGCGTGATTGGTGAAGAGGCGCGGAGAGAGTCAGAGGGGGAGCGCAGCGGCCTCATGGATTCCATCCGCCACCGCTACCGCATCGCGCTCGTGGACGAGTTTCAGGACACCAACGAGAAGCAGTGGACGATTTTCCGCAGCCTGTTCTCGTCTCGCGTCAACCGAATTGAGGGTGACGGCGCGGCGAATCCGAAGCGGGGATTTCTGCTCGTGGTCGGCGACCCCAAGCAGTCCATCTACAGCTTCCAGGGTGCGGACGTGGCAACGTACCTTGAAGCGAAGGGCCGGATCACGAAGGGCGAGGGAACGCAGCCGCAGCAATCGCTTGACAAGACATTCCGCTCGTGCAAGGCGCTTGTGGAATCGTTCAAAAACATGTTCGGCGAGACATCGGGCTGGTTCGCCGGAATGGAGGAGGGCGGCGAGAAGATCGACTATCCGGAGGTCGGGTATCCGGACGGGAACGAGAGGTTTCTCGATTTGGAGGACATGACAGAGCGGAGCGCCGTCACGTTGCTGGAGTCTCTTCCGCATCAACTGCCAGACATAGAAAGCAACAGGGGATCGCCAGGTTATGGGAACATGTCCATGTGCCTTCCGATCTTCATGCGAAACGCGGCGCGTGAGATGAAACGGCTGCGCTCGCTGCCTGTGGCGTACAGGACGAGGGACCCTAAAACGGGTGAATTGGCCGACCGCAGAATCCGGTACGGAGACATGTGCGTCCTCGTAAGGGGCGGTACCGGCGCGAAAATCGTCAAACGCGCGCTTGCGGAGGCGGGGATACCATACAGCCACTACAAGGAACGCGGCATCTACGGATCGGTCGAGGCTGAAGCTCTGATTGCGTTCTTCGATTTCCTGTCAGCTCCGGAGAGGTCGGGCAACCTTGCTTCGCTTCTGATGACGCCGCTTTTCAACATCCATCCGTCGGAGCTCGAGGCGTGGCTTGCGAGCGGCGACAAACGGCTCGCTGGTCTTGTCGAGCGGTGGCAGGAGCTTTCGGCGCAACGCTCCTGGATCGCGCTCTTTGAAAGCGTGATGAACGACACGGCATTGGCACATCCGGCGCCGAACGACTATGAATACGACCGCAGGTGGACGGCGTGCAGGCAGATTCTCGACAGGCTGCTTGCCGAGAAGGGCCGTTCGGCGCTTGTCCCGAACGACTTCGCAGAACTTTTGCGCACGTGGAGGAAGGACGATCAGCGCGCTGGAGAGGATGGCGCTCTCCGCCAAAAGGAGAACGAGGGCGACAGTGTGCAGATCATGACGATGCACGCTTCAAAGGGGCTTGAGTTCAAGGCGGTGTTCATCGCATCGGGATTCAGCAAGCCCAAGGCCGACGGCTCGCTTGAAGAGGAGAAGCGCCTATACTACGTTGCGTTGACGCGTGCCGAGCACAAACTCTACCTCCCGTGGACGCAATGGGACAGGCATCTCCGCGTGGGAACTGAGGAGCGGGGCCTTGGAAGCAGCGGTTCTCCGCTGCTGGGCGACGGATTTCTCTCTCGCGCAATCCACACGGCATTTGCCGTAGAAGGAAAGGATGCCGGGAAAGAGACCGTGTCGTTGCCAGCCGCGAATGAGGAGGAAAACTGCGAGAAGGAAAACGATGCTTCGAAACGCCATGAGAGGCGAGCACCACAAGTATATGACATTGGCTACTTGAAACACCTTCGCCTGAGATGGGATTCATTTAGTTCGCTGTCTCGACATGCCGCGGCGGGCAGAGTTGTGCCCTCTGCCGAGAACGAGGTTGATGAAATGTCTGCCGGCATATTGTCAGCCCAGAAACCGGTTGCCACGCTTTTGCCTCGTAACAACGTTTCGGGAAATGTCTTCCACGAGATCATGGAGACGCTATGCGTAACGGACGAGGCGACGGGCGGAGTGGGATTCGCGGTCGGGGCAATGCCGCTTGACGAGGCGCTTGCGGACAACGGTCCGCTGATGGGGCTTGTGCGGCGAACGATGCGGAGGAACGTCCTGGGCAATCAGGAGAGCGGCGTCGATTCCACGGAGCGGACTCTCGCACGCATGGTTTGGCGTGCGCTGAATACGTGCATTGAGGTCTGTGGCCGTAAGATATACCTGAAGGACGTCAAATTCGCAGACCGACTTGCAGAGGTAGAGTTTGTGCTGGACGAGGCGTCTGTGCTGGGTGCGGACACGCCGCGTATCGGAGATGTAGTGCGCGATGGTGCGTTCAACGGCAAGATAGACCTTCTGATTCGGCCGGATGGCAGGGATGGCCCTGTGTATGTTCTCGATTGGAAGACGAACACCCTTGCCGACTATGGCAAGTCGAGCGTGGAGGCGGCGATGGAGGCGGCGGGCTACCCGCTCCAGTTCAAGCTCTACTCCCTGGCTGTCGCGAGGTGGCTGGGACGCGAAAAGCTTGCGGGCGTAGCCTACCTGTTCGTGAGGGGTGGTGAACATGGGGACAAGAGCGGCGTGTATGTGCGAACCATGGATGACAAGGCCTTGGCGAACTGTCGGCAAAGCGTGCTCGACGCTGTCTCGAACGGCAAGTGAGGAGGACGGGCAACATGGAAATCAAGGAAATAGTCAGGCGGCTGTCACTGTTTGGAATCCCACGTGGAGATTCGCGCGTGGTGCGCGAGATTCTGGCGAGGCTTGTCGCAGCGGATTCTATCTCGTTTGGCGAACTGCAGACGGCGCGAGACATTGTTGGGCGGAGCGCGGGATGTGAAAATGATGCTGTATATCTCTTTTTGGCGGCAATGTTCATTTCGCAGCGCGGCGGCAATGCTTTCCTTCGTGCCGAGAAGGGTGCGACGCTCCTTCTGCAGGGAGGATACGTTGAGGATGCCCAGGACGGGAATGCGCCCAATGACGAGTACGCTGCAATGGTACAAGCCGAGTGGGACGCTGCGGCATCGGCGGCGGAAAAGCTTGACGGCGACATAATAGCGAAGAGATCCAGCTCCGATGGTGATAGTTGGTTCTTCCAGAGGAACCTGGCCGCCGTGGAAGCCGTGTCCGGCGCTCTTGCCGAGCGCGCGGCGAAGGCGGATGGGGAAGAGGCGCTTTCCGAAGCCGAACTGGATGCGGCAATCGGCTTCGAGGGATTCGAATTGAACGAGAAGCAGGTCGAGGCCGTCAGAAGGGTGGCTCAGAATCGCTTTGTGGTCGTTACGGGGGGACCGGGAACGGGAAAGACGACCGTCGTGTGCGCCATGCTTCGTGCATTGATGGCGCGGGGAATCGAACTGGACGAGATCGCGTTGGCCGCACCTACCGGACGCGCGGCGCAGCGCATGGGGGAGGCGCTGCGCGACCAGTGTGCGAGGTCTAGAGGTCTCGATATGGACATGCGCAAGAAGATCGAAGCGCTAGATGGCTATACGATCCATTCGCTGCTGGGAGGTTTTCCGCCGAATTGGAAATACACGGAAAAGAACAAGCTTCCGCTAAAGCTGGTGGTGGTGGACGAGTCGTCAATGGTCGATTTGCATCTCATGAAGGCGCTGATTGCGGCGTTGCCGGACGACTGCCGCCTTGTGCTGCTGGGCGACAAGGATCAGCTGCCGTCTGTGGAGACTGGAGCCGTCTTGGGCGATATGGTTGGCATGCGAGAGGCGTCGTTCGTCGTTCGCCTTACAGAGTCCAAGCGATTCACGAAGGAATTTGCTGAATGCGCGAATGCGGTCAATACGGGTGACGTGGGAAGATTCACAGGGGTGGCATCGGAGATCCAGGCGAACGACGGGGCGTGGCTCGCTTCATTTGATGACGAGAAGACGGAGAATAGATGCTTCCGCTATGTATTCCCAGAGAAGGCGAACCCGTCCGGCTGCCATGCCAGATTCCTGGAGTGGGCTACGCACTACGGGCTTCTTGGCGATGGGCGGTTGGTGACGCTGGCATCTGATTCCCGGCTGAAGGACGATGAGGCGCTGACAAATGGGGTGCTTTCGGAGAAGGCGAAGGCAATCTTCGCGGCACTTAACCTCTCCCGCATTTTGACGGTTGTCCGCAAGGGGCCGTATGGTGTTTACGGTGTCAATGAGCTTCTTGTCAAGATGCGTTTCGACGGGCGGTTGCCGTTCAATCCGCTTGTGAAGGCAGGGGTGCCGGTGATGATTACCCGCAATACGCCGGCACGCAGGCTTTGGAACGGCGACGTCGGCGTGACCGTGGAGGGAAGGTCGGGCATGATGGTGATTTTCCCGCGTGGCGACAAGGTTGTGAGTTGTCCGGTGGGGCTTCTGCCCGATCACGAGTTAGCATACGCGATGACGGTACACAAGAGCCAGGGGTCGGAGTTCGAGAACGTGATGGTGGTGTTGCCGGACGACGAGAACCATCCGCTGCTCAACCGGCAGATTGTTTACACCGGCATCACGCGTGCGAAGAAGCGCGCGGTGATCGTCGGTACGGAGGCCGCGCTGACGGTGGCTTTGAAGAAGAAACTGGAGCGAGATACGGGGCTTGCGATATGATTTTGTGGATTTTATAAAGACAAGCACAGCGCCTATGCCACAGAATCAACCTGATTTATTGTCGGAGCAATAGTAAACATTCCTGCTTGCGGTGGGGGCGCGGATTTGGCATAATAACGGTGTCGGACCTTTCTGGTGCGCAGGATGGTTTCTGCGAGTTCCGTCAAGCCGTGTGGGCTGGCTCGCGAATGGCGTGAAAGAAGGGTTTGGCAATTACCTCGCAATGAGAAAAATAATTTCAGTCGTACTGATCGCACTACTCATCGCCGGATGCGGCGACGGTGGAGGCAAAGGAAAACCGGAACCCGCGCCAAAGCCGTCGCGGCCCACACAGCTTTCCGAGCCTCCAAGGTTTGTGCTGCCGGAAGCCCCCAAGGCCGGCGACGCGGCGGTGATTCCGGCATGGGCCGCGCTTACCAACTCCGCTGCGGTCAAGGACGCTTTCCGGGCGAGTGAATCCACATGGCCCGCCTCGTTCCTCGCACCTGGTGCTGTGAGGCTTCCAGTCGATTTCACGGGACCTCTCGTGCAGCGTGCGAGCTGGGACGTGCGTATGCCGTGCGATTTACGCTCTCGGCCTGGAATACAGTTCGACTTCATCTGCGGCGACTTTATGCAGTTTACGTCGTTCACCTGTTACCTTCAAAGCGGGAACGGGTGGTACAGCGCTCCGTTTGCGCCAGAGGAGAACATGAAGTGGGCGCGTGTGCGGATTCCAAAGGTGCAGTTCCGCGCCGAGGGCGCAGTCGAGGGATGGGAGAAAATCACGACCATGCGCATCTGCGGATGGCGCGCCGGTACGAACGCCACGCTATGCGCGATAGCCAATGTCGCTATGGCGGGAGGAACGCCTGACGTGGCGATCGTGTATGCGGAATCACTCGCGTCGGCTGGCGGGGACGGCGCGGCGGGGTACACCGTTTTCGCGGCCAACGTTTCCGCCACGCTGGAGTCGCTTGGTATCGGAACGGTCATCGTCGCGGATACTGATCTCACCGACGATATCCTCGCGCCGGTCAAGGCGGTGGTGTTGCCGTACAATCCATCGCTACCTACGAACGCACTTGAGGCGGTCAGGAAGTTTGTGCTTGGCGGACGCAAAATGCTTGCTTGTTATTCGCTGCCTAATGAAGTCACGGATCTCATTGGCGTGAAACTTTCTGGTACGGTTTGGCCGCAGGACGTAAAGCGTCCTGCAATCGGCGGGTTTCTGAGGAAGGGGACCGGCCTTGCGGGGCAGCCCGAATTCGCGCCGCAGGCGTCCTGGATAACCAGCATAGCGGAACCGAGCAAAGGGGCGACTACCGTCGCTACGTGGGGTGCGGACAAGCGGCGGAACTTGAAGTGGCCCGCGCTCGTGCGTGCATCCACCGGCGTTTACATGTCGCACGTGTGGCTTGGCGGCACGTCGGGTGCGCAAAGTGCGCTCATGCGCGCGATCGTCTGCGACCTTTCTCCTGAACTCAAGGACAAGATCGACGCACAGGAGGCCGCACGTGAGAAAAGGCAGGGAGAAATCCGTTCGTGGTTGGAGAAGCGTCCGTCCAAGAAGGGTGAACACCGTGCGTTCTGGTGCCATTTGGCGCGTGGAATGGGCGGCGGATACGACTGGGACGTCACGGCGCGTTTTCTCAAGGCGACTGGCTTCAATGCCGTAATGGCGAATCTCTGCTGGGCTGGAGTTGCGTTCTACGATTCAAAGGTCCTTCCGGTGCATCCCGACGTGGTCGCGCGTGGAGACGCGCTGGAGGATTGCCTTGTCGCGTGTCGGAAGCACGGCTTAAAGTGCCATGTGTGGAAAGTATGCTGGAACATGGGTTCTGGCACATCGGCTGCGTTCGAGAACGGGATGGTCGCGTCAAACCGCGTGCAGGTGGCATTCGACGGTACGGTCAAGCGCAAGTGGTTGTGTCCGTCAAACCCCGACAACCAGCGGCTGGAAATCGACGCGATGTGCGAACTCGCGCGCAAGGGCGTGGACGGAATCCACTTCGACTACATACGTTACCCCGACTCCGGGCACTGCTTCTGCAAGGGTTGCCGTACGCGCTTCGAGGCGTACATTGGAACGTCACTGACGAACTGGCCCGCGCAGGTGAGGGCTGACGAGACGCTTCGGCGCAGTTGGGCGAAGTTCCGTGCGGAGAACATAACGAAAGTCGTACGGGCTGTGTCGGAAAGCGTGAGGATCGAATCGCCCGACGTGCAGATCTCCGCGGCCGTATTCAGGAATCCGGCAACGGACGCCGACACGATCGGGCAGGATTGGCCTGCATGGTGCCGCGAGGGATTGCTGGATTTCGTGTGTCCAATGGATTACGTGGAGTCTGCGGCGATGTTCAAGAGCCAGGTGCGGATGCAGATGGATGCCGTCGGGAAAGCAAAGCTCTATCCGGGCATCGGGCTTTCGTGCTGGACGAACGACGGGGAGGACGCCGTGCGTCTTGCGAAGCAGATACAGGCCGTCCGTGACCTAGGGCTGGACGGCTTCACCGTTTTCAGCCTCAACCGCCGTGCGGAGCCGGTGCTACCGCTCATGCGGTTGGGCGTGACCAAGGAGGACTAATCAATGCAAACCAGAAATCTTCTATATGTTGCGGGCCTTGTTCTGCTGGTTTCGCTTCACGCATTTGCGGAAATGGCGGTGACGTTCTACGGCGGCGCTGGGTGCGTCGGCGGAAGTTGTGCACTTGTGGAGAGCGGCGGCACACGTATATTGATCGACTGCGGGACCATGTATGGCGACGAAACTGTGTCCACGAACGCGCAGACCTTTTCCGGTTTCGGATTCCCGCCGAAGTCAGTTGAGCACATCATCATAACGCATGCGCACCAAGACCACTCGGGACGTGTCCCGGAGATTGTCCGCGCCGGATTCAACGGAACGATCTGGATGACGCCGCCAACGAAGACGTTGCTTGGAATCACGTGGCGTTCGCAGCTTGTGTACGACGATTCTATAAAGCGCGAATGGCGTTGGACGGCGAAGACCAGGTCGCGGAAGGGGGGGCGTCGTCGCCCAGCTCACTGGCGCAGGGATTGCGAGTGGGCGGAGAAAATCGCGGCGCACAACCTGATGAAGTTCACAGGCACGCGCTCGGAGCTGGACGCATACGTGGCACGCAATTCCGCTACGGGCGTCAACCTTTATGCATGCCAGTTCTGCCTTGACCGCGAAGTGGAGGATTTGATGTGGCACGTGAGGACCGTGCCGTTCGGGGAGAAGCGGGAAATAGGGCCGATCTCCGTCACCTTCCGTCCAGTGAAGCACATCCCCGGAGCGGCGGCGGTATATCTAGGTGACGGAACAACCACACTTGCATTCTCAGGGGACCTAGGCACGCTACGTTCCCACTTCGTAAAGGAAATCGAACCGGCGCGCAAGGTTGACGCGCTTTTCATTGAATCGACGTACGGGGATTCTTCACGTGGGAGCACGGCGGAGACAGCGGCCGAGTACGCCAGGTTCCGCGTGGACGTTGGCAGTGCGGTGCGCTCTGGAGGAATTGCGTGGGTGCCAGCGTTTGCGCTGGACCGCACGCAGCGAGTGCTCTTCGAGATACAGCGGGGGCGCGAATCCGGCGAAATACCAACAAACGCGCCTGTGTATATGCTCTCCTCCTCGGCGCGCGATCTGACGCGGGCGTACCTCGCCAATCCAGACTGGTTCGACGTTGACATAGCCTCGACCTCAAACCTTTTCTCACGCTGCAAGACTAGTTTCAAGCCGTCCGTACGCAAACCACATGGTGCGGTGTTGCTGACTACGTCCGGAATGGTGAACGCCGGGTCGTCGCTGCATTTGCTGCCGGAACTCGTGACGAATGAGGCGGTGCGTGTCTGCCTTGTTGGTTATCAGTCGCCTGGATCGTACGGGTATTTGCTAAGGAAGGGGACGAAAGAACTACGGATTGGGAAGAGGGCGCGTCCAGTTCGCTGCACAGTGAGCAACTACCACTGCTTTTCCGGACATGGAGATGCGAAGGATAACGACGCATGGCTTGCCAACAACCGCGATTCGCGGATATACCTGATACACGGCGACCCCGATAACCTCAACGCCAGGCGCAAGGGCCTTTCGGAGCGACTTGGCTGCACGGCAGAGGTGGTCGAGCCGTTCAAGCGCTATGTATTTCCGCAGACTTCGCGTTGATCGCGTTTTACGTTTTCATTCAACCACTACGCTCGTGCCGATATCGCACAGTTCGCGCAGGCGCACGGCGTTCCAGTTCGAGAGGCGGAAGCATCCGTGAGACTCGGCGCGTCCGATCTGCTCCGGCCACGGCGTGCCGTGGATGCCGTAAGACGGAAGTGTGAGGCCGATCCAAGCAAGCCCTACTGGATTGTTGGGACCTGGAGGGTAGATATACTTCTTGCGCTCGCTTGGCGCGTCTGGTGTGTACGTGTAGTTGGGGTCGGGGATCAACGTGATTACCTGTATCTCGCCGGCGGGCGGACGTTTGTTCTTTTCCGCTGCGATGGAGCAGGGGAAGAGCGCGAGCATTCTGCCTTTGTCGTCGAACGCGGTGATCTCGCGGCGGGCGAGCGAGACGCGCAGCACGTCCGCCGTAATGCGCGGGGCGTCCCGCTTGCGCGGCGGTTTCGGGTAGTACGGCAGTTGGATGGCGGTGCCGACGGGAGGGTTCGGCCAGCGCACGTTTGGGTTGAGTGCGCGGAGCGTTGCCTCGGCGAGGTGTCCGCGTTCGGCGTACATCTCGAGCTGCGACTGGTAGCCCATCGCGGGGAGGGCGGCTTTCCCGGCCGGGTCGCTCGGGATACGCACGATGGCGCGTCGGTCCTCCGGCGTGACTATGATGGTGGTGAAGAGGTTGGTCTCGTTTGGGAAGAGCGTCTCCCATGCCTTTGCCTGCCAGCTGCGGGCGGGGAAGGGGATTCCCTTCACGGCGCAGTATGTGGCGAGCGCCACGTCCGTCTTGCGTCCGCACTGTCCGTCGAGCGCGTTCGCGGAGAATCCGCGCCGGTCGAGGCATATCTGGAGCGCGAGGATGTGCCCCGCCGGATATGGCAAGTTCGCGGCGGGACCAAGCTTTGCAAGCGTGGGCAAAGCCGTGCGCGGGGGCGTCACGGACGCTCCGGCGGCGTGTTCGGCGGCGATTCCGGCAAGGAACGCCAGAAGAAAAAATATTGTTCGTTGCACGGTTTAGAGTTTACCAAATCGACGGAATGGTGTAAAATCTATGTTTGATTTTTTTTTGACAACCTAGAAGGAACGAAAAATGACAGTAGATACTTTGTGTGTCCAAGGTGGGTGGCAGCCGAAAAAGGGCGAGCCACGCCAGGTGCCGGTGTACTCCAGCACGACCTTCCGCTACGAGACGTCGGAGCAGATGGCGGACCTTTTTGACCTAAAGGCGCCGGGCTATTTCTACACGCGCCTCGCGAACCCGACGAACGATCAGGTGGCGAAGAAGATCGCCGCGCTCGAGGGCGGAGTTGCGGCTATCCTCACGAGCTCGGGGCAGGCGGCATCGACCTTCGCGGTCCTGAACCTCTGCCAGGCGGGTGACCACGTCGTCTCCAGCGCGCAGATCTACGGCGGCACGTTCAACCTCTTCGCCGTCTCGCTGAAGAAGCTCGGCATCGACTTCACGTTCGTGGATCCGGATGCGTCCCCGGCCGAGATAGCGAAGGCATTGCGTCCCAATACGAAATGCGTGTTCGGCGAGACTGTGGCGAATCCGTCCGGCGTGGTGCTCGACATCGCGAAGTTCGCGAAGGTGGCGCACAAGTTCGGCGTGCCTCTCATCGTCGATAATACGTTCCCCACGCCTGTTCTCTGCCGTCCGTTCGAGTTCGGTGCGGACATCGTGACGCACGCCACGACGAAGTACATGGACGGACACTCCTCGCAGGTGGGCGGCTGCATAGTTGATAGCGGCAACTTCGACTGGTCGAAGTACCCGGAACGCTTCGCGGGCCTCGTCGCGCCGGACGAATCCTACCACGGCCTCTCCTACGTGAAGGCGTTTGGCAAGCAGGCGTACATCGTGAAGGCGACGGCGCACCTCATGCGCGACTTCGGGTCCATCCCCTCGCCGTTCAACGCCTTTCTCCTGAACCTCGGCCTCGAATCGCTCCATGTGCGCATTCGCCGCCACGCGGAGAGCGCTCTCACGGTCGCGAAGTGGCTCAAGAAGCAGCCGAAGGTGGCGTGGGTGAACTTCGCTGGGTTGCCTGATTCGCCGTACCACAAGCTCGTCAAGAAGCAGTTCAATGGCACGAGCCCGTGCGGCGTGATGACGTTCGGCATCAAGGGCGGGCGCGCGAAGTCCATCAAGTTCATGGACGCGCTCAAGGTGATCGGCATCGTCACGCACGTGGCGGACGCCTGGAGCTGCGTGCTGCACCCCGCCTCGCACACGCACCGCCAGCTCACGGACGCGCAGCTGAAGGCGGCTGGCATTCCGCCGGACCTCATCCGCCTTTCCGTGGGTCTTGAGGATCCGCAGGACCTCATCGCCGACCTCAAGCAGGCGCTCGCTAAGATTTGAGTGACGAGTGGCGAAAATGATATTTAATTGGAAGAGGAAAAAGCATAAGATGAACGAAGAAGAAGAGAAAAAGGTTGCTGAAGAGCCGGATAATCCGGAAGCTCCAGAAAACCCGGAGTCCTCGGAAACTCCGGAGAACCCGGAGAGTCCGGAAACTCCGGAACCGCCGGAAAAGCCAGTTGAACCCGACTGGAAAGACCAATACGCTCGCACGCTTGCGGACTTCGATAACTACCGCAAGCGTGTGGCGCGCGACCGCGAGGAACTCGCGCAGTTCGCCGCGAAGGACATTCTGAAAGACCTCCTGCCAACCGTGGACAACCTCGCGCTCGCCCTCGAAAAGGCTGAAAACAAGGATGATCCCTTCGTGCAGGGCGTGAAGCTTGCATACGACGGCTTCCTCAAGGCGCTTGCAGACCACGGGGCAACTCCCATCGATTCCGTCGGCGAGCCGTTCGACGCAAACTACCATGAAGCGTTGGCGCAGCTTCCGTCGCCCGATGTCGAGGAAGGCATCGTAATGAACGAGGTTAAACGTGGCTGGCTCCTGCACGGAAAACTTCTGCGTGCAGCGCAGGTGGTGGTTTCTAGCGGCACGCCGGAGAAACCTGCCGAGGCACCTGAAGAGAAACCCGCCGAAAAGCCGGAAGTGAAGACTGCGGCTGAGGAGGAGGCGTAACATGGCCGAGAAACGCGACTACTACGAGGTATTGGGCGTTTCCAAGACGGCGAGCGCGGACGAAATCAAGAGCGCGTACCGCAAGCTCGCGATGAAGTGGCACCCCGACCGCAACCCAGACAACCCCGAGGCCAAGGAGAAGTTCCAGGAAGCATCTGAGGCGTACGAGGTGCTGTCCAACCCGGAGAAGCGCCAGCGGTACGACCAGTTCGGACACCAGGGCGTCAACTTCGGCCCCGGCGGATTCGACTTCGGGCGCGACTTCTCGCATTTCCATGACGTGGACCTGAACGACATCCTCGGCGCGTTCTTTGGAGGTGGCGGATTCAACGGCTTCGGAGATTTCTTCGGCGGCGGACGCCGGCGCGCCGATCCGAGCGGACCTCAACAAGGTTCGGACATGACGATGGAGATGGAAATCGACTTCGAGGAGGCCGTGTTCGGCAGCGAGCGCACGATGAAGCTCACGGTGCCGGACCAATGTCCCGACTGCCACGGCACCGGCGCGGCGAGCGGGTCGAAGCGCGTTACGTGTCCGACGTGCCACGGACGCGGTGCGGTGATCGGAGGCAGCGGTTTCTTCCAGATACGCCAGACGTGTCCCAAATGCGGCGGCACCGGTTCCGTGGTGGAGCATCCGTGCAGGACGTGCAGCGGGTCCGGGCAGGTCCGCGCACCGCGCACGATCACGTTGCGCATCCCGAAGGGCGTTGATACAGGATCGCGGCTACGCATCTCAGGCAAGGGCGCTGGTGGACTGCGCGGCGGTCCTCCCGGCGACCTCTACGTGGTGCTGAACGTGCGCGAAAGCGAAATCTTCGAGCGCGAGGACACCGACCTCTTCGTGACCGTGCCGATCTCGCCGGTGCTCGCAGCGCTTGGCGGCGACGTGGACATCCCCACGCCGGATGGCGTCGCCACTGTGAAGATTCCCGCCGGGACTCCCAACGGGAAACAGCTGCGTCTGCGCGGGAAGGGCGTACCAGACCTGCGTGGCGGTCCTGTCGGCGACCTCGTGGCGCGAATCGTGATCGAGGTTCCGACGCGCCTCACCGGCAAGCAGCGCGGCGCACTAGAGGACTTGGCGAAGGCCCTAGACGAGGGCAACTTCCCGGACGCGCGCTCGTTCAGCAATAAGCTCAAGACGTTCTACGCGCGCCGGGACAGTCTGCGCAAGAACGCCTGAAGAGGAGAAAGCAGATGAAGAAGAATGTGGTTCGAGAGCCTAACGAAGGGAAAATCGCGTCGTTGGTACGCCAGCTCCTTGTGGAGCTGGGTGAGGACCCGGAGCGCGAGGGACTGCTGAAAACGCCGATGCGCGTCGCGAAGTCGCTCGCATACCTGACGCGTGGCTACCGCCAGACGCCGAGGGGCGTCCTGAACAACGCGGTGTTCAATACGGGCGCGAACCACATGATAGTACTGCGAGGCATCGAGGTGTATTCGATGTGCGAGCACCATCTGCTTCCGTTCTACGGCACGTGCGCTATCGGGTACATCGCCAAGGACAAGGTGCTGGGAGTCTCGAAGCTCGCGCGCATAGTCGATGTCTTCGCGCGCCGCCTCCAGATACAGGAGCGTCTCACCGAGCAGGTGGCTGCGGCGGTATGTGACGCGGCCAAGGCGGAGGGCGTTGGCGTGGTGTTCACGTGCCGCCACCTCTGCATGATGATGCGCGGCGTGGAAAAGCAGAACTCCGAGATGACGACGTCGGCCATGCTCGGGAGTTTCCGCGAAGACGAGAAGGTCCGGCAGGAGTTTTTGTCGTTCATATAAGGGGGTAAGACAATGGACATGCGAAACAAGTCGTGCGTGTGGTACCTTCTGGCCATAGCCGGGTTGGGCGGATTCCTCTACGGCGTGGATTTCGGGGTAATAGCGGCGGCAGAGCCGTACATGAAGGCTATGGGTGTCTATTCGGAGGCCCGCATAAGCTATATCGTCGGGGCGGTGCTGCTCGGCGGGATAATAGCGTCGCTTTCGGCTGGCGCACTTGCGGAATGGCTCGGCAGAAAACGGATGATCGTGGTGTCCGCCGCGATGTTCCTGGTTGCCATACCCATAGTGAGCCTGTCGTTGGAATCGTTCTACGTGCTATATGCCGGAAGGGTGTTGCAGGGCATGAGCGCGGGGTACATGGCGGTAGTGATGCCGATGTATCTTACCGAGACGCTTCCCGCGGACATCCGAGGACGCGGCACGGGCGTATTCCAGTTCTGCCTTGGGTTCGGTCTTGTAGTGGCGGCTGGAGCTGGATGCCTCATCGCCACTTGGTATGGCGCGTCTGACACTGCCGACGCGGCGGGGCGCGTAGCCGCATGGGGCGCCAACTTCTGGTGGACGATGATTCCCGTTGCGGTGCTGTTTTTCGGGAGTCTAAGGTTGCCGGAAAGCCCGGTGTGGCTGGCGCGGAAATCTGGAAAACTCGGATTGTCCGGAGAATCCGGAAAAACCGGATTGCCCGTAAAATCCGGAATCTCCGGGGATTTGCTCCAGCGGCGATACCTGGTGCCTTTCCTGCTTGCGTGCCTCGTGCTTACGTTCAATAAGACCACTGGCATGAGTTCGTTTACAAGCTATTTGGTGTCGATCCTGCATAGCGCGGGCTTTGAGGGAATCTACGCGAACTGGGGTCAGCTTGCGGTGAAGCTTACGAACATGCTTGTGACGATAGCCGCCGCAGCGCTCGTGGACCGCAAGGGGCGCACGTGGCTCCTCAAGGTCGGAACCGGCGGTATGACCATAGGCCTTGCGGCGATCGGTGCGGTGTTCCTTGCGATAGAGCGTTTCGGGGTGCAGGCGAACAACTTCACGGGACTTCTCACCATGTTCTCGTTCTTCTTCATGCAGGTGTTCTACGCATTGGGGCCGGGACTCTGCGTGTGGCTCGTCCTTTCGGAGCTGATGCCGCTCCGCATCCGCGCGAACGGCATGGCCATCGCGCTCTTCATGAACCAGCTTGTCGCATGGGGACTCGCCTCGACGTTCCGCCAGTGGGTGGCTGCGTGGGGCTGGAGTTCGATGTTCTTCTTCTTCGCGGTGAACGGCGTGCTGTACTTCATCACGGTGCTGTTCATCCCCGAGACGAAGGGCAAGTCGCTTGAAGAACTGGAGACTCTTTTCGACGGCAAGCGTTCTGCAGGGAAGCAAGAGGAGGTTGTGCAGTGAAAAGGATACTATTGTTTCTAGCCGTGTTGGCGGTTGCGGTAGGCGGGTGGTTCTTGCTCAAGCCGTCCAAAGAGGAAGCTGTGAAGAATACATTCGCAAAGGCCGTTGCAGCACTTGAGAAGGACGGAACTGAAAAGGCGTTTGACGCGCTCGCGAAGGCGCGTGCGCTTGCGTCTATTGCGGATCCGCAGTGCGTGTTCGAGTTCAGGGGCAGGAAGTTCCAGCTTTCGCATGAACGCACTGACGTAACGGAGCGCATCGCGGCATTGCGGAACATGTCCGCGCACATCCATGTTGAATTAGGGGAGGTTTCGGTGTCGTTCCCGGCACCCGATACGGCTGAGGCAACATGCAAATTCTCCTACGCCGGAGAGAGTTTCGGACTTTCTTTGCACGACGCCAGGGACGTGGAGGCTACATTGCGCAAGGACGACGACTCTGGTAAATGGCGCTTTTCCCACGTTAAATTGAAATGAGGCAGTATTATGGACGCAGAAACAAAGGCATATCTCGACCGTATCCGCAAGACCATTGAGGACAGCAAAAACCTAATTTCGCAGGCGGAGCTTCGCATAGCCGAGACCGATCGCATGCTGGAGCGCCAAGGCCTGACGCGCGAGCAGGTTATGGCGATGCGCTTTTCAGAGGCGCAGATGGAGGCCGTGAATGCCGAACTTAGGCGGAGGGGCTTGGATCCGATAGAAGATTTTCCTGAGGATCAGGAAACGCTGGTAATCCCTGACTCTTCACTCCCTACGGGGGTGTCATCCGCCGAATTTGAGAACCGCCAAAAAAAATTCGGCATGATGATGAAACCTTTCCAGATCTGATGTGTAACCAAGGCAAAAGAAAGGAAAAAAATCATGGCTATAGAACTTGATACAACGCGGATTGCGGCACAGACAGCGGCGCTCGCAGCGCAAACTGACGCTCCTGCCTCACAGGCGGGAAAGACTGCGCCCATACTTGGCGGCGAAAACCTTACGGTGACGTCCGGCGCGATGTCCGACCTTGAGAAGCTAGTTGCCAAGCTCAAGAACGAGAACGAGAACACGCGGCTGAACGTGGCGCAACGGCGCGTCTCGATCCTCCAGACAGTCCTTGACTCCATGGCGGACAAGATAACCTCGGCGGAAAAAGAGGATCTCATTAAGCTTGAGGAGCTGAACGTCCAGAAAAGCGAGGCCGAAAGCGAGCTTGCCAAGCTACAGGGCAATATGACCGATGTAAAAGGCCGTATAACTGCGCTTGACATCCAGATCGAAGCCCTTGAAAAGGCCGTTGAGCAGGCGATTGAGGACGGCGCACACCATCGCGAGCAGGTCGCGAAGTTAGAGGAGCAGCGTTTGAGGGAGCAGGCTGAACTGAACCAGTTAGAGAATGCCATCAAATCCATTTCCTCGCAGATCGCCAACATAGACGGTAAGATTGCAAAATACACCGAGGCAATCGGCTCCGCCACGCTAAGCGAGGTTTCTGCGGCATTGCGCGCGGCGGCCAGCGGCGAAGAGAAGGGGGAGCCCGACAGCCCCGAGACGCAGGCAGATCGAGACAAGAAGGATGCGAAGGAAGTCGCAGCCGACATCTCCAGGCACATACGCGAGGCGCTCGACAAGATCGACGAGCAGATCAGCAGGGTACTCGAAGAAGCCCAGGAGCTTGTGAAAGCGTAATTTCAAACAAACAACCAAACAAACAAGGAGAAACAAAATGCAGAAAATCGACACGGCAAAAATCGCGGAGGGCGTCAAGACGCTCATCCAGGAAAACGCAACGCTCAAGCAGCTCAAGGGCGTGACCAATGCAGAACTCGAAGCGGTGTATTCGCTCGCGTTCGGCTACTACCGCACGGGCAAGTTCGACGAGGCGCTCAAGCTTTTCCAGTTCCTTGTGCTCTTCGACCACCTGAATGCCAAATACTGGTTCGGTTTCGGCGCGGTTCAGCAGGCCGTGCGGGACTTCCAGGGTGCAATCGCCTCCTACGGATATTGCTCGTTCCTGAACCTCGAAAACCCGAAGCCCCAGCTTCACGCGGCGGAGTGCTTCCTCGCACTCGGTGACAAGCGTAACGCCGCAAGCTCGCTTGAGGCGCTTAACGAATACTGCCCGAAGGACACGGACATTGGCCGCGAGTACCGCGCCAAGGCCGCGAAGCTCCGCGAAATGGTCGGCGAAGAGGCGTTCGCCGCACTCGCGAAGGAAGATGGGAAGTGAATGGTTCGTGATTAGTGATTAGTGGTTTGTGGTTCGTGATTAGCGTTTAGCGGTATGTTTGACGTGAACTTTGGAAAATCTAAAAAAAGATTGTAACCTTCCGAGCGGTCGCGTGTAAACAGTCTGAAGCAGACAAACAAACCAACAAACAATTAGACATTCAAACTTGAAAGGAGCCGATCATGGCTATAGGAATCAATGCTGGGAACGCCCAGAACACGACGGTGACACCGGCTGCGTACGAGTCGCTTTCAAAGATGAGCGGCAATGATGCGGCGAAAATGAAGGAGGTCACTAGCAAGGCGATGGAAGTGCTCGCCGGGGCCAATCTCAAGGTCTCGAAGTCTGACACTGCCGGTACCGACGGCGTCGCCGAAAAGAAGACCAACGGCGCGACCAGCACGCCAGTGTTGGACAACCCGGATGACGCGAAGGCGAAGGAGGCCGACCTCACGAAGCTCATCTCCTATCTGCAGCTCGACAACGAAGAGCGCCAGACCGAGATGGCAAAGGCGAGGATTGACATGCAGAAAGCCGGCCTCGACACGGAACACGATGACCGGATGAGGCAGATCGACGACTCCATCAAGAAGATGAAGGACGCCGAGAGGGCTTCTAAGATCAGCCGTGTCTTCGGTTGGATCGGCGCCGTCCTCGCGGTTGCGGCGGCAGCGGTGCTCACGGTCGTAACTGGCGGCCTTGCTGCCGGCTTCGCGATTGCCGGCGCCGCGCTTGCGGTGACAGCGCTCACGCTGAACGAGACCGGTGCGATGGAAAAGATGGTGAATGCGCTCGCCGATCATCTCCAGGAGGCGTACGGCATGAGTAGCAGCGATGCAAAGCTCGCTGCGTCCCTCATAATAAACATCTCAATCATGGTGGCGCAGCTCGGCTGCAGCATTGGCGGCATGGTCGCGGGCTTCTCCGCGGCGGCCAGCGCGGCGGCGAACGCCACGGCCACTGGTGCGAAGGTCGCAGCCGATACGGCCAAGGTGGCCACCACGGCGTCGGATACGGCGAAGACCATCCAGAACCTCGTCACCATCGCGAACACTGCGGTTGGCGCTGGATCGCTCGCATCGAACGGCGTTTCAACGTTCATGACCTACAGGTCGGAGGATTCAAAGGCCGACACCTCGGAACTCGAGAAGTTCATGACGATGCTCCAGCAGCGTCTTGATGAAAGCCAGGAAGAGCTGCAGCAGCTCCTTCAGCAGATTCAGGCCGGCGTCGGCATGATCGCACAGATGATTTCGTCCGCTACTGACACGAGCGATGAAATCGCGCAGAACATCGGAGCCATGGCCTAAGGCAACGGCACAGGCAAAAGAAAGAAAGGAACAAGACAATGAGCATCGAAATCAACACAAGTGCAGGGGCCGTCAACTGGGAATCACTTCTCTCCTCGCTTGGTGAGGTCCAGAAGACCGACAGCGTCAATGGCCGCCAGAACTTCACAATCACCTCGAAAGTGGACGGGGCGGAGAAGACGGTGACCGTCAGCGTCCCCGACGACCTTGAGATACCGGAGACGGTTGACCAGAGCACGCTCGAAGGGCTTGTTGACAAGCTCAAGGAAACCGGCCTCGGCTTCACCGATGAGCAGGTGGCCCAGATGAAGGACGCCATCGCCAAGATATACAACGGATCCACGGATGCGGCCATCGAGGTTGCGTCGAATTCGAAAGGCCGAGTGCTGTTCGACATCTACGCCCTCATGTCGTTGATGATCGAAGTGGCGCAGTCGCAGCGCGACGCCGCCCGCGAGATGCGCACGGCCGAAAACCTCTCGATCCAGAAGGCGATCCAGAACCAGGCCGACGAGCAGCGTTCGGCGGCGATGGTCGGCATGATCGTGGGCATCACGTGCGGCATAGCCTCTGCGGCCGTCTCCATTGGCACGATGATCGGCCAGGGAATAAACGCGAAGACGCAGAGCAACATCATGGCGCAGTCCGGCGCGGACGCGGCGAAGATGCACTCCACGGCGCTTCAGAACACCGACACCGTTGCGAACGCCCAAGCGCATCTCGACCAGATTTCCGCGAAGGTCGGCAACGAGACCGCGACGCGCGTGAACAACGACTTCACCGCACAGCTGACCGACGACCAGGCTGGCAACCTCAAGACGAACTTCGACACCGCAAAGGCCAATGTCGATGCAAAACAGCAGGCTCTCGACACGGCGAAGACGGAGCTCCAGACTGCGAACAACGGTCTTGCCGAGAAGACGCAGGCTAAGAACGAAGCGCAGACCCGTGTCGACAAGTTGACGGATTCGATCGATGCGTACTGGGAGAAGAACCAGTACATCCAGTCTAAGGGAGGGATTGAAAACGCCGATCCGAATGTACTTGCGGAGTTCAACAACCGGATCGGGGAGAACGCCGACAACTTCAACGTCAACCAGGCGCATGCGCAACTTGAGACGGCCCAGGTGGACCTTACCCGTGCGAACACGGATCTGGCGACGGCGCAGAACAACGTTCAGGTCAAGCAGGGCGCAGTGGATCTCGCAAACACCGACCTTGCGAACGCCAAGACCGCGCTGACGCAGGCGAAGTCCGACTACGTGAAGACCGTGCAGGACGTCGCCGCACAGTACACGGAGAAGTACCAGACCGCAGTCGATAGGCTCAACAACCCGCCGGAAGGTGCCGACAAGGCGCAGCTCAAGCAGGACGTGGAGACCGCACGTACCAACATGGAGATGGCTTACGCCAAGGAGTCGCAGCTCCTTTCCGAGGTGCTGACGCCTTCCGAGCAGAAGGACATCGTCGCCATCGCCAGGGCCCGAGTTGACACCACCATGGACCGCGTGACGCAGCGTGCGGACTTCAAGCAAGCCGAGCGCAAGATGTCCACCCTCATGGGCATCAACAACATCAACCAGGCCATTGGCGGCGTGATGCAGTCCACGGCGTCCAACCTCGCCGCGTTACAGAGCGCGGAGGCCACCCGCACGGGCGCCGACAAGGCGAAGCAGGACGAAATGCTCGACCAGACGAAGGACCTGTTCGCGCAGGAACAGAAGCTGATCGACCAGGTCGTCCAGCTCTTCTCGGCTGTGATCCAGGCGGAAAACCAGTCTATGCGCGACGCAATCCAGGCGTAAGTGCGTTGGAATCCGCCATGCGGGAAGGTCGGCGCCGGGTGTGAACCCGGTGCCGATTTTTCGTTGTCTAATCACCGTGGTTTTGTCTGGGACCGCCGCATTACGCCTCGCGTAGATGCCGGTGCCGTTTACGTTCCACGCACTGCCGTACAGGAAGTCAGTATGGCTGCCTTCGTCGTCCATGGACATGATCTTGCACTTGCCGTCGCTCGTCTGGGCGAGAGGTTCG
>CACZDG010000030.1 GCA_902779865.1 uncultured bacterium
TGGATCAACGTTGGCGGGGGTGGTAATTGACATTGAAGGAGGATTTGCCATGACTTTAACAACTGCCTTTCTTGCTACTGCGCTTTTCGTGCCGTCGATACCAGTGTGCCGCCAAGATGACGACAGTCCCAGTCAAGGGAGCAAAGAGAGTCAGCCGCATTGGATGTTCATAACTCCGGGATCAATTTCCAATTAGGAGCGTGCGCTTTCGAGCTGCTGGAGAAGGCGTTCTTCGGCGCGCCTTCGGTCGAACGCCCAATCCACGCTCCACACGCGGCACGTGTGCCATCCTAGCCCGTTGAGCACGCCAACGCGGTTTACGTCGCGGTCCTGCGCCGTCCGCTGCCCAGCATACGACGGCCCATCGCACTCGATGCCCATGAGGTATTTGCCGGGGGCGTCTGGATCGCGCACGGCGATGTCGATACGGAAACCGGAACGCCCCACGTTACGATCTACCACGTAGCCCTTCCCTTTTAGGAATGCCGCAACTACATCGCCGAAACCGCCGCCCGTACCGTTTGCGCCGCTGCGGGAACTTTCGGCTCCGCACTTTTCGGCATACTCGAGAAATGCCTTCAAGTGGCCGGCGCCGACAGCCTTGGTGCGTCCATCCTCGCCTGCGTCTATCTGCGAACCGTGGATGGACGAGAACACTACCACCTGTTCCTTCGCGCGCGTCACCGCCACGTTGAGGCGGCGTTCGCCGCCGGAGAGGTTGAGCGGACCGAAGTTCATCGTGAACCTGCCGTTCTCATCAGGCGCGTATCCGACGGAGAACAGAATCACGTCGCTTTCGTCGCCTTGCACGTTTTCGAGGTTCTTGACGAAGTACGCGCCCTCGCCCTCTTCGGGCAGCAACGCCTCAAGCGCCGGATCCTCGCCACGGCGTTCGTCGAGCATCGTTCGTATCAGCTTCTGCTGCGGCAAGCTGAAAGTCACCACGCCGATCGAGCGCTTCTTGTAGCCGGGCTTCTTGACTTCCGTGCAGATGTAATCGACGAGCGCCTTCGCCTCGACCTCGTTCACGCGCGGACCCTTGCCGCGCTTCTCGAACCTTCCGCCATCCACGAACATGAACTTCACGCCGAGGCGAGGTGTATTCGCCGCAGCCGGGAACGTGCAAAGGCGGCTGTCGTAGTAGTGTTCGTTGCTGAACGCAATCAACGATTCGTGGCGGCTGCGGTAGTGCCAGTTGAGGTAAGTGGAATGCAAGCCGGCCACTAGGCACTCGTCGAGGATGCTCTCCTGGTCCTCGACCATTTCCTCGGCATCTTCGTCCTCGTCCTCCGCGTCGCCTTTCTGGAAGAAGCTCGTCGGCGGCATCTGCTTCGGATCGCCGACGACGATTAGCTGCTTCCCGCGCGCGATCACACCGATCGCGTCCCACACCGGGATCTGCGACGCCTCGTCGAACACCACGAGGTCGAACGGCGCAGTCCCCACCGGAAGATACTGTGCGACCGACAGCGGACTCATCAGGAAGCACGGCTTGAGCGACGGAATCAGCGTGGGCGCCTCCGCAAGAATCTGCCTCACGGCCTTGTGGCGGATCTTCTTCTCGCATTCGCGCCTCACAAGCCCCAGTTCCGAGCCCTTTGGCGACTTGGCCTCCAGCCGCAGCGGAAGCCTGTCGGCGAGCTTCGACAGGATCACGCGGCGCGACATGGCCTCGAGCTTCGCGTTGAGCCGCCGGAACTCGTCGATTCTCTCGTCGCGCCTGAGTCCGGCGAAGTTCGCAAGTTCTGGTGTCTTCGCGATTATCTCCTCAAGCATCTTCTCTGCGAACGAACGGTCAAACACCTCCTGCGTCTGCTCTGGCGCGAAGTCTCCATTTTCCAGCGCCTCTGCAAGCGGGGTGCCAATCAAATGGCTTGTATTCAACTCCGTCTGCCTGTAGCGCATCACACCGCGCGACTCTCCTATGAACCGGCGCGCGACATCCAGTTTGTCCGCGAAATCCGCCCCCGCCTTCATCTTGCCAAGGCCTGCGAAGGGCTTGAGCAGCCAACGCAGGAAACCGGGATACGACGCAAGTTTCTCGGATGCGACGGCGGCGGCGCGCATCTCTGCGGCGGAATATTGCATCCAACAGCCCTTTGGGGCTTTCGGAAGGAATGCAAACCCATTCTTGCGGATGGCGGAAGAAAGAGACTCCAACGCCGCGCCAACCTCACGCTCTGCGGCTGGCGTCCATTCGAAATCCCTAACAACCGGCTCAAGGGCGTTGAACGCCTCTGCCGAAGTCATGCGCCAGTCAACGCCAAGCCTCGCCGCATTTTCACGCTCCGCCGCCAGCAATCGTTCGTCGAAGGCAAGCGCGTCAGCTACTATCTTCACCGTCTTCGGCCCGTCCTCCATCATTCTGGAAAAGCACTCGTATGCGGTAAGTCCGTTTGGATGACGGCGGTGCAGCGCCTCGACGTAGCCGTCAAGTTCGGCGCGGCACTTCGCGAAATCCTCAGCGCACCGCCGCCACTCCTCATCCGACTGGAACGCTCCAGCGGCTTCAAGCGCCTCCTTAAGCTGTGAATAGAAGTATTTCTTCTCGGTCTTATTGGAGTGTATCTCAAGACAGAAAGGCGTAAGCCCCACACGGTCCAGACGCGACTTCACAACGTCAAGCGCGGCCTTTTTCTCCGAGACGAAAAGCACCCTGCGCCCGATTGCGAGGTTGTGGGCGATGATGTTGGTGATCGTCTGCGACTTGCCGGTTCCGGGAGGACCGTGCAGCACGAACGACTTGCCCATCGCCGAATAAAGCACGGCGGTCAACTGCGAGGAATCGTAGCTCACGGGACAGAACAGCTTCCCGAAATCGACGTGCTTCGACACCTCGTCCGCCGGAAACACCTCGATGCCGTCGTCGAAAAGCCCACCACCGCCGATGAGGTGTTCCACCAGCTGGTTCTTCTTCAGCTCATCGACGCGGTCGGTCATGTCCTTCCACATGACGAACTTGCCGAACGAGAAACATCCCAGATGCGCCTCGTCGAGGATCTCCCATCCCTCCATGTCCTTTACTGCGGTGCGGAACGCCTTGAGGACGAGCGGCACGTCAACGCCGGAGTCGTCGGCAGGCAGCGGGTCGATGCCTTGAACCTGCAAGCTGAACTGCGAGCGCAGGAACTCCACCAGCGTCGTGTTGATGGTCGCATCCTCGTCAAGGCGGTACATCTTAACGCCATCCGCCATCGAGGCGCGTTCAAGGCGCACCGGGACCATGAGCACCGGCGCTCGGTACGCCTTGCGGTTCCTGCCCGCGCCCGGATCAAACCACTGCAGCGAGCCGATGGCGAGGAACAGCGTGTTCACGCCTGATTCCTCAATCGCCGTCTTTGCGTCGTGGTAGAGGTCGGAAATCCTCTTGCGGAATTCGCGGTCGTCCATGCCGTCGGCGAACTGTCGGATGGCAACCGGCTTTCCGGACGCGACTGAGTCTTCAAGCTCGGCGATGTTCGGACACTGGAGCTGGATCACCTGGCGCGACGTGCGCGGGATGTTCAGAAGGCGATTCCTCGCGGAGAAGTCAAGAAGCTTCTGCGTCCAGCGGTCGATACGGTTCTGTCCGGCGGCCGCGTTCTGCGTTTCTACTTTTTCATCAGCCATTGCTGTGTTCCCGTGTGAGTGGATTAAGTGTGGACGGCGTTCAGGGCCTAGTTCGACGGCATGCGTGTGAGAAGAACTGCACCGAGTGCCGAAAGACCGTAGCCGGCGAGTATGCACCAGAGGACACCGTCCGTCAGCAGCACCTTCTCTGGACGTCCCGTATCGCCCTTGCCGTAAACAAGCCGCAAGTAACGGGCTATCCCAAGCGCCACGAATACGGCTGTAGCGCTGAGACCGCGAGTTCCAAAGCGCACCACGGTGTCCGCCGAAAGCGTGTAGCACGTGTACACCGCGAGCGTGCCACACGCGGCAATCAGGATAAGCGCGTCGAGCACGACCGGGTGGTAGCCCTTCAGCGAAGCGCGGGAATCGGACGCGGTCTGTTTCTCGTGCCGCCGCTTGCAGAGGGCGAGGAATAACGAAAGCGAAAACGCGCAGGCGAGCAACCACGGCGATATTCGCACGTTCATCGCCGCCGCGCCCGCGACCGCGCGCAGCACGAACCCGGCGGCGATCACGGCCACGTCCACGTAGGGAATGCGCTTCAGAAAACCGGAATAGGCGCACTGCATAACGGTATAGACGAGCAGCACGGCAAAGCCCCAAGTGCGGTCGGGGTGGCGGAACACGAGATAGCACGGGAACGCAAGCCCGAACGCGAAAAGCGCTAGCGCGGCGCGTACGGCGTCGATCTTCGAGATGAGGTCCGCAGCCACGGGGCGGCTTTTCTTCACTGGATGACGGCGATCAGCATCGTAATCGCCCACGTCGTTCAGCAAGTAGAACGCACTCGATATAAGCGAAAACGACATCGCCATCGCGCACACGAGTGCGAACGGACGCCATCCGCGCGCGAGCGCGGCCTGAGATTTGTCGGCGACGGCGAAGAACCACGCCGCAAACACGACGGCGTTCTTCGTCCACTGGTTGACACGCAACGCCTTTATCCAAATCGATACCATTGATATCGCCATTCCTTGCACTAACCTTCCACTCTTTCCCGATGGTGCGCTAAGCCGTTTTCTGCATATCGCAGAGGTGGCGGTAAACGCCGTTAGCGGCGTAAAGCTCGTCGTGCGTGCCACGCTCCACGATCTCGCCTTCCCGCATGACGAGGATGAGGTCCGCGTCACGGATCGTCGAGAGGCGGTGCGCAATCGCAAACGTCGTGCGGTTGGCCATGAGCCGATTGATGGCGTCTTGAACAAGACGCTCCGTGACCGTGTCGAGCGCGCTCGTGGCCTCATCGAGGATGAGGATTGGCGGGTTACGCAGGATCGCACGCGCGATGGCGATGCGCTGTCGTTCGCCGCCGGAGAGCGCGAACCCCTTCTCGCCTACCTGACGCTCGTAGCCCTCTGGCTGCGACATGATGAACTCGTGCGCGTTCGCCATCTTCGCGGCCTCTACCACCTGTTCGTGAGTGGCGTTGGGCGAGCCGTACTTTATGTTCGCCTCGACCGTGTCGTTGAAGAGGAGCGTCTCCTGCATCACGCTGCCCACAAGGTTGCGGAGATCCGGGATGCGCATGTCGCGCAAATCGACGCCGTCCATCGTCACGCGCCCTTCGCGCGGATCGTAGAAGCGCGCGAGGAGTCCGCTCATCGTCGATTTTCCGCTGCCCGTGCCTCCAACGACTGCGACCACCTTCCCGCGAGGAATCTCGAATGACGCATGCGACACCGCGTCGCGCTCCGCCGTGTCGTAGCGGAAGGAGACATTGTCGAACACAATCTTATCAGTGAACGCCGTCTTCGGCGCGGCATCCGCCTTTTCCGGCAGCTCCATGCGCACGTCGAGGATCGAGAAGAGACGCGATAGCGCCGCTCGGCATTGCTCCAACTGCACTTGCAATTTCGAGAGCTGCTTGATCGGACGGTAGATGAGCAGCAGCGGCGCGAGCATCGGCACGATCACCGAAAGCTTCACCTTCGCGATGAAGCACCACACCACGAACGCACACAGCAGGAATATCCCCACCGTCTCCACGGCCGGCGTCACGAACAGACTCCACCGCACCGCGCGCAACGACGCCTTCAACATGCTCTGGTTGGCCTGCTCGTACTTCTTGTTCTCGAACTCCTCCGTATTGTACGCCTTCACCACGCGCACGCACGTGAGGATCTCGTGGATGCGCGAGCCAACGACCGAGTACCGTTCCAGCGCCTTCTTCGCCCACTTGCGGATGCGCCTGGAAAGCAGCACCACCGGACACATGAAGAGCGGAAATCCAATCACCAGCAACACGAGCGTGGGCAACATGTTGTTCTGAACCGCCGTCCAAATTATGAACCCTACCGAGATGACGATCTCGAACGGCGCTTCCGCAACTTCCTGCAGAACCTGCTGGATGATGTGCTGAACGAGACGCGGATCGCTCGAGGCTCGGCTCATAAGTTGCCCCACGTCGATCCTTCCGTGGAACTGCATCGACTGTTCCTGGATGTGCCGGAGGATTGAACATCTGAGGTCCTTCACCGTGTGCAACGCAGCCCACGTGAGACAATACTTGTTCAGAAACAGGAACGCACATCGCGCCATCGCCGCAAGCGGCACGATCACGAGAATCGCGAAAAGCAGCGGCGCACCCAGCGCCTCATCTTCGTCCTGCATCTCGAATCCGAGTTTCTGCGCGAGCTTCTTGACTTTACCATACTCCTTCAGAACCTTCCGCTCCTCCTTGGAAGTGGACGCCGTAGAAGGCGTTGGCTGGACGGCTTTTCCGCTGACTGGAAGAGCCGCCACCTTGGCGGCGTTTCCATGCTCCGCCTCTCCTACCTTGTCGAGCGCGGGCTGGATAACCTGGAAGAGCGGCAGCAGCGTGCCAGCCGTCAACATCCCGCAAAGGACGCCGAGGTAGATGCGGAAACGGTACTTCCTCGTGAATCCCCACAAACGGCTATACGCCTCCTTTGCGGAATACTCGCGGTCGAAGAACTCTTGCTTATATGTTGTCTTTGAATCGCTATGGTGTCCCATTGTTGCACCTTTATAAGCCCATGCCGGCGAGTATGCTCGCCAACTGGCCCTTGATTACCTGCATCGACAGGTGTTTCTCGAAAAACGCGCGCGCGGCGGCGAAGTACGCGTCGCGGCGACTCCAGTCGGCGCGGTACTCCTCGACTGCCTTCACGAGGGCGTCGGGGTCGCCGGCGGGGATGAACTTGATGGCGGGGCACTCCTTCGCCTCCGGCGGATAGCCAGTGCAGAACTCGTTGATCGTCGGACGGCAGCACGCCATGCACTCATATACCTTGTTGCCAATCACGCGCGCGGCTTTTGCCGTGGTGCCGAACACGCCCAGCACGACGTCGTGCGCGGCGATCACCTTCGGCACATCTACATACGGCACCTTGTCGAGGAACCGCACGTTCGCGAGACCGGCTGCCTTCGTCTCTGTAGAAGCCTTGTACGCGCCCCAGCCGAGGAAGTCCCAGCGGATGGGAAGGTCCTGCGTGCGCCGCGCGGCCTCCACGATCACCTCCGTGCCGTGGAGCGGCAGGTACGCGCCGTGATACAGCACGCGGAACTTCCCCTCGCCGTCGTCTGGCGGATGCGGCTGCGGCGTGAACACCGCCTCGTCCGTACCCGTGAGGAGCACGCGCATCTTCTCGCGCGGCACGCCGAACTGCTCGGCGCAGAAATCAAGGTGGCAGCTCGTGTCCCACGTCACGAGGTCTGGTTCGTTCATCATCTTCGTCTCGCGCGCATGAAGACGCCGTGCGCGCGGCTCCTCGGCCTTCCACTTACACTGCTCTAGCACCTTCTTGTCCCAGGCGGAGATCATCGGGTCGAACAGCACCTTCACGCCGCGCCTATGCGCCCAACGGCAGGCGGCGAGGATGTCTCGTTGGCGGCACACCGGCACCCACACGAGGTCCGGTTTCGGACGCCGTCCAAGCCCGCGCACGCACGCTTCCACGTCCCCAAACTTGGGGAACCACTTCACGAAGAAGAAGTCCACTTCCCAGCCGAGTTCACGGAACAAAGAGATATAGACCCGGTTACGCGAGTAACCGGGGTCGAATCTACCCCAGAAAAGTACTTTCTTTTCCATGCGAACAGTTTACCATAAACTCCCCTGGGTTTCAATCTGGACGAAAACAAAACGGCAATTTCGCAAAGGGATAAAACGCGATGCCCCCCCATTGCCCCGTCAGCGGGCGAGATGTTAGTTGTCCAAGTGAGGCTTCTTTTTCAACGGGCGAATCCATTCGCGGAGGCGCTGGAATAGCGCGTAGAGCGCGGGCGTGAAGAAGATGCCCACGAACGTGGAGGCGAGCATTCCCGAGAACGTGGAAATGCCGATCGCCTTCTGCGAACCAGCCCCAGCCCCCGTTGCAAGGACGAGCGGCATCACGCCGCAGAGGAAGCTCCACGCCGTCATCTGCACAGCGCGGAAGCGGAGGTCCGCCCCCTTCAGCGCCGCGTCGGCGATGGGCTGCCCCGCCTCCTCGCGCTGCTGCTTCGAGAACTCCACCATGAGAATCGCGTTCTTCGCGGAAAGCCCGATCAGCATTACGAGACCGAGCTGCGCGTAGATGCTCATCGGCGTGCCGGTGATCCACAGGCCCAAGTACGCGCCAGCAAGCGCGAAGACCACGCTGCACATCACGGGCAGCGGAATCGTCCAGCTCTCGTACTGCGCGACAAGGAAGAGATACGCGAATAGCGCGGCGAGTCCCATCAGGAGACCGAGACGTCCCTGGTTCTCTTTCTCCTGTAGCGACATCTCGCTCCATTCGATGTGGTAGCCTTCAGGTGTGCCCGCGCGTTCGATAGCGGAAATCAACTCAAGCGGCGCAACACCTGGCGCCACCTGTGCGTTGATGCTCGCGGACGGCATCTTGTTGAAGCGCGTGACCTCGCGCGGACCAATCTCGTATTCTACCTTGCCAATTGCCGAAAGCGGAACCATCGCGCCGTTCGCGCCCGGCACGTGGAGGTCGGCAACGTCCTCGGGCGTCGCGCGAAAGTCGGCAAGCGACTGCACGAGCACCTCGTAGGCACGCCCGTCCTTGTTGAAGTCGTTCACATAGACGCTCGCAAGCTTGTTCTGGAGAGTCGAGAACACGGTGGACGGATCTACTCCGAGCGACTTGGCCTTCTGCCGGTCGAGCGTGAGACGCAGCTGCGGCGTGTCCGCACGGAATCCGCACGTCACGCGCCCGGCCTCGGGAAGCTGCTGTATTTGCCGTGCGAAAGACTGTGCTGCGGCGGCGAGCGCGGTGGCGTCCGTTCCGGCATCGGAACAGAGGTTGAAGCCAACGCCGCCAAGGCGGCCGAGTCCCCTGATGGCGGGCGTGGTGAAGCACATCACCTTTGCGGCGTAAACGTCCGCCGTGCGCTTGCGGATTTCCGCGATGATCCCCTCCACCTGCGTCTCGGGCGTCTTGCGGTCGTCCCAGTGGTCGAGCAGCAGTACGCCCATGCCACAGTGTTCGCCGCTGCCGGACATCGACCCGCTGCCGGAGATCAGCATCACGCCCTTCACGCCAGGCACGTCCTGGATGCGCTTCTGGATGTCGTCCAGCACGCGGTTCGTGCGCTCGAGCGTGGCACCTTGCGGCAGCTCCACGTCCATCATGATCATGCCCTTGTCCTCGTCGGGGAGAAGCGTCTCCTTCACGCAGTCCTTGAGGAACCAGCAGCCGCCCGCCGCCGCCGCGAAGAGGATGGCCGAGATCACAACATGGCGCACAAGCAGTCGCACGACCGCGAGGTACCCCTTCCGCGCCCCGTCGATCACGAAATTGACGGGCGCGAAAAGACGCGGCGGACGCGCCTTGGGCGGACGCAACAGGAGAGAGCAGAGCACCGGCGAGAGCGTTAGCGCCACAAAGGTGGAGAGACAGAGCGCCACGCACATCGTGAACGCGAACTGGATGTACATCTTCCCCACCATGCCGCCGTAGAACGCAAGCGGGATGTAGCAAGCCACCGTCACGAGCGTCGTTGCGATCACGGCGCCGGTGATCTGGCGCATCGACTTCGACGCCGCCTCCTTCGCGGAAAGCCCCTCGGTGGACATCAGCGTCTGCGTGTTCTCCACTACCACAATCGCGTCGTCAACGAGCGACCCGATCACGAGGATGAGTCCGAACATCGTGAGGATGTTGATCGTGAAGCCGAACGCCCAGATGAACACGAACGCCGCGAGGAGCGAGATCGGAATCGCCACGGCGGGGACAAGCGTGGCGCGGAGGTCCTGGAGGAACACCCACGTAATCAACACCACGAGGCCGAGCGCCATGAGGAGCGTGGCGACGATTTCCTTCATGAACACGCGCGTGAACGCCGTCGCGTCGTTCGCGATCTCGCACGTCACGCCTTCGGGGAGACGCTTCATCCAGTCGTCGAGCGTCGCCTTCACGCGGTTCACCACCTCCAGGGAATTCGCCTCGGGGGTCTTGTACACGGAAAGGCCAATCGACTCGCGTCCGTTGAACGCGCTGCGTCCCGCGTAGCTCTTCGATCCGATCTCCACGCGCGCCACGTCGCCGAGCAACACCTGTCCGCCGGTTTCGGGGTCGTTGCGCACCACGATCGCGGCGAACTCCTCCGCCGTCTTGAGGCGTCCATCGACGTTGAGCTTGTAGGAGAGGTAGCGGTTTGAATATTCGCTTCCGACCGTACCGGCGGCCGCTTGAACGTTTTGCGCCTCGATGGCGCGCGAGATGTCCGAGATCGAGATGCCGAGTCCGCTCATACGCACGGGATTCAGCCACACGCGCATCGCGTACGCCTGCGAGGCTGCGACTTCCGCCACGGACACGCCCTCAAGGCGCATCACGGCCTCCTTCACGTTCTGCTCCACGAAGTCGCCGAGCTGCTGGAGGGAATACTTACGGCCATCCGTCATGAACGCATACATCGCAAGCATGTCCGAATTGCGCTTCTGCACGCTGATGCCCTGCTGTTTCACGATGGACGGCAGTTTCGCCTCGGCGCGCTTGACGGCGTTCTGGAGGTTGACAAGCGCCATGTCGGAGTCCGCGCCGCTTGCAAAGGTCACGGAGCAGGAGTAGGAACCGGAGTTGTTACAGGTGGATGAGTAGTAGAGGACATTCTCCACGCCGTTGATCTGGTCTTCCACGGGAATCGCGATCGTATCGGCCACCACCTGAGCGCTCGCGCCGGGATACGTGGCGCTCACGCGGATCGTGACCGGGGCGATTTCAGGGTACTCCTCGACGGGCAGCTGCATGAGCGCGATTGCGCCGCAGAGCGAGAGCGCGATCGCAAGCACGAACGCGAAACGGGGGCGGTTGATGAAAAACTGGCTAAACATGGCGGCAACATTATATCACAATTCCCGTTTCGCGGCATACTTCTAGTTCGTGCAAAATCGCCGTAGTTTTGGTATTCTATGCACATGACATTTTCTGACCACACCGTATGGTTCGCGCGTTGCGCGGATTACGGCGCCGAATCCGACGCCGCCATAGGGCGCATTTTGGACGAAAGCGGATTGCTTTGCGCGGACGCGGTGCGCGGGAAACGCGTACTGGTGAAACCGAACCTCCTCACAGACCGCACGCCGGAACAGGCCGTGACGACGCATCCCGACATTCTTCGCGCTGTGTTGCGCCGACTGAAGTCAGCTGGCGCGGAAGTGTCTGTCGGCGACAACCCCGCCAGCACGGCCAACCTCCGCGTCGTTCTTGAAAAGAGCGGGCTCGGCGCGGTGTGTGCGGAAGAAGGCGTACCGTTCGTCTCCTTCGAGCGTGCGGGCGTTCGGAACTTCACCGAAGCAGGATTCTCCTTCTCCATCGCAAATCCCGTAATGGAGACGGACCTCATCGTAAACCTCCCGAAGATCAAGAGCCACTCGCTCACAAAACTCACCGCCGCCGTCAAGAACCTCTACGGCGCGGTACCCGGCTACAGCAAGACGACGCTCCATCGCCGCTATCCAAAGCCAGGCACTTTCGGACGCCTCCTGCAAGCCATCTGGAGCGTACTGCCTCCGTGCGTGAGCATTGCGGACGGCGTTGTGGGCATGGAAGGACAAGGCCCCGCAAACGGCAAGCCCGTACGCCTCGGATTCGTCGCGGCGTCTTCCGATCCGTTTGCGCTCGACTGCGCGATATGCAACGTACTTCACATACGTCCGGCAAGCGTCCCGTACCTCAAAGGGACTGACAAAACCCATACGCCCGATGTGCGCGGCGATACCATCGAAGTGGAATCGTTCGCAACGCCGACGGGGGCACATCTACTCGCGTTGTTTCCGGCGTGGTTCGTGCGCCTAGCAACGGGATTTCTCTGGGTGCGGCCTAAGTTCGATCCAGCCCTGTGCATCTCATGCGGACAATGCGTGTGGGCGTGTCCTGCGAAGGCGCTAGTACTTGAAGGACGCTCCGTGCCAGCGCTCGACAAAAAATCGTGCATCGGATGCGCGTGCTGTCATGAGGTGTGTCCGAAAGGCGCAATACGCATGGCGCAGTCGCCAGTGCTGCGCATGGCACACACGTTCAAGGGCCTTGACTAGGCCGCCGCCCCAGACATCATCCCCTCTTCAAACTCTGCGGCTTGTCCACAAGCCACCATCGCAACCACCACTGACGAGTTTCTTTTCGCATGAAATACACAGTCCGCCAAACCAAGAAGTTCCGCAAGGAACTGAAGAAGATGCTCAAACGCGGGGGGATCGCACCAAGCTTTCCGCAGTCGTCAAGATGCTTGCGAAAGGCGAAACACTTCCCCCGCAGTAGCACAACCATGCGCCTACCAGCGACATGGAGGGAACACGCGACTGCCACATCACGCCCGACTGGCTTCTTCTCTACCGGATCGAAAACTACATCATCGTCCTGCCCGGCACCTTATGCACGATGATTTTTTCAAGGCACCGCCAGCATCGACCACAAACCAAGGAGAGACTAATATTATTGGTGTTACATAACCTTGTCCACGATGCCCCAGGACTTGGCCTCCTCGGCGGACATGAAGTGGTCGCGGTCGGTGTCGTTGGTGACGGAGTGGTCGCCGTCCTTCTTGACGGCGCACTCCTCCTTTAGTGCCACGATGCGGTCGAGGTTCGTTACGGCGTCGCCGAGGTAGAACTGCTCCTGGCGCACGGTGCGGAAGTCGCCGGGCGCGAGGTTGCGGAGCGACTTCAGCTCGGCGAACTCGTCGTCAGTGAGCGTGGCCTTGAACATGCGCTCGAAGAAGGACTTCTTCCCGGCGTCGTCGAGATAGCCAAACTCCAGCTTGAACGTGAAACGGCGCATCGTCGCCGGGTCGAGGTTCTTCGAGAAGTTCGTGGCGGCCACCATGATGCCGTCGAAGTTCTCCATCTGCTGGAGGAGCTCGTTGACCTGGGTGATTTCCCAGCTGTGGCTCGCGTTCGAGCGGTCTTGGAGAAGACCGTCCACCTCGTCGAAGAAGAGGATGGCGTGCTCTGCCTCGGCGCGGCGGAATGCGCGGGCGATATTCTTCTCGGATTCTCCCACGTACATTCCGAGGATGTCGCTGCCCTTCATGACCACAACCCGGCGGTCGAGCTCCTTGCCGAGGTACTTGACGAACTCGGTCTTGCCCGTGCCGGGAGGCCCGAAGAGGAGGATGTTCATCCGGGGCTTGTCCTCGGACGCCGCGCCGAAACCGGCGTCGAGGTAGTTACGCGCGGCCTTCACAACGCAGTCGAGGCCGACCTTACCCTTGATGTTGAGGCCCTCGAGCGAGTAGTCCTTCGCGGGGAGGAAGGCGTTCGCGTCCTTCACGCCCATAAGCTTGCAGTGCGGCTTCATGAGGGTCGACACGAGCTCGTCCACCTTCTCGGGCGCGGGCGCCATGCGCTTCACATTCGAGAGCACGGTGGAGATGCCGCCCGCGCTCGTCTCGTACTTCGCGGCGTACTCCTCGATTTTCGTCTCGGGGATGAGCGCCTCCAGGCCGTGTTTCGCCACCTGGTTGCGCCAGATGGCAACGCGCTGTCCGTTGTTCAGACGCTCGAAGCAGATGGAGTAGTCGAAGCGCCGACGGACGGACTCGTCCATCTCGCGCGCCGGGGCATTGGAAATCCATACGGCAGGAACACGCATCTCGTCGAGGATGGTGTTCATCACGCCCTTCTCCGTGGACTTCCCGCCGGTGTCAAACCCAAAGAGGCCAAAGAGGCCGAACCCGCACGAGCTGCCGCGCAGGAGCTCGTCCGCCTCGTCCACAATCATTAGGCTCTCCGCTGGGTCCTCCTGCGAGTTGCACACCTGGATGCCCATCATGCGCGCCTCGGACTTCATGTTCCGTCCGTCCTCGTCGCCCTGGCGGACCTCCCAGGCCGTGCGCCCGAGCTCCTTCGCGAGGGAGCGGGCGAACGAGGTCTTGCCCGTGCCGGGCGCCCCGTAGAGGAGGATGTTGCACTTCCCGCCGCTCGCGGCAATCATGCGCTTGAGGACCTCGCCGTCCTTGGCCGAGAGGTCGCCGTAGTATTCCCATGGGAGGACGTCCTGTACCACACGATGTACTCGCCCACGTTGGTGTAAACCGGCACCGTCCCCCACGGTAGGGCGGGTGCCCCGCGCCCGCCGTTTCCGCTCCCGTCGTCCGTTGCGTACGCCACCGTGAACTCCCCTATCACCGCCGAGCTAAACGCCGCCACCAGCGCATTGGTGTCGATCGTATGCCCTTCGCCGTCATACATGAAGGTCGCATCGAACTTGGACTCACCGCCCTGCGGCACCTCGCCGCCACCGGGTTCATCACCGCCGCCTGTGCCGCCGCCCGCCGTCGCCTTCGTCACGGTGAGCGTGCCGTTCACGGTGGTGATGTCGTAGTTGCCCGCCTTCGTGCCCTCGTTCAGCGTGTAGGTGAAGGTGTTTTCGCTCGAACCTACAGATGTTTGCGAGCCGGTGAAATTGTAGTTCGCGCCCTCGCCGTCAATGAAGCCATCGCCGGCGATGATGACATCGCCGCACAGGACAGGAGAGCCGTCATAAACTTTGCTCGCGCTGCCGCTCGTTAGCGACACCTTGCGCTTGGCGATCGTGACCGTCGCAGTATTGGTCTGCGTGATGTAGCCCGGCGCGGCGATCTCGCACCACACGGTCATTGAACCGACATCGGTCAAAGTCGGTTCGGTGGTGGTAAATTCTTCGTTTGCCGCCGTCGCATATTTGACGACCGCCCCCGTGATCCCATCCGCCACCGTCACGCCGATGCAGTGCGCCACGCCGTCGTACTTGCCGGTGTAATTAGCAACCGTCACATCGTCCGCCGCAAACGGCACATCCTTGCCCGTCACCACGAATGTGGCTGTCTCCACCTTCCCGGCCACGCCGTTCGTGTACGTGGTGTGCGTGAGCACATACGTGCCGTTGCGCGTCACGGTCCACGTGCGCTCGCCTTCACCCGTCAGCCCTTCCACCAGCGCAGCACCATCCTGTGCAATGGTGACAGACGCACCATCGCCGCCATCCCACTGGCTCGAATACATGAGCGTTTCATCACCTGCACTCTGGCGAATGCCATCATGCTTGATCGACAGCCTGAACGGCTCCGTCGTCGCCGTCACCGTGGCGGCATTCGCCGCGCCGCCGAGCGTCATTCCCAGACAGGCAAGCGTAAGCGCCGCCGTCCGTGCAAATCCGTGGTTCATCTTCATTTCCATTTCCTTTTTATTAAAATTTTTCATGCTGCCTCCTTGACTTCGCATACCGAATCTTGTACAATATTCGCACCTTCACCAAGAAAGGATCTGACCATGTACAACTTCAAGGCAAACGAGGACATTCTCCCTCTCAGCGAGTTCCGCTCGAACCTCGCGGGGTACATCACGCAAACGCGCGAAACTGGACGCCCCATCATCGTCACGCAGAACGGACGCACCGCAGGCGTGTTCGTGAACGCCTCGACGTGGGATGAAATCCAGGAGAAGCTTGATAAGATGGAGGCGTACGAAGACCTTCTCGTGGCCGAGGGCGAAGCCGACCGTGGCGAGGTGTACACGACAGCAGAAGTCGAACGCATGATGAACGACCACATCGCCAAACATGTGGCAAAACAGCCGAAGAGAGCCGCCGTATGAGACTGCTTTGGACCAAGCGCGGCCTCAAGCGGCTTCAATCCGCTTTCGACTACATTGCCGACAACTTCTACCTTGACTATGCAATCCGATTCGACAGCGATGCGCGCAATGTTGCCGCGAGCCTTCCCGCCAACCCGCAACTTGGCCGCGAGGCGTTTCCCGAACTCGACCGCCCCGAAATCCGCATGCGGGTAAACCACGCTTCCGTTCTCATCGGTGAACATCAAATCTCCACCGTTCGCATCGGCGAAGTCGGTGTAACTGAAACCAGAAATCGCAGTCGAAAGCCGCACCAGCACCGGTACGTTGGTCAGCACCTCCGTGCCCGTGTAGCCCGCCACCTCCAGTGACAACACCTTCTTCGCGGCGACAATCGCGCTTCCTTCCGCCGAAACCTTCACCGCAACATTGGCGAAATCGAAATCGCCAGCGATATCCGCATCGGCATCCCACGTAAAGCGATAGGTGCCGGGCGGTAGGGCGCGGATTCCAGCCGCGCCGCCGAAATCAAATTCATTTGCCGGCGATTGCAGCTCACCGGGGACGGCTCGCCCTACCACCGTGCGCATCTCCCACGGCCCCATGCCGGAAAGATCCATGCGGAATTCCGCGCTCGTACCCGTGGCGGCATTCGCTGCCCACACCATCCCCAACATGGCGAGCGTAAGCGAAGCCAGTCTGTGCAGTCCGTGGTTAATCTTCATCTTTCTCATCCTTTCAAATCCTTTCATGCCGCCTCCTTCGGTCGAGTCATAGGGAATTCCTGACAAGCTTGGGGATAAGTTCGCATAAGTCCGCGGTTATGTCTTACCCCTTCATTTTCATGTTTATGGATTTTTCCGTAAAGTTGGAAGTGCCGTATTGCAGCGGCTTCCAAATCATGATATAATATGTTCGGTTTCATCTTTTCGGACGAATCCATAAACATGAAAACGGAGAGAAGGACATGACCATCAAGCGCAAAGCGTTGCTGGACCAGCTTATCGCGGCAAAGCACAACGATTTCGTGAAGATCATAACCGGCATCAGACGGTGCGGGAAGAGCTTTCTGCTCTTCAACTTGTTCAAGCGGCATCTTCTCGCCCAGGGGGTGAAGAAAGACCATATCATCGAGATCGACCTTGAGAAAGACGAAAACGAACACCTCACAGACCCCATTGAACTTGGAAAGTACATCAGAAAACTGACGCCCAGGAATCGCGGCAGGTTCTATGTACTCATTGACGAGATACAGAAATGCAGAAAGGTCCTTCCTCCAGGCATCGACCTTTCGCGTATCCATCCTGACGACCGGGAATCGGCATACGTCTCGTTCTACAGTGTACTCAGCGGGCTCCGCTCTTCGCCGCACATAGATGCCTACGTGACAGGCTCCAACTCCAAGCTCCTCATCTCCGATGTTGCCACGGAATTTCGCGGACGCGGACAAATAATTCAGGCAACGCCTCTTTCTTTTGCCGAATACCGGGATTTCCGTTCTTCCGAAGCCAACCCTCTTGCCGTTCTTCAGGAATACATGCGCTACGGAGGGCTTCCCGAATGTGCGCTCAAGCCAACCCCGGAAGAGAAAGAGAAGTATCTGCGTAGCCTCTTCGGCACAATTTACATCAAGGACATCGTGGAGCGCAACAAGATTCAGAACGTCGGACTTCTTGAAACGGTGATTGACATCGTGATGAGCAACATTGCCGGGCTCACCAATCCCACAAAGCTCACGAACATGATCCAATCCTCCATCGACGCAAAAGCGACAAGACCGACCATTGTCAAATATCTTGCCTGCCTCAAAAATGCGTTTCTGTTTCTGGAAGCCGCGCGATATGACGTAAAGGGGCGTCGTTATCTCGACTATCCAATCAAGTACTACGCTACGGATACAGGACTCAGGAATGCCCGCGTCAACTTTCGCCAGACCGAGCCGACACATCTGATGGAAAATGTCATATACTGTGAACTTGTCCGGCGCGGATACCCCGTAGATGTAGGCGTGGTCATGTTCGACGAGCGCAGAAAGGGCATCCATCAGACACGACAATACGAAATCGACTTCGTCGTCAATCGCGGTCCGAGGCAGATATACATTCAATCCGCATACTCCATCCCCACCGCCGAGAAGCGGGAACAGGAGACCTTCTCGCTTCGCCACACCGGCGATTCCTTCAAAAAGGTGGTGATAACCAACGACCCGTTCCAGACCAGAACCTACGACGACAGCGGCATCGCGTACATCGGCCTTGTCGACTTTCTTCTCGACCCCCGCTCGCTGGAAACGCTGTAGCCCACCGTGGTGGGGCGAGCCGTCCCCGGCGAGCCGCCGCCCGCCCCGCCCGCGCACCGGCAACGCCACATCCGCCACGCGGCGAAACGCAGCGCTGCATTTTTGCTCGACGCCCCATTCCACTTTCAAACAAGTCAACATGTCGGCACAACAGAAAGGAAGTGAATGATAATCCACCGAGAATTGCTGCTCAACCGCCTTATCCAGGCAAAGCATCACCACTTGATAAAGATTCTCACCGGCATACGTCGGTGTGGGAAGAGTTTTCTCCTTTTCAAGCTTGGTCTTTGCGAAGTTGACATAGTGCCTTGCTGGTTACAAAGCCTTTTTGGCTTTCAAGGTAGCGCGGTTTACAATTGCTACTACGAGCATAACTCGCAATTGCGCATTTTGCCTTGAATGGCACGTTTGAAGTTACATACGCACCATGCCGCATGAGGTATTCACTAGTCAGGGTGTATGAGGCCCGCACACCCAGTCTAACTGGTTGCCACACCCCAGTCTAACTGGTTGCCACACCCAGGTCTAACAAGTTGCCACACCCAGGTCTAGCACGTTCGTGTACCCCGACCAATCCGACGTTCTACCGGTATTATAGGCCGCCTAGAATCGCTTCGTCGCTCTAAAAAAGGCCATATAAAGAAAGCATGACTTCACAAAACGCCGCATGGTAGGCGATTGCTGAAGTTAACGTCTGAAAAGCACCGTGAAACGCCGTATTTTTGGTCGGGTTGTGTTTTAGTCCGCAAAAGATCGCTTAAGGCAATTTCTCACTCAGCGACACAGAATCAAAGAAAGTTTTGGTGTTGAAGGTTCAAATTCACCTTGTTTCCCTGTGTCTCCGCGCATCTGTGTGATGTATCTCCAAAATGCATAAAAAGCCATTTCGCAATTATGGGTGTATTGGCAAATAAAGCCCATTCGCGGGAATCGCGCAAGTAGGGGGATACGCCAAAACGCCATACAGTATTCAACATATTTTTGAGCAACAACTGACGCTTTCCGGCACCGGCACACACGCCGATTTGTTCTGAGATATTGCGCGTACACAACTGGCGAGACGTCTGTTTCAGTAAGCCGCCAAGCCAGCATAATGAGGTCAATCTATGACATCCCGTTCAACGGCTTGATTGCAAATCCTTCAACATCGCTCTCTCCTGAAATCCCTATACATAAGGAAACGATTCCCTATGCATAAGCATTCGATTCTCTATGCATAAGGAATCAAACCCCTATGCATAAGCATTTAATTCCCTATGCATAAGGGATTGTCTCCCTATGTATGAGCCCTTGTTCCTCTATGTATGGGCATCAGGTCGGTTCAGATGGCATGGTGGCATTTTCACAAAAGAGCTGAGTTATGGTCCAGGTTGTTCACGAGGAGTCAAAAGGACTTCTCGTGCATCACGCCAAAGGCAGTGGCTTCGGAATCATGAATCAGCAAAAGCTTCAACTAATTGGCAACCTCTTCTAGTTCCTTCACGATTTCGCGGAGGCGGGACATGGCGCGGTTTTTTGACTGATCTACGGCATGGCGCGTCATCTTGAATGCTATCGTTACCGCTTCAGGGGATTCGCCGTTCAAGGCAGTACGCTCGAAGATGCGTTTCGTGCGTCAGTTAGAATACCAAAATCCGCCCCACGGCGCAAGGCGGATTTCGTAAAAGCGCAATTCTGGCGTTATGTATCTGGATTTCGGGTAAGCGCCGCATCTGCGGCGTTACCTATCACTAGGCCATTGTCTTGACGCGGGGGAAAGGCGTTTGGTTGTAAACGCGGGAGAACGGCGGGATGGAGTCCATCAGCCACACGTTGCCGCCGATTTCGCTGTCGTGGCCGATGGTGGTGTCGCCGCCAAGAATCGTGGCACCGGCGTAGATAACCACGTTGTCCTCAACATTCGGGTGGCGCTTGTGCCCCTTCATGAGCATACCGGTTTTCTCGTCCTTGGGGAACGAAAGAGCACCAAGTGTGACACCCTGGTAGAGTTTCACGTTGCGTCCGATCACGGTGGTTTCGCCGATTACCACGCCCGTGCCGTGGTCGATGAAGAAACGTTCGCCGATAGTCGCGCCGGGATGGATGTCAATGCCTGTTCGCGAATGGGCGTGTTCACTCATTATGCGCGGGATGATCGGGACTTTGAGCAAGTAGAGCTCGTGCGCAAGACGATGCACCGTTACAGCGTAGAGGCCGGGGTAGGCCGTCACCACCTCCATGCGGCAGGTGGCGGCGGGATCGCCCTCGTAGGCGGCGTCAATGTCCGTTTCCAGCAACCGGCGCACTTCGGGGATGCGGTCACGGAAAGCACGCACCACCTCGCTGGAGTTCGCGCCAGGCATGAGCAGCGCGATTTCCTTCTCGAGGTCGGCGAAAAGCGACTCCAAATCATCCGCCTCGCCGCCGCCCATCGGTCCGTAGAGACACGGATGGAGTGCGGCAAAGGCGCGTGAAAGAAGCGACTGTATCCTTTCAGGTAGGGTCATGGTGCGGCCTTACTTGGCCGCTTCCTCTGCCTTGGGGGCTTCGGCGGCGGGGGTCTCAGCGGCGGGCTCGGCGGCCTCGGGGGCCGTCACCCACTGGAGAATGCACATGTCGGCGCCGTCGCCCTTGCGGGTGCCAAGCTTGACGATGCGCGTGTAACCGCCGTTACGGCCTTCCATCTGCGGAACGATCTTGTCGAACAACTTCTTGACGGACTTGGGCTGCTGGAGGCGGGAAGCGGCGAGACGGCGTGCGGCAAGACCGCCCTTGCGGGCGACCGTGACGATACGCTCCGCGTCCTTGCGGGCCTGCTTCGCCTTGGGCAGCGTGGTCTTAATGGATTCGGCGAGAATGAGATTCGTCACAAGGCTCTTCATAAGGGCCTTGCGGTGCTCCATCGAACGACCGAACTTCTTCTGAACTCTCTGGTGACGCATTGTGTCTAAACTCCTTATTTCTTTGATTCAAGCAGGTCGGCGTCGAACTTGTAGCCGAGGCAAAGGCCGAGCTCCTTCAGCTTGTCCTTGATCTCGTTCAGCGACTTCTTGCCGAAGTTGCGGTACTTGAGCATGTCGGCCTCGGTCTTCTGCGCAAGCTCGCCCACCGTGGTGATGTTGGCGTTGTTGAGGCAGTTCGCGGCGCGGACCGAAAGCTCGATCTCGTTCACGGACATGTTCAGCAGCTTGCGGAGGCGCTCGCGCTCGTCGGCGCCCTTCCTGTCGGTGTCGTCGAACTCCAGGGCGTCTTCGTTGGAGTAGTCAACGAACACGTCGAGGTGGCGGCGCAGCACGGCGGCGGCGGTCTTCAGCGCGTCGTCGGGCGTAACGCGCCCGTCGGTCCACACGTCCATGACGAGTTTCTCGTAGTCGGTGCGCTGGCCCACGCGGGTGTTCTCCACGAGGAAGTTCACGCGCGTGACGGGCGAGAAGATGGAGTCGATCGCGATACGGCCGATCTCCTGCTCCGGAAGCTTGTTGCTCTCGGCGAGGCAGAAACCGCGTCCTGTGCGGATCTCGCACTCCATTTCAAGCGTCGCGCCCGCTTCGAGCGTGGCGATCTCCTGACGGGGGTTAAGTACCTCGACGGAGTTCTCCTCGGCGAAATCGCCGGCGGTCACCGTGCAGGGACCGGACTTCTTAAGGCGGAGGCTGGTGGTATCGCGCGTAAACGTCTTCAGAAGCACGCGCTTAAGGTTCAAGATGATGTCCGTGACGTCCTCCGCGACGCCCGGGATCGTCGAGAACTCGTGGTTCACGCCGGCGATTCGAACCGAGCAGATCGCGCATCCTTCAATGGACGAGAGCAGAACGCGGCGGAGCGAGTTCCCGATCGTGCGCGCGTAACCGATTTCAAACGGCTCCGCGGTGAAACGGGCATACGTTCCGGTGGCGGTTCCCTCGTCCTTCTTGACGGCGCGAGGCATTTCAAAACGACTCAAACGGATAGGCATTTATATCTCCCTTGAGATGGAAAAACAGTTGCAAACAATCCGCCGGGAACGGGGTAGCGCCCCCGGCAGATATCCCGTCAACGGCCGCTTAACGTGAATACAATTCAACGATGAGCTGGACGTCGATGTTCTCCGGGATTTCGGAGCGCTCGGGCACGCTCTGGAGCGTTCCCGAAAGGGCCGCGTCGTCACGCGTGAGCCACGAGACGCCGAGCTTGTGCTTGTTAAGCGACTCCCTGACGGCCATGAGGTCGCGGCTCTTCTCGCGGATCGCCACGGTCTGGCCGGGCTTCACCGTACAGGACGGGACGTTGCAGATCTTTCCATCGAGCTCGACATGGCGGTGCGTCACGAGCTGGCGCGCGGCGCGGCGCGTGGGCGCGAAGCCAAGGCGGTAAACGATGTTGTCCAGACGCGTCTCGCAGAGCTGGAGAAGGATATCGCCCGTAACTCCCTCGCGCGCCTTTGCGCGCTTGAAGAAGATGCGGAACTGGTGTTCCATCATTCCATAGATGAAACGAGCCTTCTGCTTCTCGCGGAGCTGTTCGCCGTATTCGGACAGTTTCTTCCGGCGGCGTGCGCCATGCTGCCCGGGCGGGTTGGGACGCTTCTCCAGAACCTTGTCAGGCCCGAAGATGGGCTCGCCGAAACGGCGGGCGATTTTCGTACGGGGACCAGTATAACGACCCATTTTACACTCTCCTGCGCTTACGAGGACGGCAGCCGTTGTGCGGAACCGGCGTGCAATCCGTGATCATCGTGACATGAATGCCTGCGGCCTGGATGGCGCGCACGGCCGACTCGCGTCCGGCGCCCGCGCCCTGCACGCGCACTTCGCACTCGTGCATGCCCTTGGCATAAGCCGTCTTCGCGGCCGTCTGCGCCACCATCGTGGCGGCGAACGCCGTTGACTTGCGGCTTCCCTTGAAACCTTCCTTGCCGGCCGAGCTCCACGCGATCACGCCGCCGCGGGCGTCGGCAATCGACACCTGCGTGTTGTTGAACGTGGAACGGATGAACGCGATGCCGGGCGGAATCGACTTGCCCGGACGCGCCTTCTTGGCAGAGGCCTCGCCCTCCGCCGCCGGAGCAGCGGGATCGGCCGCGTCGACAGGGGCCGGCGCCGCCTCCTCTTTCTTGATCTCTTCTTCGCTCATTGAATATCGTCCTCTCCGAAATTACTTCTTCGCGGGGGCGGAGGCGCGCATGAGGGCTGCTGTGCCCTTGCGGTTGCCCTTGCGCGTGTGCGCGTTCGTCTTAGTACGCTGGCCGCGCACGGGCAGACCACGCTTGTGGCGCAGACCACGGTACGAGCCGATCGAAATGAGACGGCGGATGTTCTGCGAAACTTCGCGGCGGAGGTCGCCCTCAACGCGGAAGTGGTCCTGAATGAAAGTCACGATAGCGTGAATCTCGTCCTGGCTCAGATCGTCGGCCTTCTTCATCGGCTCGACATTACACGCCGCAAGCACGTCATCCGCGCGCTTCGGCCCGATTCCGTGGATGTACCGGAGAGCATAACGAACATGCTTCTTGCCCGGAATATCCACACCCATCAGTCTTGGCATGGTTTTTTCTCTTTCCTTTTCTTTAGCCCTGACGCTGCTTATGGCGCGGGTTTGTGCAGATCACGCGCACCACGCCTTTGCGACGAATGATGCGACAGTTCTCGCAGATGCGGCGAACGGAACTACGTACTTTCATTTCTTTAACTCTTCTTTTATGGTCGAACGAATGATTAGTTTATCAAAAAAGCGCACGCTTGACAAGGGGGTAATTTATAAAAAAGATTTTCAAGCCTCTTAAGGCGATTTTTACCCCCTTCCTATACCATTCCAGCAGCGTATGCGTCACCATACCTACACACATCCACTTGACAGGAAACTGCAATGACATCCCCCAGATCACGCCACCCCAGAGGAAGACGTCCTGGCGGCGGAATTGGGGCGAAACACGGAAGATGTAGAATACGCAGAGAGAGTGGAGAGAGTGGCGTACTCAACTTTTTAGACCATAGCAGTGTCGGGCGGGGTTGTCTTCCACGCGCCGCGCGTGAAATCGGGGATATCCTGCGACTGCGAGCGGTTGCGGACGCTCTTCTCACTGAGCTCGAAGATGGAACTCCACGTCGCGAAGTCGTAAACGTTCATATCGAGCGGAAGTCCGTTGCGGATGCAGTGCGACCAGCGGAGGTCCATCAGGTAGTCCATGCCGCCGTGCCCGCCAACCTTCTTGGCCGTGTCGCCCGTCTTCTTCCAAAGCGCGGAACGGTACTTCTCCTTGAATGCGTCAAGCTCCTTGCCCTCGAGGAAGCTCTTCACGCCCCCTCCAAGCGTTTTCTCGATCGCCACACGCATGGATGGTTGCAGACCACGCGACTGCGTGGCAATCGTCCCGTTGAAACCGTAGATGGAATAGAACCTGGTGTAAGGCATCGGACAGTTGTTACACTGCCGCAGCACGATCGTCTTGCCGTTTACCGTCGAAATCGTCGTGGTGTTGAAGTCGTTGGCCTCGAACGAAATCTTGGAGACTGGCGCGTCGGGGCCGAACTTCCTGCGGGCAAACTCCTGCCACGCGAAGCCCTTGGAACCGACGGACACGAGGTAGTCGAGCCTGTCGCCCCGGTTGATGTTCATCGCGAGCGAAATAGGCGCGAGCGGATGGACACAGTAGCACATGCCCGTGTGGTCGATGAGCGTGGCGAGCGACGAGAAAATCTTCCCCCTGCTCAGGAACGCCTGCCCCTGCCTGTCGCGCGTCTCATGCAGATAGCAGCTCTCGCCGTGCATCAACTCGCCAAGGATGCCAGCGTGCGTCGCGTTGATAAGCGTCATCGCGTCCTCGTCGTAGCAGCAGTTGGAGAGCATCATGCAGTGGCAGCGGTTCTTCTCCGCCGTCTCGACGACGGCCCATGCCTCGTCGATGGTGCGTACGCCAGGCACCTCCACAAACGTGTGGATTGCACACTTTAGCGAATAGAGCGCAATCTCCGCGTGAGAGGTCCAGTTGGTGTTGATGTGCACGGCATCGACAAGCCCCGACTCGCACAGCCGCTTGTACGCCTCCGGGCCGATGAAGAGCTGCGGCTCCTTGAACCCGTTCTTCTTCATTCGCTGCTGATGGCGCTTCGCCTTGGCCTCGTCAAGTTCGCAGAGCGCCACCACCTCCACGCCCGGCACGCGACACAGACGATGCACCGCCGAGCCTCCGCGTCCGCCCGTGCCGATCACGCCAACACGGATCTTCTCCAGCTTCGGTGCGACGAACCCGACGAGCGACGCCTCGCCCGGAGCGGGTGCCACCTTCGCCGTGGAACATCCCCCTATCGCCGCAGCGGTCATCGCCCAAACCGCACGTTCCAGAAAAGTACGGCGTCCAATGTCTGTCGTTGAATCTGCTTTCATGTTTTTCTCCTATTCGCGTCTTTGAAACTCTAGGAAACCGCCGTTCCAGATGCCGATGGACGGGACCTCTACACGGCAGATGCCGTCCGCGCGATGGATTGAAAGCGTGACCGGCTCGCGCCGGATTTCGCGCCACACGGCGCACGTCGCGTTCTTCCTCGCCGCCGCCGCAAGCGTCTCGCGCGTCCACTTCCCGCTGGTCTCGGCGTTGAATTCTGCGATACACGTCTTGCACCAGCAGCCGTCGAGCGAGCCACGCGAGGCGGGGTAATGGTTGTCGATGCGGAGGTCATCGTCGATCCAGACGCTCGCCGGATGGTTGGCGGCGTAGATGCGCACCACCGCGCGCATGTACGCGAGGAAGCGCGGATCGCGCGGACAGCTGCAGTACTTGTCCTCCACGCCCGTGGAACCGGTCCAGCCCGTCCAGTTGCGGCCCGAATAGTCGTAGCCCGCGCAGAACGGCCCGCCGTGTCCGACCGTTGCCTGTATCTGGAGGCCGGATTTCCATCCGAGCGAGGCGACGTCCTTCGACGCCCTTCCGATCCGCGCCGCGTATTCGCGGTGCTTCTCCAGCGTCGGCATGCTGAATCCCGTGCCGAACCAGATTTCGTCGCAGAGCTCGGGGCATTCCTTGAACATCCCGAACGTCTTTGCCCATGCCTCGTCGCTCTCCGTGTGGCGTCCCTCGATCCGGAACTGCAGCACGGGCCTCTTCGCACCCTGTGCGCAAAGGGTTGCACAGAACGCAGCCAATACAACTATTAGCCGTGTGTCACGCATTACAAACACTTCTTTTCTTGACTATCACCTATCACTGCAACACGAGCATGACGCCTTGGCACGACGAGACGGGCACGGCGCAGGAGCCGTCCGGCCGACGGGTGACGGGAATCGCCCCGTTGCCGCCGAACGCCTCGACGCGCTTTTCCTTGACGTTGAACACGATGTCGAACTTCGCCGGGTGCGCGTCCTCCGGATCGTCGGCGGCCGTCACGAAGAACGCGCGCGCGCCGCTTGCGGGATCGCGTGCGACCATCTCGCCGACGATGAGCGGCGCGCCGTTGGACGCCTTTACGTAGCCTGGATCGTCCGGCGCGCCAAGGCAGGGGCGCGACGGACGCCGGGGCGAATTGGACGCGAAGCCGACAAGCCGCGTGGCGACATTCCTGAAGCGCATGTAGTGCGGCCCGATCTTTTTCAATTCAGCGTTCACCCGCTTCAGCTTCCCGTACTGCTCCGTCTGCCGTCCGTCGGCGTCCAGCACGTTATTCGTCCACCATCCCTTGCACCAGCATCCCCAGGTAATCGCCTCCGCGCCGAAGCTGAGCGCGGCGTAAGCCTGGAAGCGCAGACGGTTCTCGCTCGTGGGGGGAAGCCCGACGCGGGAGTTGACCTGCGGGATGTACCAGAAGGAGCGCTTCGTGCGGCGGCACGCCTCCGAGACGACGATGAAGTTGTCGTACATCTTCGAGATGAAGCGGTCGGTGTCCCTGGATTTCGCCATATAGGGATAGAAGTCGTATGAGATGTAGTCGAGCGGCACCTCGCGGCAATAGACGTCCACGTGTTCGGCGTAGGTCTTCGTGCCGAGCTGGTTGATGGTCTGCTTCCCGTTGTTCTGCGCCACGCTCGCGTAGTTGGGGTAGAGGTTCAGGTAGAGCGGCATCCCGGGAATCGCCTTGTTGAGCTGGCGCACCACGTCGCCGTAGTAGGAGAAGTCGAGTGCTGACGGCTCGTCGCCGATGTCGATCGCCCAGATCGCGGGGTGGTCCTTGAACGCCGCCGCGCCCGCAGCGTACTTCTCCGGCGGGTTCGTCTCGCGCATCTTCCCGGCGCGCTGGCCGTCGCCACCCCACCAGCCGGGGACGACACCGTTCACGATCGCGCCCACGCCGTGCTTCGCGAAGAGGTCAAGCGTGGCGCGGTCGGACGCCGGCAGCCCTCCGATGATGAAGTCCACGCCGCAATCGTGGATGGCTTTTATGTGTGCGTCCGTTTTCGCGTTCGCCTGCAGACAGTACGCGCCGATCAGCAGCTTCGAGCGGTCCATCCGCTCCGCCGCCGGCTTCGCGGCGCAAACCACCGTAGCACAAATTTCGGTCGCGACAAGCGTACCTCTCCAACTCTTTTTAACTATGTTTCTCATTATTCTCTGCTCCGCAAAGAAGGCGGCTTTGTATGAGGTAATTCATAAACCCCGCTTTCGTGGCGTTTGCGGTTCAAGCCACTTGACCTGAAAAGCACCGCATAACTGCAAAAACACAATCACGAAGTCC
>CACZDG010000031.1 GCA_902779865.1 uncultured bacterium
CTCTTGTTGCAGTTTTCATGTTCTTTAGTATACTAAAGAATACGCGCAAAGTCAAGGGGCCAGATGAATTTTTTACAGAAAAAACTCGTTGCACCCCCAGCCGGTTTGACTTGCCGCAAATCCTGTACATGGAATCCGCGATTTGGTATACTTTTCCCCATGAGAAAATCGTTCGTAACACATGCAGCCGAACTGATACCCGTTGTGGGAGACGAAATGATCACAGTCAACGTCACACACCGCAACGAGCAGATGTTCATTGCAAACAAACATCGCATGGAGTAATTTGGGACATGGATCGACCTACAAGACATAATCACTATGTTCCCGTCGCGTACTTAAAAAAGTGGGGTGATACTATCGCAGTAGCCAAAAGGGACGGCTCGATCATACCATGCGCCAACCCCAAGAACTGGGCAAACAAAAATGGATTGTACCAGTTTGTCGATTTGACGTCATCAGAGTTAAATCAGTTGATTGACGTGGTTAAATCGATGTTCAAAACTGAATATCCTCTTGCAAGGTATCTGATGTCGCGAATCCACCTGAATGTTCTTGCGTTTCGCTGCAAGAAGAACGACATGAACGATGCGTATGAAGATGCGTTTGCCGCATTTGATGCGCTGTGGCCGCTTGACAACGAGGAACGGAAAATCGAGCAACGCCTATTTGATTATTTGGAAAAGGCTCATGGTTTTACCGAAAAGCAATGGGATGAAATCAAGGCGCAACAGATACAGGGATTTGAAAACTTCGAGTGTGTCATTGAAGAAAAAGCGGAGCCGTTCCTGAGACAAGCGAGGAAAGGCTGTTTAGATTTTATGAAGAACAAGGAAGATGCCTTTGCATTTCTGAACTATGTTTTTAATCAGTCTTTTCGCGGCCCAGACTACCTCGCACAGTTGAGGGAGTCCCTGCCCAAGAAGAACCTTCCAGAGGGCGCAACAGCCAACCTCGGTTATTATTTGCGGTACTTTCTTCCATTTTACACTTCTTTCAAGGTAGTGTATGACGAAACCGGCGTTCGGAAAGCAATGATTGTACTCAATCACACGGGGCATACGTTCATTACAGGGGATGTCCCCGTCGTCCCGTTTGGGGATTACAAGGACCCGTGCTCGTTAATGATCGCATACTTTCCCCTCTCGCCTAGCGCGGGACTCCTGTATGGACACAGCTCTGCGATAAACCAGTTCAAGAAACGGTATTCAAACGAACTGAAAGATACACATGATGTATCATGGTTCAACCGACAAATTGTAGCGAACTGCATGAATTACGTTTTCGCTACGAGCGGAGAGTTCTTAAAAGAACACGGCTATATCCCCACCCCACGGGATAACGAAATCAAATCAGCATAAGAGGATTCCATGAACTACATCCTTACCATCATAATCACTCTCTTTTCCGTCTATGCGCAGGCCAACGCAGTAACGGATAAGAACAAAGTCAGAAAATGGATCAAATCCAACCCGTTCAAGAAATGGGGCACATGGGTTACCGTTCTTCTGTGTGCATTATCCTGTTATTGCCTGCGGCAGTCCGAACACGACGCTCAACAACAGCACGACAAAGATGTAGCGCGCTCTGAGGATTTACAACGCTCGCTCGATAGCGTCTCAAATAATCTAATGCGCGCAAATGCCAAGATTGACGAGCAGAAATCGACCATCGCCGATCAGAACCGCACCATCGGGTCAATCGCATACAACACCCAAACCACCCTGGAGGGTAAGCAGCGGTTCATTCGCTGCTTCCGCGACTTGACGCGCCTCACCAAGCTCAACAGAGAGGGGATGATCTTTGAAGGCCTCATTTGCGGCGATGGCGTTGCAATGTACTGGTTCAAACAGGATACCGAGCAGATGGAGGGCTTTCACTTCTTCTCCAACTCTGAACTGAACCGCGTGTTGTCGGGAATCCCGTCTGACACGCTTCTCTTTTCCGAAGACGGCACGTTGAACATCGACCCCAAGAGTGAACTTGCCATTGCATTGAACGAGTCGCTTTACGGTAAAACACCATCGCACAAAGACCATCCAATTGATCAAGACCGCGCCCGCGACTCCATTATTGACGAAGTGAAGGTTCTTCTCGAATATGTGTTTCGAGCAAGGAACATCAAGATAAACCCTGTCTATCGTCCAAGTAAGGCGACAACTCCGTTGCGCCCCCCGGCCATTGGGATCGACTTGTCTTTTGAGTATGTGGTAAAACCGGCTGCTGCAAACCCATACACCAGATTTGTCAAAGGAGTGGAGCTGTCGAACGATGAACTCAATTCCCTGCAAGGCATTGACAAGGTGGCGTTCTCAAAGCGAGTGATCAACCATTGGCGCGCCCAGAAGATCGAGCCAAAGGTCAAGATACGCGATATTAGGAGTTTGAACCTAAAGTACCTTAAAACGGCACAACGTCAGAACTCCCCATTTGAAGAGCAGTAAGCGGAGGACAGATAACATGAGAAACTTGAACACGATGATGACGTTCGGCGTGTTAGCGGTGAGCCTCCTAAACGCTTCCGCCTATGATCTCGGCGCAAATATCGTTGAGTACGTTGAGTACAGAAGTACCTTTCTTAAGCAAGGCCGAAACGAGGTTGTCGTCAATTGCGATGTCGTGTCGCCAGAGTCGGCATTTTCTACTCTCGACGAGATCGTTCGTTTCTTCCCTGCCGATGGCGTTCTAGGCGACGAGCTCGAGTTCAACCTTGACGGGTTCAGGCAGCGGTACAAGTTCATAGAATACACAAGCACCAATAACGCATACCGCCTCGTTCGGCTCGGAAAGAACACAATCTTGCCGGAAACAATCTCCCTCGACACCATACCCTTGCCTGACAAGTTCTGGATATATCATTCAAGTACGAATGATGTGTCCGTAACCACCGCAGGGGAAACGTCCCAGAAAGTCATAAGATCCGTCCTGTCTCGCCAAGGTCAAAATGAGACGCACCCCCCACTAGAGGTAAAACTTGTGCCAGAAAGCGGACCGAGAAGGTCATTCACCTTTGGAGGTGCTGGCATCGAAGTCAAGCCATGAGTGAAATCAGTCCAGAATTCTAAAGAGCAATTCCGTTCAGCACGCTTGACATTCTTTTCAAGGTGCTGAAACGAACTCAAATCATGCCCATGGCAACAGCCTCTTCCCATCCTTTCTTCGCGCCCTCTTGCCGCCGCTGGCGTACGGCTCGGCGCGGGTGAGGCGCGCCAGCGGGCCAGAGGCGCGACGGGGCGGGAAAAATCGGAACGCCCCGGTCTGAGGGGTGGGAAAACGCAGAAAACCCAATAAAGACAGGGGTTTGCGGCCTCCAGCACCCTTTGGAGGGGGTAAAAATGAGGGCAAACTTTTTTCAGAAATTTTTAGTCGAACCCGTTGACAAGCGAAAAACTTTGGTCTATACTTATCGGCGTCAAGGCAAATTGTAGAGTGGTTCTGCACAAGCTAAGACACCGCGCCCGGCGGTTCTGGGCAAAAAACAAAGGAAACGAAAAATGAAAAAGTTAATGTTTGCAGCGGTTGCGGCCGCAGCTGGCGGCCTGATGGCCATTGAGTCAGCAAATGTTGTCGGGTATCAGGACAAGAGCGTTGAGCTCGATGGTATGTTTATGATGGGTTCGGGATTCCTGACTGTCGGGACTTCCACCGATTCGTACAGCATCCAGTCGCTGATCCCCCAGTATCCTGCTGATGCCGAAGACCCTTTGGGTGATGGCGAAGCTCAGATTCAGGAGGTCGGAACCGGTGGTGAAATCGGTACTGTCTATATGTACCTCACCGCGTCTTGCACCTACCCCGGTTTTACCGATGCAGGCTGGTACACGCAGGAAGGAAGCTCGTTCGTAAAGTCAGACAAGACGTTTGTCCGTGGCGAGGGTTTCCTCTATGCCGCGCCTTATGCATACAAGATGGACGGGGATGACGAAGAGCAGCTTGCGACCACGTTGCAGTCTTCCGGCGAGGTCAACACGTCCGCCAAGACGTTGACACTTGACCTTGACGGTCTCTGGACGCTCAGCTTTGACCGTCCGGTGGCGACTTCCATCCAGAAGCTGGTTCCTTCATTCCCCGAGGATGCCGAAGATCCCTTGGGTGATGGCGAAGCTCAGATTCAGGAGGTCGGAACCGGTGGTGAAATCGGTACTGTCTATATGTACCTCACAGCGTCTTGCTCCTACCCTGGGTTTGACGGTGCGGGTTGGTACACGCAGGAGGGCAGCACGTTCGTCAAGGCGACGAGGACGTTCTCTGCTGGTGAGGGTTTCCTGTATGCAGCCCCCTACGCATACAAGATGGACGGTGACGACGAGGAGCAGCTCTCCACCTACCTCACGTTCCAGGAGTGACGATTTCCGCGATGCATTGAGTTTCGCGGGATAAAAAAACAAGGAGAAGAAAATGAAAAAGTTAGTATTAGTTGTGTCTGCAATTGCGACGGCAGTCGCATCTCAGGCGGCGACAGTCAACTGGTCTGTTAGCAGCCTTCAGGATGCGTCTGGCAATGCGCTGAATGGTGGTTACGCATACGTGTTCACCACCAAGGGCGCCAATGCAACGACGGTTGCAGCACTCACCGCTGCGCTTGAAGCCGCGACGGACGCCAAGTCCTTCCAGTCGGCGTTGAGCGGATTCACGTACATGACGGCATTGTCAGGTGCGGTTTCGGGCGGAAGCCAGGGAGTGAGCGATGTCCTCATTTCCGCATCTGGCCTCACGCCGAATACGTCCAACACCAAGCTGTTCGCGCTCATTACCGACACGGCTACGATTACCGATGACACCAACTGGTATGTTACAGGTCTGTCTGGTGGTGCAAAGACAGGTGCAAGCGATACGGCACTTGGTGCTGCAAACTTCACCGTGCCTGATTCCGGCTCTCATACCGCCAGCAACTGGAAGGCTGTTGCCGCGCCGGAGCCTACGAGCGGCTTGCTCATGCTCCTCGGCATGGCTGGTCTCGCCCTGCGCCGCAAGCGTGCATAAAGGTTAACGCGGTTTTATCGAACCGTAAAACCGGAAACAGAGGCCCGTCCGCAATGCGCGGGCGGGTCTCAAATCATTTACAGGACAGATGAACTGGAACGTCACATACCGAACCAAGGACGGCAAGCAGATTGTTGATTCGTTTGAGGCCGAGAACCGTGAAGAGCTGTTCAAGTCGCTCGCGGGGAAAGGTATCACCCCAATCCGTGTTGAGATGTCGAAGGGAAGGCGCGGCGCGGCAACTGCGTCTGCCGACCGCAAGCGTACTAGCTCTGGGACGCATACGTCGTATAAGCTTGTCGTGTATGCCCTGTGTCTCATCTTGGCGGGGGCGCTATTCTTGATTTTATATCCAAAGGCGAAGATGCCGCAAGGGGGTGTTCGGGAACAGCCCAAGAGCGTGAAGAGTGGAAAGCCAGAGAACCCCAAGGCTAATCGCAAGTCCGCAAAACCCGTGGTGGCCGACAAGCCCATCGAACCGAACTACAAGGATATGTCGAACAAGGATTTGCGTCATCTGTCCGCCGACAAGACCAACAACCTGACAGAGGCGCAGATTGAATACTGGAAGATGTTTCACCCGTGGCCGCCGCCGGACGAGAACCAGCCCAAGCGCGAGAAGCCCAGATATGCGATTTTCGACACGCGAGCGGACAACGAGATTGCGTTCGTGCTGTCAACTGTGCCGGGGCAGATGGTCATTGGGCAAAGGGGGGTCGGAGCCGGATTCGAGGAACGCTTCCTGAAGTCTATCACAAGACCCATCGTCATAAACGAGAAGGATTCCGACTACGACAAGGCGCTCAAGCGCTCCGTTATCGAGGCGAAGATACAGCTCAAGCAAGCGTACGACAATGGCGAGAACATCGCGAAGATTCTTGACGACGCCCGTGCGGAGTTGCAACGGCTAGGGAGGTTCCGCCACGATCTTGAGAAAGAGGCTATGAAGCAGTTGCGCGGAAAAAACAAGACAGCGCAGGACATCGAGGACATGATAACTGCCGTCAACGCCATGCTTGACGAAAAGGGGCTAGCGCCCATAGAATTGAACTCGATGTCGAGGCTTGCTCTGAAACTGCAGGCCGCAAAACAAGACGCAAATGAAAACAAGGAGAACTGACATGAAGAAAATGATGGTGACATTGGCCATTGCCGCTATGTCGCAAGCTGGCTTGAATGCCGTGGTAGCACCGACGAATGTGGCGAAGATCGTTGAACGCGATTCAGGAGGTGTAATCGTGGCAACGCACAGGAACACGAAAAAGGTGTTTTTCGTCAATGCGCAGTCAAGGGCGTCCCTTGAAGTCATAGAACAGGCGCGCAAAACCTACGAAGAGCTCATCCGCACTCCCATCGACATTACCAACGGGATATTCGACTTCAAATCGCCGAAGATCGAGGGGGAGCTATCGCTCTACATTATCGACGATGACAAGCTGCCGATGTCCCTTGTCGCGCCGGAAGGACGCTGGGCGTTCGTGAATGTCGCACCGCTGGCGGCGGGGCGAGGCGAGAAGCCGCAGTTCTTCAATGCGCGAGTGAGAAAGGAGATTGCAAGAGTGGCAGGCATTTTGTTCGGGGGCATTGGATCTGGCTACAGGGGCAACCTCATGTCATTTGCAACAAGTGCCGCCGACCTTGACAAGCGGGATTCCGAGAGGATACCGGCTGACGTGGTGATGCGCAGCAGTTCATTCCTTCTAGGCATCGGGGTAAGGCCATTCAGACGAACATCGTACCGCAGGGCGTGTCAGGAGGGCTGGGCACCGGCGCCCACCAACGACATCCAAAAGGCCATCTGGAACGAAGTGCGGCAGCTCCCCACAAAGCCGCTGAAGATCGAGTTCGATCCCGCCAAGGGGAAGTGAGGACAGCAAGCCTACAACAGCAAGCAGAGGCCGCTGGGCCTAGTTGACTTCGATTTCCTATTTCCATGCGTCTGGACGTCGGATGAAACGGTCGCCGTGCTTGCCGTAGGGAATCACGTCGGGTAATTGGCAGCGGGCGGGCAGGTCGCGGGGGATGTTCTTGTAGTAGGATGCGGCCATTTTCAGATGCCCACTAATGCTTTTCTGTGGGTTGAAAACCGAAACGGTCTTTCCGAATCTACGACGAGCCGCCTCTATCGTACCTACTTGATCGGCATCGCCCGTAACGAGGCCGAGGCAATCTATATCCTCTTGCATTGCATCAAGCATTATCTCGACGGCAAGGTTCACGTCAGACCGCTTTTCTTCAAGTCTCACCACGCGAACAAAACCTTTTTGGGGAACTGTGCATTTCTTGCACTCGTCCTCGTATGCGGGCATGAGAACCTTGTTCTTCTTGAAGAATCCGCTTATCACCTTAACGTCCTTCAATGTGCGAAGTGCCTGAAGGTAGATGTTCTGCCGTTCAATGGCTGCGTTGTCGTGCGGGTACGTGAGCGTGCAAGCGGTAAAGTACTTCACAGCCACAACCTCGTGATCGCCCGGCAAAAGCATTCTGGCAAATACGGCAAGATCAAGCCATTTGTACGCCGTCCCCTTGAGGAGGCCGTAGTAGAGGTTGTAGCCGTCGATGTAGATTATACTTCTCTTTTTCATTGTTCGTAAAAATGCTAGAGTCCCAACCCGAAGGCTGGGACTCCGCTCCGCTTAGGCCGAACCTGGCGGGTTGATGACGGTAGTTTAGCAAATCGACCGGTGCGGCGCAAGGGCGATTCCTGAAAATTCGCGATTTTTCGCTTTTGCGGTTCCCGCCGCGCTGGAAGCCCCGCCACCCAGTCACTTCCCCTTGGCTGGGTCGAACTCAATCTTGATGGGATTCGTAGGTATCTGTCTTGTCTCGTTCCATATCACCCGCTGGATGTCGTTCGTCGGAGGCGGAGCCCAGCCCATGCGGCACGCGGCGGCGTAGGTGGTGGGGCGGAGTATGGGGAGGTCAAGCATCCTCGCAGTATGCATGATCGAACTGATGTGCAGCGGGCTGAACATCTTGATCCTGATGTTGTCTATCTGCCCGACGCTGTATGCGGGCGAAAGGACGCTCGGCATCTTCGCAGAGTAGTACGCACCCAGTATCAGGCCGTATGCTCGGTACAGCTCTTTGCTGAGCCGGTCGGCCTCGATCTCTGCCGTGGTCGATCTAAGCGGCGTGACGTTGATCGTGGCAATCGCGTCATCGACATGGACAGAGAGTATCGGCCCGTCCTTCTCGCCGGAGTAGATGTAGATGACGGCAGGGATTTCATTGTTCTTGTAGGATTTCGCCGCCTTGTATGGCGTTGCGTCTGACGGCTGAGCCGCGAGGTTCTTCACGGGTATGTGGAAGAGGTTCTCGGAACCCTTTATCAACTGCATGACGGCGTTTGTACTTGCCCCGCAAGAATTCACGATGGCAAGTCTCTTGCCGTTGTCTTTCGGAATGACTATGCCTCCTGTCCGTCTGAGAACGCTGTCGTTTGTCTCTGCGAGACAGTTCAGGGCGCAAAGTCCGACTATGAAGATCAACGTTGCTTTCATTGGTTTCATTTCCTTTCTGTGTTTTCCGTTTCCTTTTTCAAGAGGAAGTTCGCCGGTATTCTCAACGGCGGCTCTCCAAGCTCCTTAAGCTTCTTGTTCTGCTGCTCCATCCAGATTCCAATCACTTCCTCGGACTCTCCAGCCTTTATGAGCTGGCTCAATCCTTGCCTCGCATTACGCACCTCAGCACGCACGTTACGTCCGATTTGGTCGATCTCGTCGAATATCTCATCGTAGGTGTGTCCCTTTTTCTCAAGCGCCCTGACCTGCTCCTTTAAGTCCTGAAGCTCCATCTTTCGCGCCAATACCAACTCCGAATCGCCTGGCTCGGCTTTCAGATCCGTGTGGAACATCTCCTTTATCTGTTCCTCTGTGAAACGGCGGAACGCGAAACGCAAGGGAACTGCAATCCCCCGTGGATTGAGCGCCGACGATATAATCTGCTCCATCTGGTTGCGGAAGATCGCCTTGTGCCTGATGTTCGTCACCGTACCGTCCGCCAGCGTCACGACACGCGAAAACCGCTGCGTCGTGACCGTACCAAGATACTTCTCCTTCTTTGGCGGCTCAACTGGAGTCTCTTCCGGCAGTGCCGCCGGGGCATTCGTGGGTGCAACGGGTCGTACCTCTGTCCGCACCGCTTTGGGCGGCTTCTCTGTTTTAGCTTTCTTCACCACTTGCTGTTGTGAGCTTGTAGGCTTCTCCACGCCACGCCCGCTCCACCACCACACGCCGCCGCCTACCACAACGGCAATCAGTACAGCGGCGGCCACCCATCTTGCTGTTGTACGCTTGCTGTCTCCCGCCCCACCAGTACGTGACCCCTTCGGGGAAGCGGCACTCTTGCCGCTTCGCCCCTCCTTAATCCCCGTGGGCGCAATCCCGCGTTTGCGGCACTCCGCCACGCACTCGGCGCGGTTCGCCGCCTCAACGCGCTCCTCGCGCAACGCGCCGTCCTTGGCGCGGTATGTCACCATGAATACCATTTCGCTATTCCCCAAATCTTGTTGTTGTACGCTTGCTGTCTTTTACATCAAAATTGAAAGCCCGCCCGCTCACGCGGACGGGCTCTCTTTTCTTGATGGTCGAACTACATTCGGCCAATCAAATGCTTACGCACGCTTCCTGCGGAGCGCAAGACCGGCCATGCCGATGAGCATGAGCAAGCCACTCGTCGGCTCCGGAACCGGATCTGTACCCGACTTAGCAGAATAGGTCGTGAAGTTTGCCGCACCCCACGTCGCATTGGCGGGTGTCGCAGCGGCACGAATGTTTATCGTCTTTGCAGCATCCGCCACAGCAAGATTCTTTCCGTCTTCAGAAAGAACCACTGCGAAAACGGAATAGTTGCCCGTGCTGCCCGTTGTTCCGTATGACGTCACGGAGTTTCCGACGCTCGTCCCCTTACCCCCGGAAAGGGCAATGGTGTTGGGCGCAGTGCCGGACGCGGTGTTAAGGACAGCCAAGTCAGCTCCGAGCTGCGTTTTCACAGCATCGAACGTGAATGACTCCTGCTTTCCCGCCCAAGTCGAGATGTCAGCGATTGTGCTGCCGGCGAAGAGGTAGATTGTACCCGCATTGAACTTTTCAGTATCAAGTGCAGAGCCAACACCCCACGCAACAGTAGAAGCATTTACCATAGTCGCCATGGCAACCGTGGCAAACGCGAGTGATAATTTACTCATTTTCATTTTCATTTTCCTTTGTTTTCTGCGACGCGCACCATGCGCCTCGCAAAATTGTTTACTCGCTCAGACTGACTGTCCAAGTGCGGGTTCCGCCAACGGCAGGCATGAAAATCGCTCCGCAGCCTGCCTTCAAAATCACGTCGTTTTCAGATGTCAACATGGTGGTGTCGTAAGTTTCCATATCCATTACCGACCACCCAGGTGAACCAGCACCGGTATCAGCAACATACTGATACCAGTCGTAGTTGTACGCAGCATCATTCCAGACGAGCAGAACATCACCATCAACAACGAAACCGGCAAACATCTTCGCGGTGGTAGCAACCGGGAACGGGTTTGCAATCGGGAACATCGTCTCGTCGGGCTCGCCGTTAAGGTCGATCTCGAACACACGCGAGGCGCCTTTCGTGTCTGCGACTTCACCGGAAATGGTAATGTCTGGAGCCGCACCCATATAGACTAGCGAATCGCCGGGATTGACGGTGAACGAATCCACAATACGCGTATCATACGTTTCCATGTCCATTATAGACCAACCAGGTGAGCCAGAACCCGTGTCTGCCACGTACTGATACCAGTCGTAGTTGTAGGCAGCGGGGTTGAAGATGAGGATCACATCACCATCGGAAATGTCCGTATTGAACAACTTGTTGGACACGGTGTAGGCACCATTCGCCGCACCGATATTCGAGAACGAGACGCCAACGTCAATCGTTCCCGAGACCGTTGTCGCGGGCAACTCGTTCTGGAGATACCCGACAACGGGAGAAGTCTCATTTCACCGCGTAGAAACGGGCTGGTCCTCTTCGGGATGGAGCAGACATCGTGCAGTAAAATGCAGAAAAACCTGAGCGGTAATGGCGTGAATGAACGTCGAATTTTGGACAGTTGGAATAGGGATGATGAGCGAAAACGAGGCGTTGGTTAGGCGAATCACAGCCATGTCATCCTTTTGGACACAGAGTCATTCTTCTTTCAACAATCCCTCTTTTTCCCAGATGTGATGATGATATTCACACATCCCCCATTCCAGAAAGGTCGGCAATTCCCCGGCTGGTATTGTTTCATGGCAAACCGAGCAATAACAATGATTTGAAACCACCTCTTCAACCGCCCCGAATGTGTATTCAGATTTGCATTTGGCGCAATAGAAAACAGCACCATCTGCTTTCGCGTCCAACGATGACACTTTAACGTCGCAGATGTCGTATCCGCACTTAGGACATTGAAAAAGGTCCCGGAACGCCTCATGGTATTCTGGAAACATCCATTGAAGGGAGTCGAAATGCTTTTCCTGTTGCTCAAGGAGTGCGTGAGGGCACGATTTTATGCCTTTTATCTTGTGGCATATCTCATCTGAAAAATAATCCGCCAGAGACATGCGCAGAGGATGGCAAAAGAAATGGTAGATCAATTCGACGGCACTCTTTATCATGTTTGCCTTGTCTATGCTGTCGTGATTGTCAAAGTCATAGGTGTGTTCTATATGGTCGCGGAAATTATGAAGAGACAATATTTTTGTCTTATCGACATCGGCACACTCCTTGAGTTTTAGAAACATCTCTCCAAAACCGACAGTATTGGATTCGACGATGTCGGTCCATTTAGAATAATCTTTACCGTGCTGTTTCATGAGTTTCTTCAAATCTTTTTCGCAACGTAGCAATTTATAACCTTCATTACAGCTTTTGACCGCAAGGTATGATTTGAGAAGAAGAAGTGCACCAGCATAGAGATTTCGTGAAGATGATATATAGCGGGCAGAGTCGGAGGTCTCTGCACTTATGAAATCTTCTATTCCCATCCTTATAGATTGAACGGCATTACTGAACAACCCTTTTGCTATGGGGTTAGATAGCATCGCACTCGAAATGGAAAATCCCTCATCGAGACATCTCTCAAAATCTACGTCTATGACAGAGTCGTTATCACACTGATGCTTACTACAGGCACGTGATAATTCTAACACATCAACGACATCGTCATCGGAAAAGTCATGGGTTGAGAATTGCTTGTCTTTGACATTCGCTTCATCACAATTCATAATCTGTCACCCATTCTTCAATGACAAAACCAAGTACGTTCATCTCGGTAAATTCTTACAACGGGTAAGCGATGCGCTACAATCAATCCTTCTTCACCTCTACGGTGTTGTTTGTGTAGGGTGCTACCGCGAGCAGACTCATGTTACCATTGTCCATTTTCGCTTCCCAGATCACGCCTTGAGCCTTGTCGATGAAACGGTGTTTCTCGCGAGCGAACTCTTCCTTTGTTGGATATTGCTGCATGGCTCTTGCCAGATAATCCATCACGTCCTGTTTCACCATTTCCACAGTTTGATCATCAACTTTACCAGTAAGTCTTTTTGTCAGAGCGATCATCAATTCATCCTTTTTTGTTGCAGTCTCGGCCTGTTTGATCTGCGCATCAAATTGTTTGATTTGTGCGTCTGCCTGTTTAACTTGCGCATCAAATTGTTTCAATTGAGCCTCGACGCGTGGATCTACGGGCTTGAACTTATCCACAATCAAGGTAAGAGAAATTGTTATGATGGTAGTGATCAACGCATTTATTGCTGTCACGACCCACTTGTTGTCTAACAACGAATTGTTTTTCACGGGGGATGCCTCCTTTATTTCATGTATGTCGAAACCATTGCGGTGAAGAGTTCCTTGATCTTTGTGGTCTTTACCACCCATGCCGTGTTGTTGGATGGGCCGGTAATGGGCATTGCGTAACTGTCGCCTTTCGCAGGATTGACACCGTCAAAAGAGATGCCGACAAGAGCCAGACGAGACCCCATTACAACACCCACGCCATGTGTTTCACGCTGTTTGTACAGTTTGTCGTCAAAGTGGAAAATCGGCGAGCCGCTGGACCCCCCATTGTTCGGGATGTCCAGGAGAAGTACCTTTTCACCTCTGTAGTCAAGCGAAGGGTTGGTTGCATAGACTCCTCGCCTGAATATGGGCTGTAGATTCACCTCGTCGATAAGCCCAGGAGGATACCCGACCATCACGACGGGATCGAGCGGACGTTCCTTTACATATAACGCCTCGTCGGCCAAAACGGTTGAATCGAGCGAATACAGCAATGTTTCTTTTCTAGATGAATGTTCACTCACGACTTGACTGATTATGATTGCACAAAGATCGACCGATTTATCGGGATGACAAAAGACACGTAGGCTGTCTTTTGTGTAGCAGACCCGCTCTTTGACAAGCGGTGCTTCTGTTTCGCCTTTGCGGAACTGTAAGGTCATTTCCACCGACTCGGCGTTCTCAACGAGATGCCTTGCCGTTAGCACCGTCTGAATCTGTCGGCAATAGTCTTTAGGGTCGAACACATGAAACAACACGCCTGTCCCGCTCCAGTTGCCTACCGCCTTTTTTATGTCTAGTTTGACGACGCAATTGGCCATCTTCTCTTGTAGGTCATTTACGTGCATATTGAACTTCCATCCCTGCGCATCAGAACGGGCGCACAGGAATGTCAAAAGCAATACCAGAACGCATTTTCTCATAGGTTTTCCTTTCATGATTCGTTGACGTTACATCCCCAGAAGGCTACGCAACCTCTCGGTGATGCCTGCAAGATACGGGTTGGTCTCCTCGACGCGCTCGGCAACGGAGACGAGATCGGCGGCGGAGATGAAGTCGCGCTCGACAAGCCAACGCAGTACCTCGAACTCCCATAAGGCGCGGACGCCGTTCGCGTCGCAGTTCTCGCGGAGGCGCTTGTCATTTGACCACACGGTGTAGCCGTTGTCTTTGGCCATGAGAAGGAGCGAGCGGTCGGGATACGACAGCCGCTTGTCATGGTATCGGGCGACGCGTTCCATGAGTGCGATCTCCACGGGGAGGATCGTGATTCCAAGGTCGGCGATCTGGCTCTCGGTGATGACGGCGCTCACCTCGTCGTAAACGATACGCGGCAGATACACGTCGGCGAGGTCGTGTCGGATGAGGTCGCCGACAAGCCCCAGCGCGTTCGCGCTGAGCAGGTCGATGAGGACGTTTGCGTCCGCCAGGAGGATTTCAAGCCTCCCGCTGTCGGGCGGGGCGGCGCTCATTCGGCGGCCTCCCGCGCCCATTCGTTGACGAGCGTCCGCGTTTCGAGGAGCGATTTGCCGATGAGTTCGGCGAGACGCGGCATCGTGATGTCGCCCGCGACGAACGCCTTGCGGGCGAGGCGGACGAAGCGGGCGGACTCGATGCGGATGTCCGCCGGACACGCCTCCTCGTGTGCAGGGAGCGTGCGGCCGAAACGGCGGATGTAGTTCTCCTTGAACCAGTTGCGATACGGCGGCACGGTCTTTTTGCCGGAGGTCGCTCGGTAGCGTTCCTCTAGGCAGTAGATTACGGTTAGGTAGCTCACGGTGAAGATGCGCTTCACTGCGAGAATGCGGTCGAACCATAGACGCCCTTCGGTGTTGTCCCATGCGGAGTTGAACTCCGCCGTGGGAATCAGCATCCCGGCGGCAAAGGCGTTTGCCTCCTTCTCGCGTCGCTTCCTCGCCTCTGGGGAATCGTCTGCGTCACCCTCCTGGTGGTGCATCAGCAGATGGCCGGTCTCGTGGCAAAGCGTGAAGAGCTGGCGTTCGCCGGGGACGGCCTCGCCGTTGTTGACCGCGATCCCGCACGAGCCGTTGGGGAGCTTCAGTGAGAAGCCGAATTCGCTGGAAAGAGGAAACGCGACGGACAGGAACTTGACGCCGTTCGCCTCCAGCGCCTCGCCGAAGCGGCGGACGTTGTCATACCCTTGCCGAAACAGACAGTTGCGGACTTCCGTTCCGAATGTACGGGCCTCTTCAACCGAGGCGACGTGCTTTTGCATGGAGAGGAGTTCGGAACTTTCGATCTTCTCGCCAGTGAAAGATTCAAGTTCCGCATAGTCTTCGAACTTCCTTTCCGCATCGAGGATCATCTGGTCGAGGCTGGCGCGTTCCTGTTGTGAATAGACCTTCTTATGGCGGAAGAGCGGTGCGGACTGGCGGTCGGGACTCTCCAGCAAGGCGGCGGGGGTAATGCCGAATATGCGGGACAGGCGGTAGAACACGTCGTCGGTTATCGTCGCCTTTCCGTTCTCATACTTGCTGAAGGTAATGCGGCTCACGCCGATACGATCAGCCATCTGGCCTTGGTCAAGGCCGAGAATCTGCCTTCTGCGGCGGATATTTCTGGCAAGTATGTCTTTCATTTTGTAAAGTCCTTTTTCCTAGTGCGTTCATATTATACATAAAATCGTTGACATTCGCAAGTATCGTTTCAAAATATTTTTACTATTACAAAAATCACTTTACAAATAATTATAAAATAATAACAACACAGGCGGACACACCCCGCGTGGTGCGCAAGAGGGGGAGTAGTTGCACCGTTGAGGTATGCTTTTTTGCGCTAGAGTTCGTTCAGGATGCGCGTGCGCTGGGCTGCGTGTTCCTCTTCGGTGATCAGTCCTTGTTTGAGGAGGTTGGCAAGGCGTCGGAGGCGGGCGGGGATGGGGGATTGCGGCGCGCTCGGTGATCGCGCCCTACCGCCACGCGGGCGGGCGGTGGATAAAGCGGTCGTTACGTTTCCCGTACGGGATAGTGTCAGGGAGTTGGCATTGCGCAGGAAGATCGCGGGGGATGTGTTTAATGTGAAAATGTGGAAGTGTGGAAATATGCAAGTATGGAAATATGAAAATATGAAAATGGAATGGGGCAGAAAGTGGAAATGTCATTGCCGCGCTTGGTTTTTGCGTGCGGTGATGATGCTTGCAGAAAAAATGCGCGTCAGAGAAACGGCTTCCTCTATAAGAGCCGCCAACTTACGCTTCTCGACATAGCCGCTTTCGACGATGACCTTGAGCCACACGCGCGTTTCGGATAGTTCCTTCTTCGGATAGTTCCTTCATTGCGATCTTCAACTTGTGGATGAAGTCCTTGCGCGATTCCGCTTCCTCAGCTTCGGCGTAGTTCGCCGCAACGCTCGTGGCGGAACGGAACACCTGATCGGCAAGACTGGTGCTTCCGATTTTCCTGTCAGGCAGCGCAACGCACACCTTTATGCATCGTGACGTAAACTTCACGACTCTGTCTTCAAGTTCAACGTTCATCCTTAGACCTCATTTCCACACTCCATTTCCACACTTGCATATTTCCATATTTTCACACTTCCACAGTTTCACATTCAAATCGGCCAAGCCACTTATACGGAGTTCCCTTGAGAAGTCTGTAATACAGATTGTAACCATCAATATAGGCAATAACGCGTTTCATGTCTCTCCTTGAAAATGCGATGACCTCAACCTTGCGATTGAGGTCATGCTCCGCTTAGACCGAGTCTGGCGGGTTGATGGCAGTAGTGTATCAAACTTCGGCGTGTGGCGCAAGGCCTTACGGGAAACAGTTTCTTGGTTCCGATGCTGCCCTTGTGCGTCGTGGAGTTATGCGTTTTTTCGCTAGAGTTCGTTCAGGATGCGCGTGCGCTGGGCGGCGTGTTCCTCTTCGGTGATCAGTCCTTGTTTGAGGAGGTTGGCAAGGCGTCGGAAGCGGGCGGGGATGTACTTTTTCGAGGTAGTCATCCTTGACTTGGCTGATAGAGTTATGATATAATTTTGCCCATCAGCCCTCATAGGAGATTATATGTTTGTAACACAAATAAGACCAGTCACAGACTTGCGGAATCACTATCCCGAAGTGGAAAGCGATTTGCAACACGGGCCTGTCGTCCTGACCAAGAACGGCTATGGTGCGTCCGTACTTGTCAGCATCAGTCTTTACGACAAGCTCATGGCAAAGCAAGCCATGTATGAAGCCATTGCGAGATCCGAGACGGAAATAGATGCCGGAGAAGGGCTTGACGCTAAATCTGCACTTGCGAAAATGAGGGCGACACTTCATGTATAGGGTTGTCATTTCGCCATCAGCAAATGCCGACTTGTTCAATGCACTCAGTTACATCACATACGAATTGGCGAATCCTCAGGCTGCGGCAAAACTAGCGGACGGAATTGAAAAGTGCTATGCGGACCTTGAGGAATTTCCCGCCGCACATGAACTTTGCCGTGACTCCGTCCTCGCTCGCATGGGGTATCGCAGATATCCAGTCGGTAACTACCTTGTAATATTTCGCATCGTTGAAGAGTCGCAGGAAGTGAGGGTCCTGCACATTTTCCATGCACTGCAGAACTACCTTGAGACTTTAAAAGGCGGAGCTTGATCGCGATGTCGACGAGGAGCAGGAGGCCAGAGGTCGGCTCCGGCTGCTCAATTAAAGTGGCACCGTCAAAGGCCCGTCCGCGCAAGCGGACGGGCCTTCGTCTCGGTATAGCGCAAGTATCGCTAGAGTTCGTTCAGGATGCGCGTGCGCTGGGCGGCGTGTTCCTCTTCGGTGATCAGCCCTTGTTTGAGGAGGTTGGCCAACCGTCGGAGGCGGGCGGGGATGGGGGATTTCGGCGCGCTCGGTGATCGCGCCCTACCAGTGGTGGCGTCGGGGGGCGGCGCGCTCGGCGAGCGCGCCCTACCGGTGGACGCGTCGGGGGACGGCGACCATTCCCCGTTCCCCGTTCCCCGTTCCCCGTTCCCCATTCCCCGTTCCCCGATCACCGGAATGGCGGCGACGGCCTTGCGGAGATTTTCCTCGTTCTCGTGGTAGTAGTGGCGGGTCATGGCGGTCGAGCAATGTCCGACGATTGACTGCACGACCGGAAGCGGTACGCCCGCATTGGCCGAGAGCGAGACGAACGTGTGCCGCAGGCTGTGGAACGACGCGACGACGCTCTTGCGGGTGCGTCCTTCCATGCGGACGCTCATCGTGATGTTCGCCGCCTTGAAGATGCGCGAGAGTTCGGCGTCCAGCCGCCAGTTTTCGTTGAGGTAGAGGTTGGCGATGGTGGGGTTGACGTAGGGGGAGGACGGCGACGGCGCGCTCGGCGAGCGCGCCCTACCATCGGCCGCGACAAGCGCGGCCGCTCCCGTTGTGGCCGCGTCGGTGGATGGCGGCGCGCTCGGTGATCGCGCCCTACCGGTCAATTCCTTTAGCAGTTCTGGATGAATGGGAATCGTCACGGGGCGGCCGTGCATGTGTTTCTTCGTCTTTTCCGGGATGACCTGGATGACCTGACGTTCGAGGTTGACGTTGTCCCATGTGAGGCGGCAGCAGTCGCCGAGGCGGAGTCCCGTGTAGGTGCCGGTCATGAAGAGGAGTTTCCACTCCGCGCCCGCCTTCGACGCGGCGGCGTGGAGACGCCCCAGCTCGTCGATGGTGAGTTCGCGACGGCTCACCGAGTCGTCGGCGAGAAGGCACACGCCCGCCCAGGGGTCGTGCGCGACGCCAGCCTTGTCGGCGAGGAGACGGAACACCTCGCGGAGCGCGCAGACGTGGTTGTTGTATGTCGTGGCGGAATGGTGGCAGCGGAACTGCGTAAGGTATTCCGCCACCGCCTCGTCGGTCACTTCGGCGAGGTGTCCGATCTCGACGTGGTACTTCTCCATCCACCGCGAGAACGACATCCACACGGCGCGTTTCGAGTCGAGCGTGGCCTTGGCGATGTCGCGCCGGTTGGGCGACATCTCGTAGCGTTGCCAGGCGTCCGCCAGCGGGAGGCGCGTCGCGCCGAGTCCCAGCGGCGCGAGGAAGCGCTCCAGCGCCCGCTCCGCCTTTTCGCGGTCCGTCGTTCCCGTGGAACGGCTGTAGCGCCGTCCGTTGATGCCTACGCGGAGCGTGTAGCGTCCGCTTTTCTCTTTTTGCAGGTTTCCCCTGCCTTTTTCTCGTGCCATTTCTGGTTTCCTTTCCATGTTGTTTCTGGAAAGGGGGAACGGGGAATGGGGAACGGGGAGCGGGGAATGGTTTTTAGCCACAAAGATCACTAAGGGCACAAGGGGAATGTGGGTCAGTCGCCGGATTCGGGCATGGGGACGAGGCGGATGCCCATGTTGCGGAGTTCGGCGTTGCCGGACTTCCACTTGGCCTCGACTTCCGCGTCGGGGAGTCCGCTCTTCGCGGCGGACGCGATCTCCTCCTTGACGCGGCGGTAGTAGGAAAGCTCCTGTTCCTGTCGCTCGACGAGGCGTTCGCCGTACTTCGCAATCGTGCCGCCCTTGGCCAGGTAGGCGCGAAGCTCGTCCTTCATGCCCTCGACCATCGACTTGATCTGCTTCGCCTCCATCGAATCGTCGGGCTGGATCGCGACCGTCCGCTTGAGCGCCTTCTCCAGCTCGGCGACGTTGGTGGTGCGCACGCCCGCCGGGACGCCGGGGATGGCGAAGGACGCGAGGAACCGCTCTCCCTCCTCCGGGAACACGTCGCTCCAGCCGTTCTTCATGCCGGCCTCGATCACGGCGGTGTCGCCGATGATCTGCCGCCGCGTCTTTGCGAGGAACACCGACTCCTCGACGACGGGGACTTCAGCTTCCTTTTCGCGAAGCTGCGCGGATTCACGGAGGTACGCGACGGTCGCCACGACCAGAGCAAGGGCCAGCACCACGAAAGCAGCCAGCCGCCAGCCGAGGAGGCCGGACAGGCGGTTGAAGAAGCCGGGGGCGGGCTCCACGCCGAAAGCCTTGATGCCCTTGGCGCGAAGTTCGTCATACACGGCCTCGCGGGAGCGGGCGGCATGTACGCCGGAATGCCGCACGCCGTCGCTCGTCTTGTACTGGTAGGTGAACTTCAAACCTAAACGATTCCTTTTGTAAAACCGCCGAATATTCTACCAAAAATCCGATGCCATGTGAAGAGCGCGGATTTTAGCCACAAAGAACGCAAAGATCGCAAAGGAGGGATGGGGAGTGGTGGATGGCGCTGCCCACAAGGCCCAAAATCCGCCCCTGTGCGGGCTTCCGCGCCACGGGGCGGTCGTTGTTGCCCGTCACGCACGCGGAACGCGCCAGCGGGGCGGAAATCGGGCTTTACGCGCACGAGCGGAACTACATCTTCTCCATCAGCTTACGGAGCTGCTCCTTCAGCCGCTCCAGCTCTTCCCAGTCCTGCTGTTCTTCGGCGTAGGCGATCAAGCCCTCCAGCCGTCGTATCTGCTCGATGTAGTTGTCTCTCTGCGGCATCGCCATGATTCACCTCGCTGATGTCAGAGCTGCACGGCCTTTTTCAGTGAGCCGGTACTTCTGGAGTTTGGAATGTTTGACATCTGGCCTTGTCTGTTCTATGAATCCAGCTCTCAACGTAGGGCGTATATAACCTTCGCGGAGATAGTTACGGTCGCGGATGTGAAGCGCCTTCAACAGTTCAGAAGTTCCGAGCGGCGTGTCTTTTAGCGCCTGGATAAGCCGTTTCTTTTTCTCATCAACTGGTGGGGTAACTGGTGGGGTATCATGGTGGGTCGCAGCATCTTTAGCTCCTCTTTTCGGCACTCCGTAAGGCGAGCCGTCAACAGCGGCGACAAGCTGTTCGTCAGTGAATCCGTAGAGCAGGTTCGGAAGCGTCACGCGGAAGTTGACGCGGTCGGTCGGACGCTTGTGCCATGCCCTGCGACGGTAGTGGAAACGCCCTTGGCGTTTGCATAGCCGCACACCCATTCGAGGTACTTGTCGTGCCACGACTCCTTGTACTCGACGTTCTGAGATTCTTCCCGTTTCATGTCTCATCCCTCCGCCCAATTACGCTGCGCAGTCCAGCACTCCACTTTCATTCTCCGCATTGCGGGCGCACCCGTTCACATCTCGAACTTCTCGATCTTCAACTCACCGCAGTCGTTGATGACGGCGGCGTTCTTGACGAACGGCTCGGAGGCGCAGTGCGCCGTGATCGCCGCCTCGTCGCGCCATGTCTCACAGATGAGGAGCACTCCGGGACGCGTCGCCGAAGCGAACACGTCGTAGGAAATGCACCCGTCTTGCTTGAGCGACGCCTCGGTCAGATCAATTGCGGCTGCGAGGGCATCCGGACAGCGGCCTTCCTTGGCCTGAAAAAAACAGTTTAACCTGAGCATTGTTTTGTCCTTTCTTTTTCCTTGTTCAAATTGGTGGAGCAGACTCCGTTGTCAGAACCTCTCCTTGTGGATCTTCGACGGCCTCCACTTGTCCTTCGGCCGCGCCGTCGGGTCTGCGGGATAGCCGACTGGGACGACGCAGAGCGAGACGTACCGCTCCGGGATGGACAGTATCTTGCGCACGGCGGCGATGCGGTCCTCGTGCGGGTAGGCCGCCGTCCAGACCGCGCCCAGACCCTGCGCCGTCGCGGCGAGAAGGATGTTCTCCGTCGCGGCGGAGCAGTCGAGCATCCACCACTTGTTCGGCTGTCCGCTGGCCTCTTGCAAGGTGTCGCCGCACACGACTATTGCAAGCGGCGCTTGCGCGATCATGCCGCCGTAGCGGTTCGCCGCCGCGAGCTGCGCCAGCGCCGCCTTGTCCTTGACGACGATGAACTCCCACGGCTGGAGGTTAATGGCGGTCGGCGCGCACATCGCGGCGCGGAGCAGTTTCTCCACGGCCTCGTCCGGAACCTCCCTGTTCTCGTACCGCCTGACGGACGTGCGCTCGGCGATCACCGACAGCGCGTCTTTTGACTGCTCGCCGCCGGACTGGCGTCCACCGTCCTGCGAACATCCAACGAGCAGCGCCGCTGCGGCAACCGCCGCGACGTTCACCGATTTCATGGCTGCGCTCTTGGTCATTCGTCGTTTCCTTTCACATTCCTCACTTATTACCGAACTTGCCTGGCCAGACTCGATTATGCCCTTGATATTCTTGTTATCAAGTCGTTGACCCAAGCCACGGCATCATCGCATTTTTGCAGTACGGGCAGGTTTTGCGCGGCGTCCGCGTATAGCGAATCCCACGACTCGCCCTTGACCACTGTCGGTGGCCATGTCTGGCGGCGGCGATTGGCAAATAACCGTTCTGCGATACGCCTGACCTCCTTTGCATCCACATCCCCATGTGAGTATATGAGCTGTAGGTCAACAAGGTCGTGGGCGCGGCTTCCGCCGACGTCGCTGACACCGTGCAGTTTCTGAGCCACCTGATGCGTGAGGGGCATGAGCGGAACTGGCCTCGGTTCTTCAAGACACAGCGTTTTGAACACTTCAAGTATGTCAGCGGAGAGGAATGGTTCAGCCATCTGGGCGTCGCCGATCTCGTCGTAACCAACCTCCAGCCTGACAGTACACCACGGTTGGTGCAAGTACTGCAACTTCACGTCGAAGGGCTGCATCACGTATTCAGCCGGTATGTTCCTCGGCTTCGCCGGTTCACGCCGCAGCACCTCTCCAGTGAATCCAGACCATCCAACCTTGAGACCAGTTGTCAATGCCGCGATGAAATCTTCGATGCCGTTTTTGTACGCCGCGTCAAAATCTACCGTCATGCGCGTTACGTCAAGCCCGAAGCGCAGACGGAGCGCACTGCCACCCTTGACAACGCCTTCGGGCAAGAATTGCCCAACGATGGTATTGGCGATCATGGATCGTATCTCGACAAACCGCGTCTGCGTTCCGTACAGACGCTGGATAGCGCGGTCGAGATTAGCCCTACTGTTTGGACGCTTTTCCATCTAGTTCCCTTTCAAGTTTTCTGGCGGTGGTCTTGTCGATGAGTTCCTTGCGAAGCGCGGTGGCGATGGCATCACGCAGACGGTCGTCCATTATAGCCCCTCGGGAAGTGCGTATGGCGAGTGGAACGGACTGCGATGGAAGTCCCTCGTACCATGCGGGGTCGGCGCACGGCGTTCCGCCAACGACAACGATTCCGTCGCCGAGGTTCCTTCTAGCCCTTCGCGGCGTAGCGATGTATATTCGCGCGGGATTCGTCGGACAGAGATGGTGCATGGCCAAGACAGACTGCGCGTAGAGGTATGCGCCGTCTCCGGCGAGAGCAAGTGAGTCGGCGTATGCGTCAAGACCATCAGGCGCAGGTGAATATTGCGCGAGCTTGTACACGCCGTATCCAAGGCGGCGCAATCTTCCGCGCATCGCGAGCTTGGCCAGTTCTATGACGGGAACGCCAATCTCTTTTGCCTTAGAGGAGGTGACGATGCCATAGTTCCCTATCGCCTCGTCAAATATCTGGTTGTAGTAGGTCACGCCAAAAGTATACCAAAAATGGTAAACTGTTGGCAAGTGGGAGTAAGCTATTCACTAAAAAACCTCACCGCCGGAGGTAGTGTTCCTTGTGGCGGCGGTTGTTCTCGACCAGCTCGTCGAACGTGACGGGCTCGTAGTCGTTCACCTCGACAGACGCGTTGAGGATGCGCTAGTGCGTCGCGAGGTAGGGAAAGTAGTCGGCGTCCGTGTTGCCGTGGATGTGGCCGTGGACCATGTACCCCCTCATGCAGTGGTTGTACGTCATCATCGGGTAGTGGCAGAGGGTCAGGGAATGTGCGCCGTCGCTCGTCTCCAGCATCGTGTGTACGCCCTTGAAGTAGCGGGCGATATCGACCGTGTCCGTCCACGAGCGGTCGTGGTTGCCAAGGATGAGCGTCTTGCGTCCGTTGAGCCTCTTCAGCAGCCCTTCCGGGTCCTCGGCGCGGAAGAAGAGGTCGCCCACCACGAACACGTTGTCGGCCTGCCCGACCTTGCGGTTCCACCGCCTGACGAGCGTCTCGTCCATCTCCTCCAGCGAAGCGAAAGGCCGCCCGCACAGGCGTATGATGTTCCTGTGCCCCAGGTGCAGATCTGACGTGAAGAAGGTCATCACAACACCTCGCTTTCAATGGTCCGAAGTATCGATTCCTTTTTCGGGAACGCCTCAAGGTAGTCCGTCAACTTCGCCGGGTAGAGTGCGTCCTTGATCCTGCGGAAGGACTCTATGACCTCCTTATACAGATCGTAGGGCAGCTTCGTCTTGTTTCGCGCCGTCTCTATCAGCAGCCTCTCCTTGTCGAAAATGCGCGAGACCTCTTCATCAAGGAACTTCCCCGAAACGACGCCGATTCCGATTGTCCCGTTGGGTATGAAGTGCTGCACGACGCGGTCGTCGCATATCTTCGTCGCGTCCCTGTCCGTCGCCAGATGGAACGCGTCGGGGATTGAATCGGAAAGGTCGTAGTAGTAATACGCGCTCTGGAGCGTGACGACGGCGCGGGGGTATCTTGCCAGCATCACTTCGATGTCCGACCACTCCGCCTTGTCGCTGTAGAGGCCTGGGGCGACCTTGTGCAGTTCACCCATGCAGATCAGCTTGTCTGTCCGATACCGCCCGCCGTATTTCTCACAGCAATCTGAGAAGTCCATCACCATATCAGCACCCTCCGCATTTTTTAGATTTTGCGGAGAACGGTGTATATTGTACCATGCCGTCTTCAGCGTGTCAACGGCCTCCCCTCGAACATCGACGCATGATCGGGGTCGAGGTGGAACATCAACGCCCGGATGGCGGCATCGACCGCGCCCCTGCGGGCGAGGCGCGATCGGCCCATCGACTCCGCGCCGGCCATGAGGAAGTCGATCCCGCCGCACTCGATGAGACGCGCCGTCACGTCGTCGGCCGACACGCCGCTTTCGGCGGCCAGCCGCTTCACGACCTCCCCGACAAGCCATGAGGGCGTGTGGCGGTTCTTCGCCGCCTGCCGCTTCTCCCACTCCGCCCACTGCGCGGGCGTCCACTTCGCCTGCGCCGCCGCAAGCGCCTCGGCCCGCTTCCGCCGACGGTACTCGCGGTTGTACGCCATCTGCTTGTCGTGCCGTCGCTTCTGACGCTCCAGCTGCTCGGCGGACGGCTCGGCCTTGCCCTCGGACACGAGCCGCCGGTGTTCGCGTCTCTTTGCCCTGGCCGCCTTGTCGAGGTCCCTGCGCATCCGCCCGACGAGCCAGTCGTCAAACTCCTTGCGGCTTTCGCGGAGGTAGAGGCTCCATCGTTTGCGCTCCTCCGGCGTCCACTTGCGCTTCTTCGTGGGAAGCCCCATGCTCCGCCGCGCCCTTTCCAAGCCGTTCTTGTAGGCGGTCACCTTGTACGCGAACTTTTCATACGCCTGTTTGAGCAGCGTCTCCCGCTCGGCGGCTTCCGCCTTGCGCGCCTCCTGCTTGGCCTGTTTCGCGGCCTGACGCTCCGCCGCCTTCGCCTTGCGCAACGCCTCGCGCTCCGCTCCCTTGGCCTTGCGCGCGGCCTGTTCCGCCTCCTCGCGCATCCGCCACTCCCAGTCATCGTCCCCGCCGCCGGTTCCGATTGTTCTGCTTGGTGGCTCGACGGGCGGGATGATGAACGACGGCGAACGCGGCACCGCCGCCCGTTCCCCGTTCCCCATTCCCCGTTCCCCGTTCCCCATTCCCCATTCCCCGTTCCCCGCGCTCCGCCTTGGCGGCGAGATACGCCGCCCGGTTCGCCTCGCGTTCGGCGGCGAAAGTCTCGCGGGCGTTGCGCATTTCCGCAACGCGGGCGGCTTGCGCCTCTTCGCGTTCGCGGATGCGTTTTTCGCGGACGGTCCGTGCGGCCTCGCGCTTCCGACGCTCCGCCTCCTCGCGCTTCTTCTTGCGCCTCGCCCTCTGCTCGGAGCATTTCTCCCGCGCCACGGTGAGCCAGTACAGGTTCTGCGCCCTGCGCTCCTCCGCCGTGCGCGGCTTTCTTTGCATCGATGTCGCAGCCGAAACGTTCAAGCGCGTCCCGGCGTCGTCTCTCCCGCTCCAGACGCTTCGCCTCCTCCCGCAGCACCCGCTATCGCTCCCTGGCCTTGGCGAGCGCGGCGAGACACCTCTCGCGCCGGGCAGCGGCGGCTTCGCGTTTCCGCTTCGCGGCCTCCTTTGTGCGCTGGTAGCTCTGGCGGCGGAGTTCGCGCACCCTCTCGGCGTGTGCCTTGCGCCACTCCCTGCTGCATTCGTTTTCGTACCGCTTCCGCGCCTCCGCCTCCTCCAGCGACATCTCCCGAGCGTGAGCGGGTGGGGCGCGGGTGGGCGCGGGTGGGATGCGGGTGGGACGCCGCCAAGCGCTTTGGGATTTGGAAACAATCATGACAACTTTCAATAACAACTTTATCCTTCGGGCACACCTTGAACAGGCCAATGGCAAAACTAGTGGTTGGTGGTGAGTGGTCAGTGGTTAGTGGTTTGTGATTCGTGATTGGCGATTGGCGATTGGTGGCAAATGGGCACGGGCGAGTTAGCCCGCGCGCATAAGCAAGTTGTTTTCAAATGGTTGTTTCCATTCAAAAAGCGGCGGTGGGTGCGGATGGGACGCCGCCAAGCGCTTTGGGATTTGGAAACAACCATGACAACTTTCAACAACAACTTTATCCTTCGGGCACACCTTGAACAGGCCAAGGAAAAACTAGTGGCTCGTGGCGAGTGGTGGATTTTAGCCGCAATGAACGCAAAGGGCGCAAAGGTGGATGGGGGGATCTTGCTGACTGGGAGAGCCGCCAACTTGGCGGCGGTGGGTGGGGAGGCTCACTGGGGAATGGGAACGGCGCGGAAAGGTCATGTGTACTCCTTGTGCGACAATGGCTTAAGGTAGTTCTTCTTGAAGTTCTTGATTCCGCCGAAGAACCTATCTTCAGATTCAGAGATTGAACCATTCTCAAGCAGTTTCGCCTTGACTAGTTCAAGTGTGCAGATCACGTCAGCCACTTGAAAGAGCCTGTATCTTGCAGGGTACACGTCCGTTGCGAACGCCACCTTTGATGAGTAGATGGCAAAAGCCTCGTTTAAGAGCGCAGTTATTTGAGCCTGTCCGTTATCGTAATAGACCTTGATCTGGTCACAAGCATTAAAATCGTCGCGGTGGGATATCAGGAAATCCACGATTTCCTGAAGAAGCGTATCGTGTATTGCGCTGACCCCGGAATTGTAGGGCTTGAACAGCTTAAAGCACTTGTACTTGAATTGGGCTTTCTGTATGAACACCATCATGCGGCGGAATATTCGGATTCGCATTTCCCTTGGCATGGTCCTGTATTCATCTTCGCGTCGAATCATCGGGCCGGCATGTATCGTATGGTCTGGATCAATTCCAGTCCGTCCAAAAGCCTCACGCAGCCGGTCAAGCTCGCTCGATATGTCGTCTGATTGGTCGTGGAAAACCATGCACAAGATATAGTATGGGGAATGCAAGTCTGCTCCGGCTGGTGAGAAACTGCCGGACTCGTCAACGAATATGCTTATCTCTTTCGTCATGGTTCTTGTCGCCTAAAAACAATGGCGAGGATTGCTCCTCGCCAAAGGCAGGAAAGTTTCCCGCATCCCGGTGACTCCGACATCGCTGTCTTTGTCGAGGGGTAGTGTACCAAATATCGACGCGTGGCGCAAGGGTGCGAGCGGAAAAGTTGACAACTTTCAACAACAACTTTATCCTTCGGGCGAACCTTGAACAGTCCGATGGCAAAACTTGTGGTTGGTGGCAAATGGGCGCGGGCGAGTTAGCCCGCGCGCATAAGTGAGTTGTTTTCAAATGGTTGTTTCCATTCAAAAAACGGCGGTGGGCGCGGATGGGACGCCGCCAAGCGCTTTGGGATTTGGAAACAACCAAAACAACTTTCAACAACAACTTTATCCTTCGGGCGAGCCTTGAACAGGCCAAGGAAAAACTAGTAGCTCGTGGCGAGTGGTGGATTTTAGCCGCAAAGAACGCAAAGGGCGCAAAGGTGGGTGGGGAATGGGGAATGGGGAACGGGGAACGGGGAATGGGGAACGGGGAACGGGGAACGGGGAACGGGGGATTCAGATTTCCTTTGCCTTGATCTTTCTTAAGACGTTACGCTTGAAGTCACGCGGTCCGCCAAAGAAACGCATTTCGGACGGGGTCATTGAAATGTCGTTGGCAAGGCGCAATTCGATGAGGTGTAATGTGCAGACGAGATCGGCAAGCTGAAACAACCGGTAGTTCGATGGTTTCACTCCCAACTTGAACTCGACCGTTTCGCCAATCGCGTCTGCAAGAGTACCTTGCAGCAGACGCGTCACCGGAGATTGTCCGCAATCGTAATAGACTTTTATGTGTTCGATGGAAGAGAAATCTTCTCGGCGCGAATCAATGAATGCGATCAGCGAAGCTCGCAGATGCTCGACTATCTGAGATGCAGAGTCAATGAACTTCTTATCGACGCTTAGACAATGGTACTTGAAATCCACATGCGATGCAAAAGCCATCATGCGCGAGAATATCCGGCCTCGGAACTTACGGCTCAAAATCTCATATCCCTTTTCCTTGCGGATAAGAGGCCCTGCGTGGAAACAATGGCCTTCGAGCCCTAGTTCTGATTCTGAACGTTCAAGATCGGCGACAAGGGAGGATATGTCAAGCGACTGATCATGGAAGACCATGCCAAGGATATAGAAACGAGAGGCATTGTCGAGATACTGAAAGCGTCCTGACTCATCAACGAATATGCTCAGCGTGTCCATGTCGTATCGTTTCCTTATAAAGAGAAGGTGGTGGGAATTGCTTCCTACCACCTACGCGAGGACTTTCCCCCGCATCCCGATGATCCTTCCGTGCGGAAAGATCGATTAGTAGTTTATCAAATATCTGGCGGCGGCGCAAGGGTGCGAGCGGAAAAGTTTGGGGGCCGCAGGTAGTTTTCCTTGTGGCGGCGGTTGTTCTCGAACGGCCGCCCGCACAGTTGACGCCGCTCATGCCGACAGCGAACCCCCTGTCGCCAATAGCGTCCTCCGTCGAGCCTATGCAGTATCCCCAGTCGCCATTCGCATTAGGCTCCGAACACGTGTTGCCGTAGAAGCCGAAACGGAGATTGACGCATTGGTGCCGGAGGCGGGACTCGAACCCGCACGCCAAATACTTGGCAAGGGATTTTAAGTCCCTGGTGTCTGCCATTCCACCACTCCGGCGGTGCGTCAATAGTGTATCAAAAAATCATGCGTGATAATAGTCACAAGCGTCAGGTGGGCGAACATTTGTGAGAGTGCCCACGTAATGGCGCAGGAAATGCGGCTCAAACGGATGCGCGGCGGCGGCTTTCTCGTCGATGTCGATGCCGAGGCCGGGGCGATCCGACGGATACATCATGCCATCGACGAACTTCACGTCCTCGTCCACCACATCGCCGCGCCACGGCACGTCGTTGAACAGCGTCTCGTGGATGCAGTAGCCGGGCGTGGATACGCCAAGCGCAAGCGTGACGGCGTTCGCGACGGGGCCGGACGGATTGTGTGCGCAGAACGGGATGTGGTGCGCTTCGCAGAGCGCGGCAATCTTTTTCATCTCGGTGATGCCGCCAGCGTGTGAGGAATCGGGCTGGAGGTAGTCCGCCGCACGCAGTTCTATCGCGCTGCGGATCGCGTGGATTCCGTAAAGACGCTCACCGCAGGCGATGGGCGTGGAGACTCGTCCGCGGAGGTCGGCAAGCGACTCCATCGTGTCAGGGATGATCGGTTCCTCAACCCAATACGGATCGAACGGCGCGAGCGCGTTGCAGAGACGCAGCGCGGTGGGAAGGTCAAAGCGTCCATGGCACTCTATCAGGATTTCGGCCTTGCCATCCGTCGCTTCCTTCACCTTCTCGATGCAGCGGATCGCCTTCTTGAAGTCGGCGGGCGGGAGCTGTCGGTAGTTCTTTCCGAACGGATCCCACTTAAGTCCCTTGAAGCCCTTCTCAACGGCGGCGACGGCCTTCGCGGCAAACTCCTCCGGTTCCTTCGCGCCGGTGAACCAGCAGTTCGCGTAGCACGGCACGGCGTCGCGGCACTTCCCGCCGATGAGCTGCCACACGGGGACGCCAAGTGCCTTGCCCTTGATGTCCCAGAGCGCCATGTCAACTGCGGAGAGAGCGCTCATGAACACCGGCCCGCCGCGCCAGTAGGCGTCGCGGTAGTTGTCATGCCAGAGCGCCTCGATGTTCATCGGATCTTTGCCAATAAGGCCGTGTTCAAGGTCATGGATGGCGGCGCAGAGCGTCGCCTCCTTGTATTCAAGCGTTCCTTCGCCGATGCCGTACAGACCTTCGTCCGTCAGCACTTTCACGAACACCCAGTTCGTGCGGAAGCAGTCAACGACAATCGTCTTTATTTCGGTGATTTTCATTTTACCAGATCCGTCCAGTCGTAGTCGAGAAGAGCGCCGTTCACCACGTTGGCATACGGCACCACAGAACTTTTCCTCACGCTCTCCGCCCAGCTTTCGGGGGCGATGAGACATTGAACGCCGCTGAACAAGTCGCGACGCGCGGCGTATGCGTGGGCCGCGGGGATGCACGGACGCCCATGCGGCACCATCTCCACCCGCTTGCCCGTGCGGCGTTTGAGCGAATCGGCAAGGGCAATCAATTCCTCGGCGCGTACGCCCACCATCGACTTGCCTAGAAGGTAAAGCATCACGGACGGACCTTCGTCCGCGTTCTTATTCCCGTAGAACGCATGCCTCTTTCCACCAGTCTCGCCCGTGCATGCGAGGTCCGCCACCATCACGGCCACGCCCTTCTCAAGGTTCTCGGGAACGCGCATGCGGTGGATGGTGCGGGCGGAGCGGTCGTCAACTACGATCAACGCACCCTTCACCTCTCCAGGCGGAAGGAACGTGAGCGCGGGCACTTTCTGTCCGTCGCCAAAGGAATACACCTCGCGCAGAACCGTGACACCGCTGTCCAGTTTCTGCGGCGCGACGACAGCGTCCACCTTCACGCCGATCTGGTCAAGCGAACGAATCCCCGCGCGGCGGCACGCGATCTTCGCGAGCTCCGCCGCATCGCGCGCCGGACGTGCCCGCTCAACCGCCGCAAGGTCGTCCTTCAGGTATTCGTATATGCTCTTGAAACCGGGCAAGCCCGAAACCATACCATTCGGCGTCACGTTCTTCGCAGCGCCGTCGAGCCCGTGTTCGGCCTTTTTGTCGTCGAATCCGACGTCAAGCTTGCGACAGGCCTCCACGTCGATCTCGGGCGTGGATTCGTCGAGCGCGAGCCAGCGGCGCATCCACTGGATCGACGACGTGCGCGTCGATTCCTTCCAGCCGTGGGGACCGGGGACGTCCGTCATGCCGTAGCGCGATGCGTCGAGACCGCAGTTCGCGACCGTGCCGCTGACCACGGAGTACGTCTCGCGCGACCCCGCGATCGGGAAAAAATCCTTGAAGCAGCAGTGCATCCTTACGGCGTTTCCGCCGAGCAGCACGTAGCCGACGTGGTTCAAGCCGAACGTGAGCTGCCCGAAGATGTTCTGCTCCGCGTCCTGCGGACCGCATTGGAGACACACCTCGCGCAGCGACGAGAGGTAGCACGATGGACAAGCAGCGACAATGCGCGGTTCGATCGATTCGAGAAGCGAAGTCATCGTTCCGCCGCCGGAATTGCCCATGCAGCCGACACCGTCCTTCCTCACGTCGTCACGGGAGTAGAGGTAGTCGATGCACCTCATGCCGTCCCAGATGCGCTGACGCGCCGTGCTTTGCCCGAGCAACGCGGCAAGCGTGCCGTAGCGGTTGTGGGGATCGCAGCAGCGTCCCTTGGGGACCTGTTCGCGCTCGCCCTGCGAAATCGGATCGTACACGAGGACGGCGAAACCGGCGAGCGCGCCCTGAACGCCTCCGCGCTGGTAGGTCGCAGAACCCTTGCCGTCGGCGGAATGCCCGCACGTAAGTATGATGCCTTTGTACGGCGGCTTGAACTTCGCCTCGTCGGGCAAAAACAGAAGCCCCGTCACATACACACCGGGACGGCTCTCGAAGAGAATCTTCTCGATGCGGTAACCGTTACGGGCGATCTTCTCAACGACCTTCGCGTTGAGAGGCGTGCGAGGGATGTCGAATCCGCCGACGGCCTCGACGTACTTCTTGTACATGCGCGTGCGGTACTCGTCGTACTCTGCGCGGCTCTTGAGCGCGCGCCAGGCGTCATCCGCCGCCTTGTCAGCCGCGCTCACTTCGGCGAGGATGACGTCGTGGGCGAGGAACTTGGCGTCCTTTGGCAGAAGCGATTCCGCAAGCACCTGCGTGATTGGGTCAGGCGCGGGCTTCCCGAACGATATCGCCGCAAGCGCCGCACCAGCGGCCACGGCAACGACATAATGACATTTTCTCATGGCGCATATTGTACCAAACGCCCCGCCACCCATCAAGGGCAATCAAACTTCGGTCAGTGCCACGGGCACATCCAGGTTGGGTGAGCGCGAAGCGCTAACTGCGAAGCATCCGCAAGGCCCCGCGCCCGTTAGAAGAGGCCCTTGACGTGTCCAGTCTCCACGTCCACGTCGATGCGGCGGTAGGCCGGCGAGGCAGAGGTTCCCGGCATGAGCTTGATTTCGCCCGCGACGGGAACGAGTAATCCAGCACCGCGGTAGATGAGGACGTCCTTCACCGGCAGACGCCATCCCTTCGGACGGCCCAGCAACTTCGGATCATGCGAGAGGGAGTATTGGGTCTTCGCGATGCACACGGGGAGACGCGCCGTCTCGGGATCCGCCTGGTAGGCGGCGAGCTTCTTCGCGGCTTCAGGCGTGTAGTCCACGCCGTCGCCGCCGTACACTTCCTTCACCTGCTTCTCAATGCGGTCGGTGAGCGGTTCGTCGAGGTCGCAGAGGAAGGCAAAGTCGTTCGGCTCATCGCACGCGGCGATCACGGCGTTCGCGAGGTCGAGTGCGCCCTCGCCACCCTTCAGCCAGTGGTCGCTCACGGCGAAGCGCGCGCCGGCACCTTCAGCCACGCGGCGTACGAGGTCGCGCTCGGCGGGCGTATCGGTGTAGAACGCGTTGAGGCACACGACCGGCTGCACGCCGCTGCGGCGGATGATGTCGATGTGGGCAAGCAGGTTGTCGCAACCTTTCTCAAGCAACTCCAGGTTCTCGTGCGTGTAAACTGGATCGAGCGGGAGCCCAGCCTTCACGGCAGGTGCGCCGCCGTGCGCCTTGAGGGCGCGGACGGTCGCGACGAGCACAACGGCGTCGGGCTTCAGGCCCGAGCAGCGGCACTTGATGTTCCAGAACTTCTCGTAGCCCATGTCACTTGCGAATCCGCTCTCCGTGACGACGTAGTCGCCGAGTGCGCAGGCAAGGCGGTCGGCCACCACGCTGTTCTGTCCGATCGCGATGTTTGCGAACGGGCCTGCGTGTACGAACACAGGCTGTCCTTCCACGGACTGCATGAGCGTGGGCTTGATCGCGTTCACGAGAAGCGCACACATCGCGCCGTCCACCTCGAGGTCGGCGGTCGTGACGGGCTTGCCGTCTTTTGCGTAGGCCACCACGATTTTCGAGAGGCGCTTGCGGAGGTCGGCGAGGTCGGCGGACATGGCGAGGATCGCCATCACCTCGCTCGCGACGGTGATGTAGAAGCCGCTCTTCATCTGGAAGCCATCGAGCGCGCCGCCACCAAGGCCGATCTCCACGTTGCGCAGACCCTGCGCGCAGAAGTCGATCGCCCAGCGCAACTGGACGCGCTCGGGATCGATGTCGAGGCGTTTCAGTCCACGCGCGGCGAGCCAGGCGTCGTCGTGGTTGCGCTCGTGCTGCATGCGGCTGTTGAGCGCCACCATCGCGAGGTTGTTCGCGTTCGTGATCGCGTCGATGTTGAATGTGGGGCCGCCAGAGGGCTGGCGCACGCAACCAATCACCTTCTTGCCGAGACGTCCGAGTCCTTCCACGAGGCCAAGCGTGGTTGTGGTCTTGCCCTCGCCAAGCGCGGTCGGCGTGATCGCCGTCACGTCAATGTACTTTGCGCGCTTCTTCTCGCCGAGGCGCTTCAGCACCTTCGTCACGTCCACCTTGGCAAGCACGTCGCCGTAGGGCGTCCATTCTCCGGCCTCCAAGCCGAGTTCGGCCGCGAGCTCCGCCGCCGGGCGCAGCGTTGCTTCCGCTGCCTCGGCGATTTCCCAGTCTTTCATCTTAGTAGGGTCGAGTTTCATTTTGATTTTCCTTCAAGCGTCTGAAAAGTTCAACACGTCTAGTATGCCAAATCCGCGCATTTAGCACAAGAGGGAAATTGCAATCGCACTGTCACAGTTTATGTAATATCCAACGGACGATTGCGCCGTTCGCAGGATTCTGCTATACTTCCGGCCATGAAAACAGTCGCAAACATCTCTCGCAGAAACTTCCTCATCGGCGGCGCGGCCGCATTGGGCGCGTTCGGCGGCGGCAGGTTCGTCCTCGCCGCGCCGGGATTCAAGGCCGGCGAAAAGCCGCGCCTGCGCTTCGGCGTTGTATCCGACATCCACATTCTCCGCGTGGGCGCGAATGAAAAGATGGAAGGGTCAGGCAACAACCTCACGTTCAAGCACACGCTCGAATGGTTCCGCTCGCAGGGCGTGGATGCCGTCGCAATCGCGGGCGACATGGCCGACAGGGGAATGGTCGAAAACCTCATGGGCGTCGCCGAGGCGTGGTATTCAGTGTTCCCCGAGGACAAATACCCCGACGGACGTCCCGTTGCAAAGTTCTTCGTCACCGGCAACCACGACTGGGAGGGATTCAACTACGGCAATACGGCGGCAAGGCTCTATCCCGACGCCACAGAGCGCGCGAAGCACATCCTCCAGAAGGACATGGCCGGATGGTGGCAAAAGATTTTCAACGAACCCTACTCCCCGTTCTGCACGAAACAGGTCAACGGCTACACCTTCCTAGGTGCGCACTGGGACACCTCCACGCCGTCTGGCGGCAAGGTCGATCCCTTCGGACGCATCGAGGAATACATGGCGGCGAACGGAAAGACGCTCGATCCAAAACTGCCCTTCTTCTACGTGCAGCACCCGCACCCCAAGGACACCTGCTACGGCCCGTGGGCGTGGGGACACGACAAGGGCATCGTCACGAAGACGCTTTCGGCCTATTCCAACGCCATCGCATTCTCAGGGCATTCACACTACTCGCTCACCGACGAACGTTCGCTCTGGCAAGGAGCATTCACGTCTGTAGGCACCAGTTCGCTGCGCTACACCGGCATGCCGTACAATGAGTTCCCCAACAAAGGTTACGAAAACACCGGCTGCGGAAGCCGCGCTGCATGGAAGGTTGACGCGGCAAAGTCCATGAAACGGTTCGCACCCGGCGACTGCCGCCAGGGAATGCTCTGGAGCGTGTACGACGACTGCATCGTCGTGAAGCGGCGCGAGTTCCTTTCAAACCTCGACATTGGCGAGGACTGGGTGATGCCGCTCCCGGCGGCAGAATCGAAACCGTTCGCCTTCGCCGAGCACGCGAAGAAAATGCGCGCGCCAGAGTTCCCTAAGGAAACAACGCCCACGGTTATCGCAATGAAGTCGATCAACCGCGGCGGGAAGTCGCCGGATGGGATGGAGAGCATGAAGTCCGTGAAGCACCCATCGTTCAAGATTGTCACGCCGCCAGTCGCGCCCGATACGAAAGGTAGGCTGTTCAGGCTTGATTTCACGGCTGAGACAACCGACGGCAAGAAATGCACCAAGCGCGTTATCGCAGTGGGCTTCAACCACTCTGAGAAGCACAAGAAAGCGACATCGCAGCAGTGGTGCTACTTCTTCGAAAACGAACTCGGCACCGGCGACGTGCGCTTCACCGTTACGCCAATCAACTGCTTCGGCGCGTGCGGCAAGCCGATATCGGTTGTGCAAAAGCGCAGTTAACGGCTTCCGGCATTACCGGAGGAATATCCGGGAACCAATGACTGCAACACGCGGCGGTAGTACTCTGCGTCACGTGTACGGCCCTCTAGCTCCGCTGCGCGGAGCAGGGGTTCTAATGCCTTTACGGATTCGGCCTCGCGACGCTTACGCATTTCCTGCATCTGGGTGTCACGAGCGTCAAGCAGTTCCTTTAAGCGCTCGTCATGGGAATCCGGTTTAGCCTCCGGACTTTTCACCTTCATTGCGTCCTTCTTCGCCTCGGCGAGAGCAACTTCTTCCTCGGACGCTGGTTCGGCCGCGTCGCTGGCATTGTCTTCGGTCGTTTGAGCACCAACGGCGGCGAGGTTTTCGGCCGTGAGCTGCCCAGACTCCCACGCCTCCATGGCCTTTAGAAGTTTTTCGGCGTGCAGCACCTCCTTGCGCTCCGCCTCGCTCGTGCCACCACGCTTGTACATGAGCAGTCGCTCGTCGCGTCGAGCGACGGCATTCTTTTCGGCGGCTCTCAGCTCGTTCTCGCTTTTTACCTTCGCAGCCTCGGCGGTCTTCTGCTCGGCGATTGCACGGGCGGTATCCGCCTGTGCTTTCTCACGTTCTTCCGTCGCGAGCTTCAGCGCAACCTCGTCCTTCGCGCGTTGCGCGGCGATTTCCTTTTCCTTCGCCTCGGACGCAGCCTTTTCCGTCTCCAGACGCTTCTGCTCGGCGACGGCAGCCTCTGCGGATTTCTCGGCGCGTTCGGTTTCTGCCGCCGCAACCTTTGCGCGTTCCGCGAGGTTTTCCTTTTCGTCCCTAGCGGCGTCCGCTGCAGCCTTGGCTTTCTCCTTTTCGGCCTCGGCACGTTTGAGATCGGCCTCGGCCTTACGTGCTTCGGAGCGCTTGGAATCCGCAAGCGCCTTCGCCTCCACGCCGGCCCGTTGCACCTTTTTAAGCTCCGCCTCCACCTTCATTCGCTGTTCTGTAAGTTCTTCCCTCAGACTCTTCTGCGCAAGCGTGTGCAGAAAGTAACCGCCGGCGGCCAACACCGCAAGCACCACCAGAAATACCATGTTCTGAGTTTTAGCTCTCATCTCTTTTTCCTTTCATTGCTCTCTACGGATTTTCCGGGTTTAGATTTACGGGTCCTCCTGCCAGCGGAGATAGCGCACCTTGCCATCGGTCACAAGCGCAGTCGCTACGATCTTGTGGACAATTCCGAAGGACTTCCCGATAATCGTGACCTCGAAAAACTTTTCTGTCTGGAACGTGATGTAGGTTGACGCCTCGTTCTGAATGTCCAGTCCCACCGACTGGAGGCGCTCCTGCAAGTTCGCGAAATCCTTGTATACGCCAGAGTCGTGCTCGTCATCCTCCACGGTGATGAGCGGGTTTTTGCCATCGGGCGGAGCGGCGTCGCGGAGCTCGATGATACTTTGGGCGATGGCCATCGCCTCTTCCACGTCGTCCGGACGCTCATCGTCTGGATTGCCTTGGAAGATGCCAGGGATCACGGCAAGCACAATGGGGTCCTTGACAGCGTTCACGTTTATCTTGCCGCTCCCGTAGAGCGAGAAGAATGCGCTGAGCCCATTCGTGATGACGATTTGGTCTTCCTCGTCTTCATCCGGATTCAGCACACCGCCATTCACGATTGCATTGGAGTTGATTGGCTTTTCCTCGTATTCGTTGAACCCCTTGATTGCCTTCAGTTCCTCGATATCGACTATTTCTCCATCACGTGCCTTGGGCTTGTAGTTTTTGTTCCTCTCCACGTCGCGGCCATCGATGAAATCCTGATACGCCCCTGCGTAGAAATCGCTCTCCGCGCCATCATCGCCGGTCTTGTTACCGTCCGTGTCTCGCCAGTCACACCAGCCGTTGACAATGCCGTCCCAGTAGTCCTTGGGGATGCCGCTCACGGCGAGGATGTTCATCCACAGGTCACCGAAGTTCGGGTCGCCTCCGGCATAGAGGTTGTTGAGGTTGAACTTCGACTCAATCGGACGGATGGTCACGGTGACGGTGCCGCCGTCGGGATTAAGCGCATCGACGGGAACGGCCCCAGTAGAGACCTCCTTGCCGCCCTGCGACTTCAACGCCAACTTCTGCTCGTACCAGCGATCGTTCTCCAGCATTTCCTCAAGATCGCTATCAGAAGTAACCTCGCTTGCATTCTGGAAGTCGGTGATGATCACTTCGGCGATGGCAAGGCCAGCGTCGGTCAAGTGGTCAACCACCACGCGCTCGCGCAAGTAGATGTTGATGCGCGTCTGCAAATGCGCGTCAACAACGTAGCTCGCAATCAGGATCGAAAGCACCGCGAGAAGCCATATCGTGCCGACGAGCGCACTACCTTTTTTGAGGGGATTTCTCATCGTATCTGACCTCCTCCACCCGGCGGCCCACCTCCGCCGCCGCGCGGCATCATCCCGCCGCCGCCAGGCTGGCCACCTCCGTTGCCACCGCTTGTCGGCGTTGATCCGCCCTTGCTTCCACCCTTCCTATCCCTGTTGTTTTTCTTGTCGGTACTGCTTGCGGTGGAATCGGTCTTAAGCGGGTTCTGAGAGATGTCCCAAAGCGGCAGTTCAAGGACGCGCACCACCGGGTAGGGGTCGCCGCCCTCTTCAATGGGTTTCATCCAGAACGTCAGCTGTACACGGCGCGGGATGCAGTTCGAAGTATCCCATGTGTCCTGCCAATTGGCCATCCCGCTCTTGAACGGTTCGTCTTTGTCTAACACGCGGCAGTTGAATCCCTGTACCTGGGAGCCGAGGAGGAACCAGTCCCAATTGGATTCGTCCTCTTCGTCGAAATCGTCTGGGCGGAACTTGTCCTCGCTGATCACCTGCGCGATCAGGCCGGCAGGGTGTTCGTCGTCCGCATCCTTTTCGGAGCGCACGAACAGCGTGACCTTGTGCGGCGAACGGGCGAAACGGGAATTGCGGCCCACGATCGCGGGGCCTAGCTTCGTCCAGGTGATGACGTCGGACGTATCCGGCTCGTTGCGCTCGTTTTCGTCAAAGAGCATGAAACCGTCGGCGTTCGAGGCCTGCCCGCTCGTGGGGAAGTAGGCACTGCGCAGGGCGTAGGCAACTTGCGCGGTTACGTAGTCAAGGCGTTGCATGTTGTCCGCAGTCTCCGTCGCAATGGTCCAGTTGCGGACAGTCGTGTGGAACACCATTGTGCTCACGATTGTCATGATCGAGAGGATCATGATCGCGAGCAGCATCTCTATCATGGTGAAACCACGCCTCACGGCTTCTTCCTCCATAAGGTGAGCACTTCTAGTTTAGGGCGGTCCTCCTCGCGCTGGCGCGTACTGCCCCAGCGAACGACGGTGCGCAACGTATAAAGGTAACCACTGCGTTCCAGTTCTTCGTCGTCCACCTCGTCCACGGTACGCATGAAGGTGTATTTGGAAAGTTCCTCACGGCGTTCATTCGAGAAGCTAGACGACGGTATCTCAAGGTCGTCAAGCAATTCGTCAACGGCGGTTTCCTTGATGTTGAGCTGCTCGTCGTCAATCGGGTCGCCAGTTACGAGGTCGGGCGTGGGGATTGGATACACGGTCTCGCCCAAGGACAGCACGTACTGCGCCGTTTCGTAGTCGCGAGACGCCGTCATAATGCGCTGGCAGTTCGCGAAGCTGGTGAGCAGCACCACGAGGCCAATCGAGAGGATGATCGTTGAGATCATCACCTCCAGCAGCGTGAAACCGCGTCTGTCCACACCTGCGCTCACCGTCTGCGTCTCCTCTTCCCGTCGTCCTCGTCGTCGCCGATCGTGACCTTGCCTGAACGGGCCACGTGAACGACCATCAACTCCTCGCCCTCCTCGTTGCCTTCTTCGCCCGTAGCCGCGAAAAGATGCACGATATAAGGAGTGCAGTTGCCGTTGGTCTCGTAGATTACGCATCCCTCGTTCTCTGGATTGACTTCGGGCTTCTTATCGTCCTCGCCTTTGCCTTTGTTCTTGCCAAGGTCGATTTCACCGGAAGTACTGGACCATGCGGCACCGGCGGGGCCTCGCCTCTTGAGAAGCGCCTCAGCCTCGCTTTTGAGCTGAACTGAAGTGAACTTATCTAGCGGATGGCCTTCCTCGTCCACAGCCTCCACGCGGAATATCACGCCCTCGAACGTTCGCTCGGCGTCCTCCTTCGCGATGTTCTCTAGGTCCATTACCCGGTCGGTGTGTATTATGCCGGATTCCTTCTGCTTACCGTCACCGCTTGTATCATCCGACGCTTCCGCGTCGGACACAGAACCATCATCCTCATCTACGGGAACATCGGTGGTCTCTCCGTTCACTTCCCGGTAGATGGGCATGGCGCGGGCACCGACTTCCGACGTATCGACTCCCTCGCCACTCAATTTCACGCTAATGGTGCCGCCCTTGTAGGTGATCACTGCAGGGCGCTGGCGGAGTACGGCGAGGGCGTTCGCGTAGTGCGAGAGCTGGGCGACGCCGCGCGCGGCGGTTTTAACGCGCGCGGCGTCTCGTCCCGAGGCCACGTTCACCACGGCGCTCACAAGCATGACGCCGATGATGGCCACGACGATCAGGATCTCGATCAGCGTGAAGCCGGAACGCCGGTGCATCGGGGATTACTTCTTCTTCTCGATGTTGGTGATATCGTCATCCGTGCCGAACTCGCCGTCGGGACCGGCGGAGGTGAGGAGCGGACGCTTCTTGCCGCGCTTCTCGAACTTGATGTCGTTGCCCCACGGGTCGGTGATTCCGCCCTGGAGCATCGCGTCCTCGTCGGCCGTCTCCTGCGTGAGCACGTCAAGGTTGTCGGGGTACTTTCCGCCGTGCTTCGCGTTGTACGTCACGAGCGTGTCCTCAATATTCTTGATGAGGGAGCGCGTGGTCGCGATGCGGGCGTCCGCGAGGTAGTTGATGTAGGCGGGCACGGCGACTGCGCCGAGCATGCCGATGATGGCCACCACGACGAGGATTTCGATCAGGGTGAAGCCCTGGCGGAGCGCCTCGCGCGCGGTAAGTTTTTCCTGGTTGTTCATGGTTTGTTTCCTTTCTGATTTTTTTATGGATTGGATTTCAGCCAAGTGCCTTCGACATGTTGAACACAGCCATGAGGATGGCGATGGCCACGAAGCCGACGGCCGCAGCGATGAGAACAATGAGAATCGGCTCAAGGGCGTTCGTGAACGCCGTGATGTTGCGGTCCATGTCCTTCTGGTACCGCATGCCGATGTGTTCGAGCGATGCGGTCATGTTGCCGGCCTGTTCGCCGACGGCGAGCATGTCCGTCATCATGCGCGGGAATGCGCCGGATGCCGCGAGCGGGCCGGAGATGGAAGTGCCGTCCGTCACGCGCTTACGCGCGTTGGCGAGCGCCTGTCCGATTACGGCGTTGCCACACGTCTCCTCGGAAATCTTCAGCGCCTGCAGCACGTTGACGCCGTTTGAGAGCAGCGTCTTCAGCGTGAAGGCGAGCGAGGCGTAAACGCCATTCGCCACGATACCCTTGATGAGCGGCATCTTAAGCTTCCACCCGTCCACGCGCAGCCGCCCCGCAGGCGTCTTCTTCCACCTCTTGAACCAGAGCACGAGGAGTCCTATTATCAACGCCATCAGCCAGCCCCACTGCTTCACGCCGTGGCTCATGCCGATGAGGATGCGCGTGGGCAGCGGGAGCGCCGCGCCCATGGAGTCGAACACCTTCTGGAACTGGGGGATAATCCACACGAGCGCGGCGATTACGGCGAGCACGCCGAAGCACAGCACCACGATCGGGTACGAGAGAGCGCTCTTGATCTTGCCGCGCATGTTGTCGTTGCGCTCGTAGTGGTCAACGAGGCGGCGAAGCACCTCGATCATCGCGCCGGACGACTCGCCGGCGCGCACCATGTTCGAATAGAGCGGCGGGAACGTCTCGGGGTAGCGCTTGATTGCGTCCGAAAACGCCTCGCCGTTCACGATGGCCTGGCAGAGCCCCTGCGAGATGGCGCGTTGTGCGCTGTCCTCTTCGCCCTGGTTGGCGAGGCAGCTGAGCGCCTGGCCGAGCGTCATGCCGGCCTCGAGGAGGTCGGCGAGCTCACCCGTGAACAGCAGCACTTCCACGGGCTTCAGGACCATGGCCTTGCTGCCGAACTTCATGTCGAGAAGTCCGCCGGCGGGCTTTTTCTTCTTTCCGCCGACGGGCTTGCTTGACGCGCCCTTGTTGCCGTACGCCGCCATCCGCCTCTCTCCTTTACTTGATCACGCGAACGCGGACCACGGCCTCACTCTTTTTGAGCTGATCGACTACTTCCGCCGGAATCGGCGCATCGACGTCGATGAGCGTGTAGGCGAAATCGCCGCGGCTCTTATTCGCGATTGCGTCGATGTTCACGCCGGCGTTGCCGAGGATGCTCGTGAACTGTCCAATCATGTTCGCAACGTTCTTGTGGCAGATCGCCACGCGTCCGGCCTTGTTCGTCGGGCCGAGCGAGCACGCGGGATAGTTGACGGAGTTCACGATGTTCCCGTTCTCGAGGAAGTCGCGCATCTCCTTCACCGCCATCACGGCGCAGTTGTCCTCCGCCTCCTCGGTGGATGCGCCGAGGTGCGGGATCACGATACAGCCCTTCTTGCCCGCCGTCGTGGAGTTCGGGAAGTCGCTCACGTACCGACGCACCTTGCCGCTCTCGAGCGCGGCGAGCATGTCCGCCTCGTTCACGAGCGCATCGCGCGCCGCGTTGACGATGATCACGCCCGTCTTCATCATGGCGATGGACTCGGCGTTGATCATGCCCTTCGTGGAGTCGAGCGCCGGCACGTGGATCGTGATGAAATCGCTCTCGCGGTAGATGTCCTCCACGTTCTTACAGTGCTGCACGGCGCGGTTGAGGTTCCACGCGGCATCGACTGAAAGATACGGGTCGTAGCCCATCACGTCCATTCCAAGGGCCACGGCGGCGTTCGCCACCTTCTGGCCGATCGCGCCGAGGCCAATCACGCCGAGCTTCTTGCCCTGAATCTCCGTGCCCGCGAATGCTTTCTTGGCCTTCTCGGCGGACTTGTTGATCGCCGCGTCGGCGGCGTTCGCCTTCACCCACTCGACGCCGCCGATGATGTCGCGGCTCGCGAGGAGCATGGCCGCGATCACGAGCTCCTTCACGCCGTTCGCGTTCGCGCCCGGGGTGTTGAACACCACGATGCCCTTCTTCGCGTACTCCGCGTGGGGGATGTTGTTCACGCCGGCGCCCGCGCGGGCCACGGCGAG
>CACZDG010000032.1 GCA_902779865.1 uncultured bacterium
ACGCCTAGACGAGTTCTTCAACTGGCGGTTGCGCAATCTCAAGCAGGTAATCTGCACGAAATCGGCATGACCTTGCAGAAAAAAGTCTTTGCACCCCGGATGCCGTGGGGATGCGGTATAATGGAGCCATGAGAAAAACATGCTTGCCGATGGCCGCCGCCATTTCGGACATCTCCACAAGGTTCCGTTAGTGGAGGGCGGTGGTATCTACGGCGGCGACGATCCGATCGCAGAAGCGCATGGAAGGAATACGTGAAAGATGTCGCGGACATTTCGTTGCAGCGAACGAAACACGCATGGGATTCCGGCAAAGCGACTCCCAACCGTCAGTCATCACATTGCCGAGGAGCGTCCGTTCCGAGACGAAGAAATCGCATGGATAAACATCGCCGTTGCGCTCAATGACGAAGTATCCGTCGCAGCGGTCGGCTAGTATGCACTGTCCCGCGATTCCGCTTTCCACGTAAGCTATGACCGAATCGATGTTGCGCACGCTCACGCGCCCGATGTCTCCGTCTGCAATCCACGTATCCATAACGCCGCAGAGGAAATCGTCCCACTCCTGCGGCGTAATGCTTTCCCTGTGGTCGGTGTACTGCTGCCATGCGCCGCCGAGGTTGTCGCGAAGGTGACGGTAAACGCCCGCCGGGTTGCCTACGTTGTCATTTGTGACGAGCGCCAGAACATTGTATTCGCACCCCGCGTCGCGAAGCATGGCGATACCACGCACCACGGCGTCGTAAGTGGGTTCGCCAGACGGAGTCCTGCGGTGGATGTCGTGTACTGCGGCAGGGCCGTCCGCGCTCACTCCGCAGAGCCAGTTTTCTTCCGCCATCAAGCGCGCCATCTCTGGCGTCATGAGCGTTGCGTTTGTCTGGACGGAGATATTCGCCTTTGCACCGTCCCTGGTGAATCTCCTTGCCTTTTCCGCGACGCGGCGGTAGAAGTCGATTCCGGCGAGAAGCGGTTCGCCGCCCTGAAAGGTGATGGAATGTGAATCGAACGGGAGCACGAGGTATGATTCGAGCATCCGGTCAAGAACTGCGTCAGGCATCACGGCGGGGCCGTTAGGATACAACCTTGTCCTGTCTAGATAGAAACAGTAGTCACAGGCAAGGTTGCATGCAGCGCCAACAGGTTTCACAAGCAGGGAGAACGGCTTCACTCGCGAAATCTCCCGTCAAGGACGGCTTCAAGGCGCTTCAGGATGTCGGCATATTCAGGAACGGAGGAAAGGTCGCGCTCCTCAAATGGATCGTTGACAACGTTATAGAGCCGCGTACGTTTTCCGTCCTCACGAATCCTTGTGCGCAGGGCGACGAAGTCCCCGGAGCGCACCATCTGCTGAAGGCCTCTTACGCTGCCCTTCCGCGCCTTGAAGCGCGCAAAGGTCTGGGAAGCGCCGCTGTATGGAAACTCATACTGCGCATAGACGAGCGACGGCGACGCTTTCCCGCCCGTCCAGCGGGGCAGAAGCGATACGCCCTCCGACTCCGGCGGCGCGGCAACGCCTGCTGCGGCGGCGAACGTGGCCATCCAGTCGTGGAACTGCGACGGGGAGGTGTCCATCTTTCCGGCGGGAACTGCTGCTGGCCAACGAACTATCGCCGGGACCCTCATGCCGCCCTCGAACACGTCGCGTTTAAGTCCGTCGAACGGTCCCGACGACTGGAAGTTCGCAGGGTCCGCGCCGTATTCGTCGGCGGGGCCGTTGTCGGAGGTGAAAACGACGAGCGTATTGTCGGCGATGCCGAGCGTGTCGAGAGTGCGCATTATGTCGCCGATTGCGTCGTCCATGCGGGAAATCGTCGTTGCATACCTTGCGGGCTTGTCGGGGAGCGAGCGGTATGCGGGATCGACCCACGTGTTGCGGACTTCGGGTGCTTCAGGCGTAAGCGGCCAGCTGACGCCTTCCGCCGGATACGGACGCCCCGGCACATGGAGCGTGGAACGGTTTCTTAACTTACCGCCATCGCGTCCTGAACCATGGACGGCGTTGACCGCGAGGTAGAGGAAGAACGGAACTTCTGGACGATCCTTTACGTGGCTTGCGATGAGTTGTTTCGCCTTCGCAGCGAAGAGGTCTGTGGAGTATATGCCCTCGGCCGACGCCGTTGCGTTCGTGCGGTTCTCGGTTATGCCCATGAACGCATGGTTGAGGTGTCCCTCGTAGTGGTAGTAGGTGTGCCCGGCAAGATGATCGAGAAATCCGTAGAAGTAGTCGAATCCTCTGTCGAGCGGGTGCGACGTAACGGGTTTGCCAGATTCGCCGCCACCGGCAACGCCCCACTTCCCAACGGCCCATGTGACGTATCCTGCGCCATGCAGAACTGATGCGAGCGTGTTAGTCTCGGAGAATGGCCTGTCGAAGCAGTTGTCGCGCAGGGAACACGCGCCCTGAACGCGTCCCGTGATGAGCGACGCCCTGCTGGGAGCGGAAACCGGCGCTGCGGCGTAGTGGGATGTAAGCACTACACCGCCTGCGGCAAGTCGTTCAAGGTTGGCCGTGCGAAGTCGTGCGAGGGCGTTCGTCTGTGCGAACGGAGAAAAGCCCACGTCGCCGTAGCCAAGGTCGTCCGCCAGCACAAGCAGGATGTTCGGCCGCTTTCCGCATGGTCCGGCATGGACCGAACCTGCGAGCAGGATTGACATCACAGTGACGACTTTGAGAAGCCGAAGGTCTGTGCGCCGATTTCTCATACCGGGTTTTGGCGTTGTTCCACGATTTCGGCGTCAACGATGTCCTCGGAGGCGCGGACCCTGCGTCCGCTCGGCCGATGCGGAGGTGGCGGAGGCGGCGGAGCGGAGCGCCGTTTGATTCCGCGTATAAACGCGCCGATCGGACCGCCGAAGAACATGACGATCAGCGCGATTATGATTACGACCTGCCAGAATCCGGGACGCATAGAACCGCCCTTCCACTAGGCAAGCGCGTCCAGCGCAAGCAAATACCCCTTGGCCCCGAAACCGCATATCTGCCCCACGCAAGCGGGCGCGGTGAGCGATTCGTGCCTGTAGCCCTCGCGGGCGTAAACGTTGGAGAGATGCACTTCTACGGTAGGCACCTCGCAGGCCTTGATGGCGTCGTGGAGAGCGACGCTCGTATGGGTGTAGGCAGCGGGGTTGATGACGATACCGTCGTACTTTCCCCGCGCACTGCAGATGACGCGAACAAGCTCGCCCTCAACGTCGCTTTGGAACGAGTCAAGCGTCCATCCCCGCGCCTCGGCTGCGGAGCGCGTGGTGGAAACGATGTCCGACAGCGTCGTGGTGCCGTAGATCGCCGGCTCGCGCGTGCCCAGCAACGCGAGGTTTGGGCCGTTCAGAAGGAGTATCTTCTTATTCGCCATTGTGCCCTCCTGACGGATGACGGCGCATCTGGCGCGTCTGCGGCATCTCCACCGCGTCGGGAACAACCACGCCGTCCTTGCCGGACGCCTTCGCGGGAGTTCCGTACTTCTTGCGGATCCACCACATCTGCGCAATTGAAAGCACCTGGCTCAACGTCCAGTAGAGCGACAGCGCACTCGCGAAGTTGTAGAACATCACAAGCATCATTATCGGCATGAACACCATCATCATGCGCTGCTGGCTTTTGTCGCCTGCGGACGGCGTGAGCGCGCTCTGGAGCGCCATCGTCACGGCCATGAGAATCGGAAGGATGTTCAGTCCGCCGAACGGGAACCAGCTTGCGCAGAGCGCCTCCGGCTGCGAAAGGTCCTTTATCCACAGGAACGGCGCGTAGCGCAGTTCCACCGCGCCGCGCAGCACCACGAAGAGCGCGAAGAACACGGGAATCTGCACAATCATGGGAAGACAGCTCGAAAGCGGGTTCACCTTGTGCTCGCGGTAGAGCTGCCAAGTCTCCTGCTGGAGGCGCTGCGGATTGCCCTTGTACTTTTTCTGAATCTCCTTCATCAGCGGCTGTATTTCCTGCATCTTCCTCATGCCGATCGTCGATTTGTGCGTCAGCGGCCAGAATACGAGGCGCACGAGGATCGTCAGCAGGATGATTGCGACGCCGTAGTTCGGAATCAACGCATAGAAGAGGTTGAGCACCCACACGAGCCCGTAGCAGAGCCACCGCCACATGCCGAACTCCATCACGTCCTGCAATCCGAGGTTCCACAGCAGCGACTGCCGCTTCGGGCCAACGTACAGCGTGTATTCGCGCTCAGCGCCAAGGGACTTGAACTCTGCGGCGGCAGAGACGGTCTGCGGCACGTAGGTGTTCACGGAGGTGTCGCGCGCGACCGTGGCGGAGAAACCTGATGGATTTTCAGAGCAGTTGAACAACGCCGAGACGAAGTACCCGTTCTTGACCGCAACCCACTTTGACGTGCCTGGAACGGACTTCGTTGCGGTCTGCGAAAGAATCGCCGCCTTGCCGCCGGAACAGCTGCACCCACCGCCGACGCCGCTCGAAAGATAGCTTTGCAGCGGCTCCTCCTCGTCCCAATGGCGGACGCCCGGCTTCTCGCCTTCAAGCAACATGGAGTCTATGGAAAGAAGTCCGTCCTTCGTCCCGCGGGACATGACGCCGAGCGAAAGCTGCACTGGAGACGTGGATGCAACGTCCTTGAAACTATCCTTGACCGAAATCTGGTAGTCGTCCTTCAGGGTGATCGTGCGCGTTGCAGTTCCGGCGGCGAACGTGACGCTGTTTTCAGTGCGCTCCTTAACCATCCAGTCCGCATCGGCGTCAAGACCGGGCACGCCCGAAAGCGCAAGCGCCGGGGCTTGCGCGAAGTCAAGCGTAAGCGGAGGATTGTCCGATCCCTGCTCCCCGGCAAGGGTCGCGAACTCGAATAGCGTGGCCTGCTTCAAGGTTGCGCCGTGCGTTGAGAACACGAACGACGCCTTTTTCTGCGCATTGGTCAGAACGACTAACTTCTCCGACGCATGCGGCTTTGCTGGTTTCGCGGGCGTGGCGGGCTTCTCCGCCACAGGTTGCCGCACCGGAGCGGTCGGTTGCTGTTGCGCCTGCGCTGCGGCTTTTTCGCGCGCGGCTTCCTCCGGGTGCGCCTTCTCCCATGCGGCAAGGTCGCGTTGATACTGCGCCTGCGCCTCGGCCTCCTTTTTCGACTGCTTGAAGGAATACCACACGTATCCGGCAAGCAGAAGACCAAGCGCAACCGCAATCAGTTTGTCAGTCTTGTTCATGCTCTCTCACATTCCATTTTCCATTTTTCACAATCATTGCGCCACCGACCCGGCGGCGGCACGGGATCATATCCATGCGCTCCGAACGGATGGCATCTGAGGATTCGCCATGCGCCAAGTAGAAACCCCTTCAGCGCCCCATGGAGTCGTATCGCCTCTATCGCGTAGTTGCTGCAGCTCGGCTCAAACCGGCAGCACCCGCGGAAGAGAGGACTCAACACCACCTGGTACGCCCGGATGAATGCAATCATCAACGTGCGCATTTTCTCACCAGATACCGCAGTTCGTTCATCACGTCCGCAGTGCGCCGCCCCTTGAGCGCACCGCGCCCCACGAGAACCCAGTCCGCGTCCGCCGGCATTTCGTCCACAAGGAGACGGAACCCCTCCCGCAAAATACGCTTGGCGCGGTTGCGGTCCACGGCGTCGTGGAAGCTCTTCTTGGAAACGACAACGCCGGCTTGCCGGCCGGCGTCCTCCGAACGCAGCATCCACGCGGTCATTAGACGCCCGCGCAACGGGCGCCCCCGGTCGAAGACGCTCTTGTACTTCTTTCCGGGGAGCCGCGTGGACATGCACGAAACGGTCCCTTAGACCTGAGTCAGGCGCTTACGGCCCTTTGCACGACGGTTCGCCAGCACCTTACGACCGCCCTTAGTCGCCTTGCGTGCGCGGAAACCGATCTTCCTCGCGCGCTTAATCTTCGAGGGCTGCCACATCATCTTCATGTTTCTTGTTCCTTGTTGGTTGAAAAATCGACGTTAGTATATCACAATCAGAGCCACAACGCAAGCCCTTATGCTTCTATTGAATGATTTAGACGGGTTGCGCCGCCTTCTTGGCTGTGGGACAATAGGGACGTATCGGACAGTCGGCGCAGTTGGGGTTGCGCGGGAAGCAGCGCGTCTGCCCGAAGGAGACGAGGTGCGAGTTCCACGTCTTCCAATAGCGTACGGGGAGGATGCCGCGCAGCGCCATCTCGGTATCGAACGGAGTCTTGGTCTTTATGAGACCGAGTCGGTTTGTTATGCGGTGCACGTGGACGTCCACGCAGATCGCAGGCAGGTCGAAACCGACGGCCACGGTGAGATTCGCCGTCTTGCGCCCCACGCCCGGAAGTTCGCACAGTTCCTCAACGGTGTGCGGCAGCACGCCGCCGAACTTCTCGCGCAGCACGCCGGGCAATGCGTGGAGGTGGCGCGCCTTGTCACGGTAGAAACCGACAGGGTATATCAGATTTTCAAGCCGTGCAACGGAAATCCCCTCCAGCGCTTCCGGCGTGGCGGTGCCGCCCATCTCCCCGAATAGACGCCGCACCGCGCCCGCCGTGCAGGCGTCCTTGGTGCGAGCGCTCAGTATCGTGCCGACCAGCACGCAGAACGGATCGTGTGTCTGCGCCTGGATGAGTTCGATGATTGGCGCGGAGTGCGCCCTGAACTCCTTCTTGAGCAGACGGTTTACTGCGGGGATGTCGGCTGCGGTCATGGCTTCAGAACTCGTAGAGTGCGCTTGGGGAATCCTGTTCGAGCACGTCCAGCGTCACGTTCCGGCCGAGGTCGGCGACGGCAGGCTCCATTGCTTCGCGGGCGAGGTACGGCGCGTTGCACTGCTGCGACAGGTGTGCGAGCAGGAGGGTCTTCAGGCGAGGCGGACGCACCTCGCGCACGAGGTCGGCAGCGTCGCCGTTAGAGAGGTGTCCGCAGCGGCCGGATATGCGCTGCTTCAGCGACACCGGCCTGTCGGACATCTTAAGCAGCACCGGGTCGTGGTTCGACTCCAGCACGGCGCACGTCGCACGCGCGAGCGCGTCCTTAACGCCAAATGTAGCCGAGCCCATGTCCGTGCCCACGAACAGCGCGCTTTCGCCGTCGTCGAAAAGATATCCCACGGGGTCAGCGGCGTCATGGGGGATGGAGAACGACGTGACGGACACATCCCCCACCTGAAACGTCTCCGCCGTCTCGAACACCCGCCAGCCTTCGTCCACGCCAGTCAGCACGGAGATGGCGTCCGCCGTATTGCCGTTCGCGTAGAGCGGCACCTGCGGATGGCGATTGTGGAAGGTGGAAAGTCCCTTGCAGTGGTCAGTGTGGTCGTGCGTGAAGAAGAGACCGGATGCGTCGTCAGGATCGACGCCGCACGCGGACATCCTCCTGCCAAGTTCCCGACACGTGAAACCGCAGTCCACGAAAAGCAGCGTGTTGCCGCTTCGCAGCGCGAGGGCGTTGCCCTTCGACCCGCTTCCGAAAACGCGCAGCTTCATTCCGGCTGGTGTATGCGTTCGTTGGCCTTGGCGACTTTTGCGCGGAGCGTTTCCTTGTGCGCGCGGAACTTCTCGCGCAGCGCGGCGTCCGCCGTGCCGAGTATCTGCACGGCGAGGAGCGCGGCGTTCGTCGGCCCGGCGCTGCCGCTGGCGACCGTTGCAACGGGCACACCTGAGGGCATCTGCACCGTCGCGTAAAGCGCGTCCAAGCCGTTCAACGCGCCGCCGGCAACGGGAATGCCGATGACGGGCAGCACCGTCCCGGCGGCGAGAACGCCGCCAAGGTGCGCTGCGCCGCCGGCGGCGGCTATGACGACCTTGATGCCGCGCCCTTCAGCGGTCGTGGCGTAGTCGAGCGCAACGTCGGGAGTGCGGTGCGCGCTTATCACGCGCGTCTCGTACGGCACGCCGAATGAATCGAGCGTGTCGCAGGCTTTCTTGACGAGGGGCCAGTCGCTGTCGCTGCCCATGACGATTCCAACGATGGGGTTGGGTGAGTCCATGTATAAATCCTCCAGTGTTTTCAAATAACGGGTTCAGCCACGCTCAAACGCACAGTGGGCGATGTCGGTGCGGTGGAAGGCCTTGTCGAACGAGATGCGTCCGACGGCCGCGTATGCGGCGTCCACAGCCTCGCGCAGCGTCGCGCCGGTTCCCGTCACGGAAAGGACGCGTCCGCCCGACGTGAGTATCTTGCCGTCAGCCGCCTTCGTGCCGCAGTGGAACACAATCGTGCCCGGCACCTGCGCCGCGGCGTCGAGACCCGTGATTTCCTTACCCTTCTCGTATGAGCCGGGATAGCCGCCGGAAGCGACGATCACCGTCGCCGCAGCGCCGGGCTTCACAACCACGTCGGCGTTCGTAAGGCATCCCTCCGCGCAGTGCATGAGCGCCGTCGCGAAATCGCCGCCAAGACGCGGCAACACGGCCTCCGTCTCCGGGTCGCCGAAACGGGCGTTGAACTCCACCACGTTCACGGCGCTGCCGCTGAGCGCGGTCTTGCCGCCGGGTGGGGTGACCATGAGGCCCGCGTAGAGAACGCCCTTGTAGGTGATGCCGCGCTTCCGAAGTTCGCGAATAACGGGAATTATGATCTTTTCCTTGATTTCAGGAAGCATTGCATCCGTCACGACCGGTGCGGGAGAATAGGCTCCCATTCCGCCGGTGTTCGGTCCCTTGTCGCCGTCAAACACGCGCTTGTGGTCTTGCGAACTCGGCAGAAGCACCGCGCACTCGCCATCGACGAGCGCGAGGATCGAGCACTCTTCGCCGTGGAGGAACTCCTCAACGAGCACTTCCGAACCGGCAGCGCCGAACTTGTTTCCCACGAGCATGTCGTCAATCGCCGCCTCGGCCTGCTCCGTGGTCTCGGCCACAACTACGCCCTTCCCTGCGGCAAGGCCGTCAGCCTTGATTACGACCGGGAGGCCGTATTCCGGGAGAGCGGCCTTGGCCGCAGCAGCATCCGAGAACGTACGCGCGCGCCCAGTTGGAACGCCCGCAGCATCCATGATCTCCTTCGCGAAGCGCTTGGAACCCTCCATTCGCGCACCTGCCGCGACGGGGCCAAACGCCTTTATGCCGATCTTCTCAAGTGAATCGACAAGCCCCTTGCAGAGCGGGGCTTCGGGCCCAACCACCACTAGGTCTGGCCGGTTCGCCGCGGCCCACTCGGTGACCGCAGCCACATCCTCCGCTCCTATGGCTAGATTTGTGGCGAGCGCAGCCGTGCCCGCGTTCCCGGGCGCACAGTACAACTCGTGCTTCATTTCGTCCTGAGCGAGACGCCACGTAATCGCGTGTTCACGCCCGCCACTGCCTACTATGAGAATCTTCATGTTTTTTTCCTTTAAATCCGTTGGCCTCTATTTTATCAAGTCCCATTCCCGATGACAAGCCTCGGCCATTGCCATTCTTCTTCTACTGTTTCTATTGTTCAACCACTACACGGAAGCCGACGTCGTAAACCGGAGCGTACGGGCGGTAGGCGCGGCGGAACGACGCTCTTGCGAGCTTCGGACGCGAATACCACGAGCCTCCGCGCACCACGCGGCGTTCGTCGCCGCCAGGCGCGTTACGGCCGTCTGCGGCGTTGTACGGATACGGCGTGTACTTCGACTGCGTCCACTCCCACACGTTGCCGTGCATGTCGTAAAATCCCCATGGATTCGGCTTCCACTTCCCGCTCTTCGCCTCAAGGAAGGAGCCGTCATTCACGCCGTGCGCCTGCGGCACCCAGTTGTCGAAGAGATTTTCCGTGTTGCCATAGCGCGCCTTTTCGCGGTCCTGCACGTAGGGGTTGCCAGAATAATCGGAAAGCGAGATGTCGGCGAGGTTTGCGTATTTAGCGAAGTCGTCCTTTACGTCGCCCCACCAGAACGGCTTGTCTGAACCCGCACGAGCGGCCCACTCCCATTCCGCTTCGGTAGGCAGACGCACTGTGCGCCCTGTCTTTTTCGAGAGCCATTCGCAAAACGCAACGGCCCTGTTCCAGTTCACGCGCACCGCCGGGAGGTCGTCGCCGTTCACATCGTAGCCGGTCACGCCGAACTGGTAGCCGTGGCGGGATTCGCAACGGCTGTCGTGCTTCGGGTCGAACTGGCGGAACTCCCTATTCGTGATTTCCCTCGCGCCCATGAGGAACGGCTTCACCTCCACCTTCGCGGCTGGACGTTCGTCGCGCTTCGCCTTCGCGTCGTTAGAGCCCATCACGAACGCGCCGCCCGGCACCGCCACGAGCGGAATCTCAACGCCGTCGCCAAGCGCGATCGACGCGGCAGACGCCGCAGGCTTGGAAGCGGGATCGAACGGCCAACCATCGATCTTCAGCGGCTCCCCGCCCTTCGGCTTATTCTTGCTGCTCAAAGTATCCTTAAGGACTGGAGCTGGCGTCTCGATGTCCTCGTGGTTCTGCCGCACACCTGTGTAGAGCGCACGGCGCTCCTCGCGCAGCTTTTCCCTGCCGATCGCCTCCTTGCCAACAATCGTCTGCCAGCGCCCGTGGTAAGGCGTGTTGAAGTCGATCCACGTAATCAGGCGGTCACGAGCCTCCTCCGAGAGCTTCACGCCGTGGTGTCCCTTGTCGAGCATCATCATCAGCTCAGTGGTCTCTGCGTGCCATTCCATCGGCTCGAAGAGGTGGATGTCGCTCTCGATGCCGGGATGTCGCACGAAGCGGACGAGGTTGAAGTACGGGACGGAGAATTTGCCGCCGAACTTCGGCCCGACGCGTCCGTGCATCCTCGTGGTCCAGTTCGTCAACATGCTCGAACCGCGCAGATCCGGCTTCCACTTCCTGTCGCCGAACATTTCGCGCTGCGGCGGATCGGGCTCGTTGTGGCAACGGGCGCAGAATGCGTCGAGGACGGACTGCACCTCGCGGACGAACTCGAAATTGCGCTCCGGACCACGCCACGGACGTATCTCCTCGATCGGCATGTTCGAAGCTACGCGCGGCGCACGCGCCACGAAGCTCTGCTTCTCGTGGCATCCGGCGCAGGAAAGGTATTCGCCGCTGCGAGCGGTGAACCAGCTGCGCATCACCTGAAGGGACTGCCCTTCGGCGTCGAGCGGCTGGACGGCGATCGGCGTATTAGCTGGCACCTTGAAGTAGGCGCTGCCGTCGGGATTCACGGGGACGGTGCCGAGAGTGCGGCGCATGTCCCAAGGACCGTCAAGTCCGATTGAACCGTAAAGACCGCCCTCGTTGCGGAATCCGAAGGTGTAGGTGTAGAGGCGCAGGTTCTTCACCGTGCCGACGGGGATGTTCTTGAGGCCGGGTCCCTCGTAGATGTTGGCGATATAGACCTGGGCCGTCTTGGAGCCGGGGTCGATGCGGTCCGGCTGCGCGTGAGGCACGGGCGTCTTCACTAACGGAACCGGTTCGCATAGGTCGTGCCCGGCCTCGCGCAGAAGGCAAAGCTCGTTGTCGAAACGGTCGATGAGATAGATGGAGAAGTTCCTCTCGCCCTTGTTCTTGCGCGCCACGAGGAACGTGGTGTCGTCAAGCGGGAATGGGTGGAGGTTCATCGGCCACGTGCCGTTGTATAGCTGGTCGCGCACAACCGGATCGACGGGCTTGCCGTATCCTGGCATCAGCTGGATCGCGCCCTCTCCCTCCTCAGTGCCCTTCGTCACGTCGAAGAGACCAAGCTGTCCCTGGCGGCGGAGGCCGTGGTGTCCGGTGAGGACTGCCACGAACTGCGTGGGCTTACCTGGGATCGGCCGCGCGTAGAACATGCTGTTCGGCCAGAAGGAGTTGCTTCCGTAGAACGCGCGCTGGTTGGTGCCGTCGGGATTGCACGTGAAGAGGATGCGCGAGTTGGCGTGGGGGATGTCGGTGTATTCCCAGCGAAGGTACATCACGCGCCCGTCTGGCATCACCTCCGGACACCATGCGTGTTCCTGGTCGTTTCCAAGAAGCTCCATGCCGGAGCCGTCCGCATTGCAGCGGAAGAGGTTCGCGACTGGCGAATTGCCCCACACGCAGGGGACGGCGTACTTGAGCGCCGTACAGGTGAAAATGATTCGTCCGTCCGGCACGTAGCAGGCGTCGTAGTGGTTCACGTCTGCCGCGTTGTCGCGCGTCACCTGGCGCACCTTGCGCGACGCAAGGTCGAGTTCCATCACGTGCCATGCGTTGGACGCGCCGATGCCGGAGAAGAGCAGGCGGTCGGCGTTCCAGTGGAGTTCCACGTCGATGATCGGACGCCCACCCTCGGGCTTATACAACACCTCCGTCTCGCCGCGCTTCGCGCCGCGAATATCAAGAACGCACAACTCGTTGTCGTGCCCGTCGCGCTGGAGCATGGAGTTGCTCTGCCAGTTGCAGGGCAGGTGCTGGCGGTTGTTGCGGCGGCGGATGAAGAGCAGCCGGTCGAAGTTCACAGCAGGGTTGAGGTCGATCATCAGCCGGCGCTTCACGCCGTCCATGCGCGCAAGCGCGCGCTCGGCGGCGTCCATCTCCGCGTTAGACATGTCCTTTCCGGCGTCAACTGCGGCGAGGGTCTTGCGGACATCCTCGACTTCGGACAAAGCCTCGCTGACTTTCGCCGCAGTCTCTGGATTCTTCTCGCGGCGGTACGTTGCGAGGCGGTCAACCGCCTCCAGACAGCCACGCACCCTTGACGCCATCTGCTCGGCGCGTTCGCGGCGGGAGAAGTCGCCCGCCTCCACCTTGAACGTGCAGCTGCCCTTCCCCTTCGGCGCGGTCAACCCGACCTTCGCCTCAAAGCGCACCGCACCATTCGGAACGGGCAGTATCACGCTGGACGGCGCATGCGCACAGATGAAACGCCTAAACGGTTCGCCGCCGACCTTCGCGACCTTCGAGCCGTTCCAGTTCACGCGGTTTACCTCCACCTTGCCCCATCCGGCCTTCGGCGCACGGAGTTCGAGCGTCGTGGCGTCCACGCGCGTGCCGTCCTTCATCACGAACACCGGCTCGCACCACATGGCCTGGTCAAAGTCGTATGTATCCGGCCCGATGGTCGCGACGAGCTTCACCTCCTCGCGTCCCTCGACGCTTTCAGCGACGGCGACGGCCTTCTCGGCACCGCGCACCAGGGGCGTTTCCGCAGCAACGGCGACGCCTGCGTACATTACGGCAAAACCAAACACCGCCGCCACGGCGGAGTCGATACGGCAAAGTTCCAATTTTCTCATGGGAGAAGTATAGCAAAAAAACGCCGCCAGTATCAAGTGCTCATGTTGATGAACGTATTCCAGAAGAGATTGCCGGTGTTGCAAGTCTTTGCATTCATACTAGAAAATCGGAGAGGATTGAGTCGCAAACCTCGGTACCGCGTGGTGTGAGGCGGTAGGCGTCCTGCAACAGCCCCTGCCTCTTGAAGAACTCCAGCGTCTCGCGCCAGGCTGGAATGCGCGGCACTAGGATTGGCCACATGCGGGCGATGCGTTCGAGGGAAAGCCCTTCACTCGTGCGCAGGGCGAATATCGCGCGCTCGACGGCGTCCTCTTCCGGCGTGACAGTGGTTTCAACGCCGCTTTCGGTGCGCACGAGGCCCACCCTTCCATGCGCACCTTCGCCGATTCCGATGTAGTCCTCTCCGCGCCAGACGGCGAGGTTGTGCCGACATTCGCGTCCAGGGCGGGCGTAGTTCGATATCTCATAGCGGGAAAATCCCGCGTCCGCAAGCACCTCGCGCGCAACGTCGATCTGTGCAAGGGCCTCGTCGTCGGATGGCAGTAACACTTTCCCGCGCCGCACTGCGAGGTCGAGTCGCGTTTTCGGTTCACGGATGAGCGAATAGACGCTGCAATGGTCGAGTCCTAGCGCCGTCGCACGTTTCATGGTAGAGCGCCATGATTCGTCCGTCGTCCCCGGCCAACCGGCAATCAGATCGATGCCTGCGTTCACGAATCCCGCCGCACGAACGAAACGGAACGCCGCTTCCGCCTCGGAAGCGGTGTGGAGGCGTCCCATGGATTTCAACGTATCGTCATCAAGACTCTGCACGCCGAGCGAGATGCGGTTCACGCCCCCCCGTTTCAGCATATCCAGCACATCGTGGCAGACGTCCAGCGGATGCAGTTCCACCGTGAACTCAGTTTCAGCCGAGGCGAGACCGCGCTCACGGATTGCGTCGAAAACGGGAACGAGGTCGCATAACGCGGGAGACCCGCCGCCGAAGTAGATCGTGGAAAACACGCAGGGCTGGAGCGCAGCGATCTCGGATGCGATGCGGACGCAGTATTCGCGTCGGGCGGCGGGAGTGGAACCGGCACTGGAGTGCAGGGCGCAATACGCGCACTTAACCCTGCAGAACGGAAAGTGAACGTACAGATTCATAGAGCCACACGCCGCAATGCGCGACGGCGAGATAGGCAGACGACGTACGCGCCACAAGGCTGTGCCCGATTGCGCGCCACGTCACCTCGCTCGTACACACGATCCACGCAATCACGCCGACTACGTTGAGTATCCAGATGAACACGTAAGAGAAGAAGTAGCCGTACTCCTGCGCGTCCGGCTGCACCTGCAACAGTGAACGGAGCGTAAAGCATACGTGGAAGCACCATGAGAACCCAACTGCGAACAGCCATGCGCCGGGGCAAGGCAACGGCGTGACGAAGCAGCGCACGACCAACGCAACAAGTCCCACGACGGCAGTCCAGAACGGGAAGAAATACGGGGCGAGAGTGATCCAGACGTTTGACTTCGTGAGCATGACGCTCCCGCCCTTCAGTCCGACCTTCAGGTTGGACGGCTTCGCGCCGAAGGCGAGTCCCCAGAGCGCGTGGGTCAGTTCGTGCCCAAGCACATACAACCGCACGGGAGCGGGCATGAACACCCATAGAACGAGGAAAAGCATGAAACCGGCGGACAGCCAAAGGGCACCCGGCGGAAGGAAGCCAGACCCTGAAAGCGGCATCAATCGGAAGGCGTCCACGAAAACGAGCGCAAGCGCGTATGCAAACGGCAGCGCCGCAAGCGCGAACATGAAACGCAGGAAACGAGCCATCCGTGACGCTCCGCCTAGTCGTCGAAGATGAACACGAGTTCGCCTGGATAGACGCGGTGGTTGCGACGCGCCAGCTTCTCGATGAACTCGCGATCAACGTTGAAGCGGCGCTGCTGCTCCCTGAGTTCGGCGATTTCCGCCTTCTTCTCCTCCACCAGCTGGAGGCAGCGCTCCTTCTCCCTGTTCAGGCTTTTCATGCGCAAGTAGCGCGGGTAAGACGCGACTATTCCCGCCACGACGATGCCCGTCAGCAGCAGGAAGAACACGAACTTTGAAATCTTGTCAACTAGTTTGCTCATTGGTTGATAAACATTTTATGATTTTTTAGGCGCAGAAGTCAAGGCAATTTGGTATAATTTCCGCCGTGAGAAAATCTAAACAGTTACTTGCAATGTCATGTTCCGTCCTTCTGGCCGGCTGTTTCAACTTTGAAACGACGCCGCTGGGAGCCTCTGCAGGGCGTACGCTAAAGTTGCAAAGCACGCATGAAACGGCCACTGAGCACGTGGTCGTGTCCAACTTCGGATGGTACCTCTTCAACCGCTGGCCGATTGTCTGCGGCAACGCGCAGGAGATACGTAGGACGCCGTGGGTGTTCTTCCGCGACGACGTGAACGAGCACCTCCTCCAGAGGAGGCTAATGAAGTACGCCGCCGCGCGCGAGTGCAACGCGACCGACGTGAACCTGTTCAACAACGCTGAGGTGCTGATGTCCATAGGCATTGGCGGGGTGTCGCTGCCAGTGCCGTACCTGATCTCCTACCGTGAACTGCAGTACTCGTGCTCGCTGGTGGCGAAAGAAAAGCCCAGCGAAAATGCAAGCAAACCCGGCAAGCCCAATGAGGTCTCAAGCGAATCCCAAAAGCGCGACAAGAAGAACCTCAACGCGGAGATGCGCAGGCTCCTCAACACCATTCCAGACGGAGATGAGCAATGAAGACGACTGCATTATTCACACTGCTCGCGGCCATGCTTTTCAACGGATGCATGAGCGTGCTGAAGTCCTCGGAGTTCGAGGGCGTGAAGGTTGACGGCGGCTACACTCCCGCCGCCGTGGTTGAGATCGAGAATTCCGTGTGGCTGTTCCTAAACTTCATACCAATTGCAAGCGGCAACCCCGATCGTCCCAACGAAAACTCGTGCAGGTTTTTCCGGAACACTGTCAACCTCGAGAACAACATGAAGGTGCTGAACCGCGAAATGGAGATCGAGGGCGTAACCTCCGTTGCAAACCTTACAAGCCGCTATGCAGACGAAAAGTACCTCTTCTTCATCCTCGCTCGCCGCGCGTGCCACACAAGCGCCGTGCTGATCAAGACGAAAGAAGATGCCGAGGGCGAAAAGAAATGAGAATCGCAAAATCAGTGCAGGCGCTGACGCCGTACACACCCGGCGAGCAGCCCAAAGACCGGAGCGTAATCAAGCTCAACACGAACGAGAACCCGTATATGCCCTCTCCTTTGGTGGGCAAGGTGCTGGAGTCGTTCGACCTCGATCGGCTCCGCCGCTATCCCGATCCTGTGTTCACCGAACTCCGCGCGAAGATCGCGGAGCGCGACGGCACAGTGCCGGAACGCGTGTTCGTGGGGAACGGATCGGACGAGGTGCTGACGCTCGCCGCGCGCGCGTTCGTGGATGACGACGAGTCGATTGGCTCCTTCGACCCGAGCTACTCGCTCTACAAGACCCTCGCCGCAATCCGCAACGTGCCGTTCGTGCCGTCGCCGCTCGCAGCGGACTTCACCTGGACCGATCCCGTGACGCGCGAAGGCGGCAGGGACGTTGCGCTCTTCCTGCTCACGAACCCCAACGCGCCGACGTCAGTGCGCTACCCGCGCGCGCAGGTGGCCGAATTCGCAAAACGATTCCCAGGAGTTGCGCTCATAGACGAGGCGTACGCCGATTTCGCGGACGAAACGTGCATGCCGCTCGCGACCGCCCCAGACAACAAGAACGTGATAGTGATGCGCACGCTTTCCAAGTCGTTCTCGCTCGCAGGGCTCCGCCTCGGCTACTGCGTCGGCCCCGCCGACCTGATCGATGCGCTGTACAAGGTCAAGGACTCCTACAACGCAGACGCCGTCGCTCAGGCCGTGGCGCTCGCCGCCCTTTCAGACCTCCAGTGGATGAAGCGCAACGCCGCAAAGGTGCAGAAGACGCGTGACGAGACAGTTGACGCGCTACGCGCGCGAGGTTGGGACGTGCTGCCGTCGCAGACGAATTTCATCTTCGCTAAGCCAGCGCACCGTCCTGCCTCGGAGGTGTTCGAGAAACTGCGCCAGCATAACATCTTCGTGCGCTACTTCCCTGGTCCGCGCACAGGGGACCGGCTACGCATTTCAATCGGAACCGATGCCGACATGGCGACGCTCCTCGCCGTCCTCGAAGAGATCGACCGCAATTGATTTTTTAAACAAAACACAAGAAAGGAAAGCATGGTATATCCAGAACTACCACATGACGTCAACTCGCCCACGCATCCCGTGTCGGCGATGGACTACATGCCCGTCGAACCCCTCCGCGCCCTCCAGCTTCACCGTCTGCAGTGGACGGTGAAGTACGCCTACGAGCGCGTGCCCCTCTTCCGCAAGCGTTGTGAAGAGCGCGGCGTCAGACCCGAGCACATCAAGACGCTCGCGGACATCAAGCTGCTGCCCTTCTCGAAGAAGACAGACCTCCGCGACGAGTACCCGATGGGACTCCGCGGCGCGCCGATGGACGAAATCGTCCGCTTCCACTGCTCCTCCGGCACCACGGGCAAGCCCATCTGCATCCCGAACACGATGCAGGACATCGAGGTATGGAAGAACGGCGCAATGCGCTGCCTCACGATGTACGGCATCCGCGCGGGCGACGTGATCCAGGTCGCCTACGGCTACGGACTCTTCACCGGCGGCCTCGGCCTCCACTACGGCGGCGAGGGACTCGGCTGCGCCGTGCTGCCCATCTCCGGCGGCAACACCGAACGCCAGATCATGCTCATGCGCGACCTCGGCGTGACCGCCATCGCCGCCACGCCCTCCTACTTCCTCCGCATCATGGACGAAGCGAAGAAGCAGGGGGTGGACTTCCGGCGCGACACGAAGCTCCGCCACGGCATCTTCGGCGCCGAGCCGTGGACCGACGAAATGCGCGAGACGATCGAGCGCGAGACGGGCATCATCGCCCACGACATCTACGGTCTCACCGAGATTTCCGGCCCCGGCGTCGCCGGCGCGTGTCCGCACCGCACGGGACTCCACATCTGGGAAGACCACTTCTACCCCGAGATCATCGACCCGGACACGCTCGAGCCCCTCCCCGACGGCGAAATCGGCGAACTCGTGTTCACCACCATCTCCCGCTGCGGCACGCCGATGATCCGCTACCGCACGCGCGACCTCACGCGCCTCCACACGGAGAAGTGTCCGTGCGGACGCACCATGCGCGTGATGGACCGCATCTCCGCCCGTTCGGACGACATGCTCATCATCCACGGCGTGAACGTGTTCCCGGGACAGATCGAGGCCGGACTCCTCCGCGTCCCCGAAGTGGCCCCGCACTACCAGATCGTCCTCGAGTCCACCGACACGCTCGACCGCTTCGAGATCAAGGTGGAGGTCACCGACGCCGCGTTCTCGGACGACATCCGCCACATGGAGAACCTCCGCAAGCGCGTCCTCGACGCCGTGAAGTCGATCATCGGCCTCACGCCGAAGATCTCCCTCGTGGAGCCCAACACCCTTCCGCGCTCGGAAGGCAAGATCAAGCGCGTCATCGACAACAGAAAGAAGTAACGGTAGGGCGTGCGCCCCGCGCGCGCCGCACAGGAGAAAATCAATGACCATCAACCAAATCAGCGTCTTCCTCGAAAACCGCCCCGGCCAGCTCGCGAACATCTGCCGCACGCTCGCGAACGCGGACATCTCCATCGTCACCCTCTCGCTCGCCGACACCGCCGAGTTCGGCATCGTGCGCATGATCGTGAGTGATCACGACAAGGCGAAGGAGGTTCTGAAAAAGGCCGGCCACGTCGCGAACATGCGCGAGGTCGTGGCCGTCACGGTACCCGACCGCCCCGGCGGCATGGCCGAGATCCTCGACGTGCTCGACGCCGCGAAGGTGGACATCGAGTATTCCTATGCCTTCGCGTTCCACCACGGCGAAAAGGCCGTCCTCGTGTTCCACTTCGACGACAACGAGAAGGCCTGCGCCGCACTCGCCGCCGCCGGACACCCCGTCCTCGACTACAAGTCCGTCCTCGAAGAGGCGAAGTAAATGACATTCACCAGCACGCGTTCCAATTGTTCCGTCACATCTCTTGAGGCCATCCTGCGCGGGCTTGCGCCCGACGGCGGCTTGTTCGTCCCGAGCGCCCGTCCCGCCCCAACCGGGGGCGACTGGTCCACGCTCGCCGACGCCGAACGCGCCGCCTTGGGCTCGCTCTTTGATGACGTGCCCGAGACGGTGCGCGAGGACGCGATCCGCAACCTCCTCGCGAAGTTCCCGGCCGACGATCCCGTGCCGCTCGTCGACGCGGACGGTCTCAAGATCCTCGAGCTCTTCCACGGCCCCACGGGCGCGTTCAAGGACGTGGCCCTCTCCGTGCTGCCCGTCCTGATGGTCGCCGCCGCACAGGGCAAGCGCGTGCTGATCCTCACCGCCACGTCCGGCGACACCGGCTCCGCCGCGATGGCCGGCTTCGCGAACGTCCCCGGCGTGGAGATCGCCGTGTTCTTCCCGAACACGGGCACCTCGCGCATCCAGCGTCTCCAGATGACCACGCCGTCCGCCCCAAATGTACACGGCATCGCGATCCGCGGCAACTTCGACGACGCCCAGGCCGCCGTGAAACGCATCTTCGCCGACCCGCAAATCCGCGCCGAGGCCGAAGCCGCCGGCATCACCCTCTCCTCGGCCAACTCAATCAACATCGGCCGTCTCGTACCCCAAGTGGGCTACTATCTGCTCGCCGCTTCCAAGATTGGCACCACCTTTGACGTCGTTGTGCCTTCCGGCAACTTCGGCAACATCCTTGCCGCCTACTACGCGAAGACGCTCTTCGGCGCGCCGATCCGCACGTTCGTGTGCGCCTCCAACGTGAACGACGTCCTGACGCGCTTCATCGCCACGGGCACCTACGACCCCGGCCCCGCCTTCACCGTCACGAACTCCCCGTCGATGGACATCCGCAAGTCCTCCAATGTGGAGCGCCTTCTCTGGCTCGTCAACGACGGCGACGGCGCGGTCGTGAAGAAGCTCATGGACGACTTCGCCGCCACGGGACGCTACACGCTCTCCCCCGCCGCCACCGCGAAACTCCAAGCGGAATTCGTCGGCGCGTTCGCAACGCCCGAGGAGACCGAGGCCGAGATGCGCCTTATGCACGACCGCTGCGGTTACGTGCTTGACCCGCACACTGCGGTCGCCACGGCAGTCGCGCGCAAGCTCGGCTATCCAAAGGACGGCGTGCCGTGCGTCGTGGCCGCCACGGCCACGCCCTACAAGTTCCCGGAAACGTGTCTCCGCGCGTTCGGCACCGACGTGCTCATGAATCCGCCGCCCACCTTTGTGGCGATGGAGAAGGCCCCGATCACGCAGAAGCAGGTCGTGGACGTCAGCGGCATCGACGACGCCGTCCGTGCGCTGTTCTAAAGGCCCATTTCGCCAACCCAAAGAAAGTGAACTCAAACGCTAGAAATTATGTTATACTTTCATGCGTCTGAAACAATGAAGGAATGAATACAGCCATGATACACGTAAACGAAAACTACCTGAAGATACAGGCGTCGTACCTTTTCACGGAGATCGCGCACCGCGTGAAGGCGCATCAGGACGCGCACCCGGACGCGAAGATCATCCGCCTCGGCATCGGCGACGTGACGGAGCCGCTCGCTCCAGCAGTTGTCGCCGCCATGCATAAGGCTGTGGACGACGAAGCCGCGAGAGAGACGTTCCACGGCTACGGTCCCGAACAGGGTTACGCATTTCTCCGTGACGCAATTGCGCAGAACGATTTCCAGAAACACGGCATTGACGTTGCTTCCGACGAGATATTCGTCTCCGACGGCGCGAAATGCGACTGCGGAAACATCCAGGAGCTGTTTGGCGCGGACGTGAAGATCGCCGTGCCCGACCCCGTATATCCTGTGTACGTGGACACCAACGTCATGGCCGGACGCACCGGCGCGAACGCGGACGGACGCTACGCCGGGCTCATCTATCTTGACGGCAACGCCGCCAACGGTTTCGTCCCCTCCCCCGCCGGGCTGGACGCGGACATCGTTTACCTCTGTTTCCCCAACAACCCGACCGGTGCAACAGCCACGAAAGCGCAGCTGCAGGAATGGGTCGACTGGGCGCACGAACGCAAGGCGCTGATCCTCTTCGACGCCGCATACGAGGCGTTCATCCGCACACCTGGAATCCCGCACTCGATCTACGAGTGTGAAGGTGCGCGCGAGTGCGCGATAGAGTTCCGCAGCTTCTCGAAGACAGCGGGCTTCACCGGCGTCAGGTGTGGATACACAGTCGTCCCCAAAGGACTCGTCGCATGTGCGGCAGATGGAACGCCCGTGGAGTTGCGTCCGCTCTGGACACGTCGCCAGACGACGAAGTTCAACGGCTGCAGCTACATCACGCAGCGTGGCGCGGAGGCCGTCTATTCCACCGAAGGCGCGGCTCAGACGAAGGCTACCATCGACTTCTACCTTGAAAATGCGAAGATCGTGAAGGATGCGCTGCGTAAGCTCGGATACGACGTGACGGGAGGTACGGATTCCCCGTACCTCTGGGTGAACGTCAAGGGCGATAGCTGGTCGTTCTTCGACAGGTTGCTGAAGGAGGCGAACGTCGTCACCACTCCCGGCGCTGGTTTTGGCCGAGCAGGAGAGGGCTACATCCGCATTTCCGCCTTCAACTCACGCGCAAACGTTGAGGAAGCTGTAGTCCGCATAGCCAATGTCCTTGGCTCATAAACAACGACTACGCACTAGGCACTAAGCACTCCTACGCCATCTGCTTGAGGAAGCGGAGGTCGTTCTCGTAGAGCCAGCGGATGTCGGGGATACCATACTTGATCATCGCGATGCGCTCCACGCCAAAGCCGAAGGCATAGCCGCTCACGGTCTCGGGATCCCAGCCCACGTGGCGGAACACGCGAGGATCGACCATGCCCGCGCCAGCGATTTCGATCCAGCCGGACTGCTTGCACACCGCGCAGCCCTTACCCTTGCAGACGTGGCAGGTGAAGTCCACTTCCACGGACGGCTCGGTGAACGGGAAGAAGTGCGGACGGAACCGCACCCCCGCGCCGTTGCCCATCATCTCGTTCGCGAAGTAGGCGAGCACGCTCTTGAGATCAGCGAGCGAGACGGGCTTCGTATCGACGTACAAACCCTCGATTTGGTGGAAGTTCGCGCTGTGCGTCGCATCCGTCGTATCGCGGCGATAGGTACGTCCGGGGCAGATCACGCGCACGGGCGGCTGTTTCGCGGCGAGCATAGTGCGAATCTGCACGGGAGAGGTCTGCGTACGAAGAAGCTGGTCGTCCGTGAGCCAGAAAGTGTCGCTGCGATCCTGCGACGGATGGTGCGGCGGCGTGTTAAGCGCTGTGAAGTTGTTGAACGGGTTCTCGATGTCCGGGCCATCCGCCACCGTGAAGCCGAGTTTCCCGAAGATGCGCGCCGCATCCGCGATCACGCGACTGAGCGGATGTTCCACGCCGGGCTCGCCCCAACGACCAGGAAGCGTCGCGTCCACGGCCTCCGCCGGCCCCGCCGCGCGTGCGCCAGCGCCCTTCGCGGCGAGAGCTGCCTCCACCTCCGCACGCCAAGCCTGCACGGCCTTGCCGAACGCAGGACGATCCTCCTTCGGCACGTCCTTCATGCCCTTGATGAGTGCGGGAATGGATCCGTTGCGCCCCACGTATTTGACGCGCAGTTTTTCAATGGCATCAGCATCGGCCGCCGCCGCGATCTCCGCCAGCGACGCCGCCTTGCCCTGTTCTAGTTCTTCGAGTGTCATGTTGCCTCTTTTTCCAAAAACGGATTGATATTATACCACATTCCGTCTGGCAAAAATAGCACCGATTTTCATTCATGCCAAATTCATCAACGCAACACGAGAATCCGGGAACTTCGTTCGCTGCTTCTCAGCGCCCCTGTGCAAGACATTCACCTGCGGCCCAGAAGCTCGCCGGCAACCTCCCGCGACTCGCCCTTCTCCAGCTTCAGTTCCACCGTGCGTCCGGCGTAACGGACCCTGCACGGGATTCCAAGCAAGGAACGCACCGTCGCCTTGACGAGCACACCACCCTTCCATTCAATGTCAACCACGAACCCGCCCTGCGCACGAAGCCCCTTCACGCTGCCGTCCAGCCACGCCTTCGGAAGCGCGGGCAGGATGTCTATCGCGCCGCGGTGGGATTGCAGCAGCATCTCGGCGATACCCGCCGTCGCGCCGAAGTTGCCGTCGATCTGGAACGGCGGATGCGCGTCGAATAGATTCTTGTAAACACCGCTCCTCTCGCGCCTCTTGCCTTTCACCTCCATGATTGCCGGACGCAGAAGCCTCTTCACGAATGAATACGCCCTGTCGCCGTCGAGGAGTCGCGCCCACAGGTTCATGCGCCAAGCGAGCGACCATCCCGTCGATTCGTCGCCACGCGCCTCAAGCGACACCTTCGCCGCTTTGAACAGGTCGGGCGTCTCCGGCGTGATCTGGCTCGAAGGATAGAGCGCGTAGAGGTGGCTTGTGTGGCGGTGCTTGTCCCTCGGGTTGTCAAGGTCGCGTGTCCATTCCTGGAGTTGCCCCCATTTCCCGATGTGCGGCGGCTCCACTTCTGCGGCGACGCCGCGAAGCTTATCGGCATACGCCTTCTCCTTGCCGAGGATATCAGTCGCCTCCGCCGCCGCACGAAGCACGTCCCGCGCGATCTGGTGATCCATCGCCGAACCCGTCGATATGGCGGTACCGTACTTTCCGGCACCATGCGGCGTGTTCTCCGGGGACGACGACGGGCACACCGTGAGCTTGCCGGTCGAGGGGTCGCGCACCATGTACGACGCAAAGAAATCAGCCGCGCCCTTCAGCGTTGCGTAGTGCCTCGCGAGGAACTCTCGGTCGTGCGTGTAGAGCCAGTGGTACCAGATGTGCATCGTTAGCCAGCCGCCGCCAGACGGCCACATCCCGCACGAGGGCCCGCTCGTCGGCGCAACGTGCCGCCAGCCGTCGGTGTTGTGGTGGTCAACCCATCCCTCCGCGCCGTACACTTCCTTCGCGTACTTCGCGCCCATGACGGACAGCTCGTCGCACAGCCGCCACAGTGGCTCCGCCAGATCCCCAAGCCCCGTCACCTCCGCAGGCCAGTAGTTCATCTCAGTGTTGATGTTGACCGTGAAATTCGCGCGCCACGGCGGTGCCGTATGGGGATTCCATATTCCCTGGAGATTCAACGGCTGCGTCCCCGGCTGTGAACCGGAAATCATCATGTACCGTCCGTAGCGAAACAACAACGCAGGAAGGTACGGGTCATCCGTATTCGCGAAGTCGCGAATGCGCTCATCCGTGGACTTATCCGGAAAACGGTCCTCTCCAAGCGAAAGAACGCAGCGGTTGGCCTGCGAGCGGTAGAACTCGGAATGTGCCGCTTTCGCCTTGTCGTATGGAACCTTCAGCGCGGCGGAGACAGCAACGCGGTTCCTTGAATACGGATCACCCGTGAGGTCACGGTAGTTCTGGTAGTTCGTCGCGATAGAGACGTAGAGCGTCGCGGAGTCCGCATCTTCCACGACGATCCTGCCGTCAGCAGCAGACGCCCTTCCGCCTTCGGCAACGACGGCGATGCGTCCCTCGAACTTCAGTACGCCGCCCTTCATGCGCGGCGAATCTCCCGTCGCACCGCGCACAAGGAGTTGCCCGTCCTCAACGGCACACACCGGATTAAACGGGGACTTCACAGACGCCTCAAATGACACCGCGCCCTTCCTGTCGGCGCAGACGCGGTAGATTACGACGTCTTTCGCGAAACTTGAAAAGATCTCGCGGGTGAACCCAACACCACCACGCTTGAAAGAAGTCCGCGCCACTGCGTCATCAAGCGAAAGCGAACGACGGTAGCCCTCGGTTTTACCGTCGGGAAGGACGTGTCGAATCTCCAAGTCACCGAAGAACTGGTAGCTCGCCGTCTGCGTGAACTTCTTTGGAAGCGCCTTCACGGCCTCCTGGTTCTTCCCCTCGAAGAGAAGCTTGCGGCACTTCACGATCATCTCCGGCGTAATCTCTTCCGCGCCCTCGATTGGCGCACCCGCCCAGATCGTGTCCTCGTTCAGAAGCAGCCGGTCGCTCTCAACTCCGCCGAACACCATCGCGCCGAGGCGTCCGTTGCCGACGGGAAGAGCCTCTACCCAGTCCTTGGCCTCGCTTCGGTACCACAGCTCCATGTCGCCGGCGTAAGCATTGGAGTTCGCCGCAGCAATGCAGATTGCCGCAGTAATCGTCATCAGTTTGTTCATATTCATTTGTCAGTTTCCTGTAACAGAAAAGACTACACCTGCATTAAGCGCGGCTTGCCCAAGGATTGCGATTCGCCTTCCTCTTGATCTCACCGACAGCCTTCAACTTTACTCTTCCCACTTTACATTTTGCACTTTACACTCCGATGTCCACCTTGTAGTCCTTGTCGCCGCCCATCTTCTGGGCGTCTTTCATCAGGGCGTCGAGGATTTTTTGCTCCTTGAGGGCATCCCAGTAGCCGAGGCCGAGCTTGCCCGTCGCAACGAAATAGACATCGCCCTTGAGCTTTCCCTCTTCTTTTTCGTCAAGTCCCTCGGAGAGGGCGTCGAACTTGCCTAAGAGGATGTCGGTGATAGCCGAGGCGAAGGTCTTGGGATTTCCGATGACGGTTCTTGCGGTCTCCCTGCCGTACAGCATCATGTACTGGAGAAGGCCGGCCTCGCTCCTGGCGAACGTGTCCGTGAACGCCTTGATGACAGCATCCTTTTCCTGCGGCGTTCTGGCGTTCGGCCAGTCCTCGCGGAACTTTTTCATGGCGGGGTCGAGGTTGTTCTCGATCTGCACATCCTGGAGCGGATTGTGCGCGCGGTCGGCGTGATAGACGAGCTTGTTGTAGAGCTCCTCGGCCCTCGCAAGGGGATTCGCGGCGTTTTTGATGCTGTTCAGAACCTTGGTGTGGTATGTTCCGCCCGGCAAGAACATCGCGTGTCCGGGTTTGTCGCTGGCGCCGCCGTACGCATTGGACATGAGGGTCACGATGTAGGCCGGGTACTTCCTGCCGTTGGGCTGCGGGACGAGCTTCTGCCCGGCCTCCGACGCGAATTCGTTGAATATCTTGCCGATGAGGTCGAGATCGTCCACCGGAGCCGGGGACCGCACCATCGTCTGGGTCGCTTCCAGCATGGCCTTGCACTGGTTCATTATGGTGTTGATCTCCACGACGCTGTTCGAGAGGCGCACGAGCGACTGGATGAAGCAGTTGATCTGAGGGGGGAGCTCGAGGCCGAGCTTCTGCAGCTCCGCGACCGCCGCCTGCAGGCGGTAAACTATGTTGAACGAGAACCCGCCCTTGGACTTGCTCAGCACGGAATCGAGTATGGCCTCCGCCTTCTTGCGGTTCGCCGCGAGGGCGGCCTTGCCTTCTGGGGAGAGGAACTTCTCGAATCCGGCCAGCACGAAGTCCTTGTCGCGGAATGCCGCGCCCATGATCACGCGCAACAGCTCGTGGCGCTCGTTCACGCCGTCCGCGCGGTTGGACTTGAGCTGGTAGAGGTTGCCGAAGTCGATGAAGGTGATGTCGTTCCTGCCGATCATGAGGTTGCCGGAGTGGGTGTCGCCATGGAACTTGCCGGAGCCGAAGATCGCCTCGTAGAACCACACCTTCGTCGCCTGGAGGATGTTGCCCGATGCGCTCCGGAGGTCATTGTAGGTGGCGGAGAGCCACGACTGGAGGTTGAGGATGGCGGTACCGGGGATGTTCGGACGGAAAACGGGCACCTTCTTCGTCTCGCCCGTCTCCGCGTTGACCACCTTGTCCTCCCACTTGACGCGGTTGGTGGTCTCGTCGCGCTCGAACACCGAGGAGGCCGCATTGCGCACCTCGCCGAGCCGATGTCGTGGTGGACGATCGGCGGCGGTCCCTCGGGCGGCGGCGGGATCGCCTGCTGCACCTCGTCGACGCCGCCGGCGAGGGGCGAGGAGACCTTGAACTCGCTGTGATCGTCGTCGGGCACGCCGAGCGGGACGTTCGCGACCTGCTCGAGCATCGCCTTCATCTCCTCGGGGAGCCCGGCGTTGTCGCGGACGAGCTTGGCGTGGTAGGCGTCGAGCT